>JAZUNX010000067.1:0-15691 GCA_045604385.1 Acutalibacteraceae bacterium
AACGATTTCACCTGAATATTTGATACCGCCGTCGCCGATAACATTCTTACCGTGTTTAGCGGCTTCATTAGCACAGTCAAAGATGGCTGTAATCTGGGGGACACCGATACCTGCAACGATACGGGTGGTACAGATAGAGCCCGGGCCGGTACCGACCTTTACACAGTCAGCGCCTGCATCGATGAGAGCCTTGGTAGCCTCTGCAGTAGCCACGTTACCTGCGATGAGAGAAATGTTCGGGAATTCAGCCTTAACCTTGGAAACAGCCTTGAGGATGTTCTGGCTGTGACCGTGAGCGGAGTCTAAAACGAAGGCGTCAACACCTGCCTCTGCGAGAGGTCTTGCTCTGTCGAGAACGTCAGCTGTGGCACCGAGAGCGGCGGCACAGAGAAGTCTGCCCTTTGCGTCACGGGCTGAGTTGGGATACTGAACAGCCTTTTCGATGTCCTTGATGGTGATAAGACCCTTAAGGTTGCCTTCACCGTCAACGAGAGGAAGCTTTTCAATTCTGTGCTTCATAAGGATAAGCTTTGCCTCGTCGAGAGTGGTGCCTACGGGAGCAGTTACGAGGCCTTCCTTTGTCATAACTTCGCTGATTCTGATGTTGTAATCAGTAAGGAAGCGAAGGTCACGGTTGGTAAGAATACCAATGAGCTTGCCGTTTTCACAGATGGGAACACCGGAGAAACGGTAAGTGTGCATTAAATTTTCAGCTTCATAAACATAGTTGTCGGGAGCGAGGAAAAAGGGATTTGAGATAATACCGTTTTCACTTCTCTTTACACGGTCAACCTCTTTTACCTGCTTTTCTATTGACATATTCTTATGGATAACACCGAGACCGCCTTCACGTGCGATGGCAATAGCCATTCTTGATTCGGTTACGGTATCCATAGCAGCAGTCATAACGGGAATGTTGAGTCTGATATTTTCGGTAAGCTGTGTTTCGAGGGAAACATCGGCAGGAAGAACATTTGACTCTGCAGGAATAAGAAGTACATCGTCAAAGGTAAGACCTTCTTTTACAAATTTCTGATTAAAATCCATAATTATCGTCCTTTCTTCGTTTATAAAGCGTTGCTGTCTGTATTTTTCGTGCTGAAAAAACTGCCCTGAAATAATATTAAGTTATTATAGCATAATGTTTTCGGCTAATCAAGATGTAATTTGAAGAAATTTTTGACATATACAGGAAAAATGCTGACAGAAAATGTCCTTTGTAAAGTTTTTTTCTTGCACCGAAAGTTTGTTTGTGAGGAGTTTTTTCACTTTTCAACACTGTGTTAAATAAAATCGTGGAGTTTTTTACACTCTCAAAGCACCGAAAATGGGGAGTTTTTAACTTTTTCCACAGAGTTTTCCACACGAAACAGCGGAAAAAGCTGTGGAAAACGTGTAAAATTAAATTCTGTTAATATGATACAAAATTTCAAAGCACAATTCTACATTTTTCTATTTACCGCTGTTTTTCAGTTATCGTAGAAAAAGGGTTTGATATTATTTCAAAAATATGGTATAATATATAAGTTAGCGAAAAAATATTGCTTTATAGAAAAAATGAAAGGAAAAGATACGGAAAGGATATTTCCGTATCCCCCGATTATTATGATAAGTACTAATAATGTAACCTTACAGTACGGCGGAAGAGAGCTTTTCAAAAGCGTATCCATCAACTTCACAAAGGGTAACTGCTACGGCCTTATCGGCGCCAACGGAGCAGGTAAATCCACCTTTCTGAAAATACTTTCAGGTGAAATCGAGCCCAATAAGGGCTATGTAACAATCACTCCCGGTGAAAGACTTTCTGTATTAAAGCAGGACCATTATGCCTATGATGAATATGACGTTATAAAAACCGTTCTTATGGGTAATCAGAAATTAGTTGACATAATGGATGCCAAGGAAGAGCTTTATGCCAAAGAAGAATTTACCGAGGAGGACGGTATCCGTATAAGTGAACTCGAAGAGGAATTTGCAGAAATGGACGGCTGGAGTGCCGAAAGTGACGCTGAAATTCTTCTCAATGCTTTAGGTATTCACAACGAATTCCACTATACACTTATGAAGGAGCTTACAGGTGAACAGAAGGTTAAGGTCCTTTTAGCCCAGGCTCTTTTCGGAAATCCCGATATCCTTCTTCTCGACGAGCCCACCAACCATCTTGACGTGGCTGCTATCAACTGGCTCGAGGAGTTCCTTCTTAATTTCGAAAACACCGTTATTGTAGTCAGCCATGACAGACATTTCCTTAATAAGGTCTGCACCCACATCGCAGACTGTGACTTCGGCAAGATTACAATGTATGTGGGTAACTACGATTTTTGGTATGAATATACCCAAATGGCACAAAGACAGCTCCGCGAGCAGAACAAGAAAACCGAAGCAAAAATGAAAGAGCTTCAGGAGTTCATCGCCCGCTTCAGTGCCAACGCTTCAAAATCAAAACAGGCAACGAGCCGTAAAAAGCTTCTTGATAATCTTGTGCTCGAAGATATGCCCGTTTCCTCACGCCGTTTCCCCTTTGTAGAATTCAAGCCCGACAGAGAAATCGGTAACGATATGCTTATCGTAGAAGGTCTTTCAAAAACTGTCGGTGACAGAAAGGTGCTTGATAACGTCAGCTTTACCATAAGACCCAACGAAAAAGTTGCCTTTGTGGGCACCGACGCCGTGGCAAAGACCACCTTCTTTAAAATCATTATGGGTGAGCTCGAGCCCGACGAAGGCTCCTTCAAATGGGGCATTACCACCTCACAGGCATATTTCCCCGCAGACAACTCAGCCTTCTTTGACGGAGTAGAGGAAAGCCTTATCGATTGGGTAAGAAGATATTCCGACCTTCAGTTCGAAACTGATGTAAGAGGCTGGCTCGGCAGACTAATGTTCTCAGGTGAGGAAGCAACGAAAAAGGCCCAGGTGCTCTCCGGCGGTGAAAGAGTAAGATGTATGCTTTGCAAAATGATGCTCAGCGGTGCCAATGTTCTTATTCTCGACGAGCCTACCAACCATCTTGACCTGGAGTCAATCACATCTCTCAATAACGCTCTAATCAAATTCAAGGGCTCTCTTCTTTTTACCTCACACGACCATCAGTTTGTTCAGTCAATTGCTGACCGTATTATCGAGTTCAGACCTGACGGTTTATATGACAGAAAGGAAACCTACGACGAATTTCTTGAAAACAACGAATTACTTATCACTAAATAAGCGAGGTATATTATGACTTTTGTAATCGGCGACATTCACGGAAAGAAAGAAAAATATCTTGAAATGCTCGAGAAAATCAATCCTTCTGATACTGATGCGATTTTTGTTTTAGGCGATGTAATCGGCATCGGTGATGACGGCATCGAAATCCTTAAGGACATGATGTACAGAGCAAATATCTTCCCTGTCCTCGGCGAACAGGAATATATGGCAAAAGAGCTTTTCCCTCTTATTTCTGAGGCAAAAGCCGTCGAAGAAGCAAAGACACTTCTTTCAGGTGAAAAGGCAGAGCTTTTCGAAAAGTGGCTTACTATGAAAAGCGAAAAGACTATAGCTGATTTCCTCTCTCTTGACGAAGAAAACAAGGAAAGCATCATAGACTATCTCACGGAATTTGCGCCCTATGAAGAGGTAGAAGCAGGAGGCAAGACCTTCATTCTCGCTCATGCAGGTATCGACGGCTTTGAGGAAGGCAAAGGTCTCGACGAATATGACGAAAAGGCTTTCGTATTTGCCGAAACAGACTATCAGAAGGCATATTTCCCCGAAAGCTATCTCGTTACGGGACATACACCCACAGCACTTATTGACAGGCAGTATACAGGCAAAGTTTACGCAAAGAAAAGGCATCTTGCCATCGACTGCGGTGCCGCTTACGGCGGCAGACTTGCGGCGGTATGTCTGGATAAATTAAAGGTTTATTACTGCTGAAAAACGACAAACCATTGTAAAAGCTTTAAGAGCTGATACAATGGTTTTGCTTTTGTATTTTTGTTTGATTTGAGGGAAGTTTCATCTTTAAAATTCTACTTTGCGAAATACCATCTTCCTACGCGCTCAAGCCGCTAGGGCTTTTACTTTGGCACAAACGAGCGCCAAAGTAAACAAAGCGCCCTTTTGCCTCGGGAAACAATGTTCCCCTCGGTGACCGCCTTCGTTGACTCGGCGGAGAAAGGAAATTACCTTTTATTGTAGTTTTTTTGCTTTACCCCTTTCAAAGCCGTAGTTTTGCAGACAGAAAATCAGTACATAACTATTAACTCCGAAAAAACCAAAATTAGCATCCGACTAGTGGTATATTTACAGTACCCGAAAAGCGGTTTTAGTGACTTTTGCCAAGACAAAAGTCACTCTGCGAAGCAAAAACACTAAATAATTAGAAAAAAAAGACCATTGTATCAGCCCTTAAAGCTTTTACAATGGTTTTAGGTTGTGCGGTTTATCCGAAGGTCTTTCCGACCTTTTTCATCAGCTTTGCAATTTCAATTTTCTGAGGACACATCTTTTCACATTTCTTACACTTGATGCAATTTTCGGGTCTGCTTTCATTTGTAAGAGAAGCATATTCTTCTGCGGTGACTTCATCACCGTTGATTTTTTTATTGTACAGAGCCAACAGCTCGGGAATGATGATTTTTTCGGGACATTCCTCTGCACAGTAGCGGCAGGCTGTACAGGGAATTGTATCTTTGTTTGCAATAATGGTGCCTGCTTTAAGGCAGAGAGCCTTTTCCCCTTCGGTAAGAGGAATAAAGTCCTTCATATAGCCCATATTATCCTTAAGCTGTGCCATATCTGACATTCCGCTTAAAACCATAAAAACTCCGTCTAAACTTGCCGTGAAACGGATAGCCCAGGATGCCACAGACAGGTTTTCATCTTTTTCCTTGAACATATTCTTTACCACACCGGGAACATTAGCCAGTGCGCCGCCGCGGACAGGCTCCATAACGATAATGGGTGTGCCGTGCTTTCTTGCCACATCATAGCAGAGACGGGACTGTACTTTTTTGTTTTCCCAGTCGAGATAATTTATCTGAAGCTGAACGAATTCCATTTCGGGATGCTTTGTAAGGATTTCATCGAGGACGTCAGCTGTATCGTGGAAGGAAAAGCCTAAAATTTTAATTTCGCCCGCCTTTTTTCTCTCGGCAAGATATTCGAATACTCCGTACTTTTCAGCGGCCTTGAAATTCTTTGCATCGAGACAGTGAAGAAGATAATAGTCGAAATATTCCACACCGCATTTTTCCTTCTGATCGAGGAAAATCGTTTCTTTGTCCTCCGCTTTTTTCATCATACCTACGGGCATTTTGTCCGCAAGATAAAAGCTTTCTCTCGGGTGTCTTTTCACAAGTGCCTCTTTCATAAAGCATTCACTTTTGCCCTTGTGATACATATATGCAGTGTCAAAGTAGTTAAATCCCTCTTTAAGATAAGCATCAACCATTTCCTTAACCTGCTCAATGTCTACTGCGGAATCGTCCTTTTTATCCACAAGAGGTAATCTCATACAGCCGAAGCCTAATTTTTTCATTTCATTATCTCCTTTAGTCTGTTTTTTGATAACAGGGATACTTACACTTATGCCTTCCGACCGTTTATAGTTGACGGTGTCTTTAATTACAGAGTAAGCCTCATCATAATCGATTATATTTTCCGTAGCCTTTTCCACGGGACACATTCCGTCTCCCTGTCTGTTTATAATGAATGGAACAAGAGTATCATAATAACAGGGAACAGAGTAAAACTCGAAAATCTCCTTCGCCTTTTCGCTCATAACCAGAGCGTATACCTCTTTGATTTTCATTTTAGCATAAAGAAGTGCCGCACCCCTGCCTATTACCTTATCTGCGGCGGAAAACTCCGAAAAATCAAACTCCTTTTCTTCAATAAGGTTGAGTAAAGAATAAACTCCTCTCACCGATGAAGAATAAATAGTTTCCCCGTTTGTCATAACGAGCTTTCTGTCGTTTGCTTGCAGAGATTCAAGGGCACTTCTTAACTTTTCCGTCATAATATCACCCTTTTTAAAAAATCTTCCCCACCGCTTTACAGGTGAGGAAGTCCTGTTTATTTCACAAGATCAAAGGTCTTTGTGTAGCCGTCAAGCGCTTTGCCTGCACGGAAGTCTCTTGCTGTGAAAACTACTTCATTGTCGTAAACTTCAACATAGGTACCAAGTCCCGGCTGAAGGAATTCGCCGTAATCGTTTTCTCTGCCGTAAGCGGGAAGATTAACGGAATAAACGCCGTTTTCCTCGCTTAATACTTCAAGGCTGTTTTCATAAACGCCGTCGTGAAGATGACCGTTGAGATAGAAAACATTTTTATACTTCACAAGCACATCTTTAACTGCCTGTGTATCTTCACCCAAGCCTCCGTTTTCCCATACCTCGGGAAGACCGTGAGTATCATCAAGAGGCTGATGACATACCACAAAGGCAGGCTTGCCGTCTTTGGTTGCTCTTTCAAGCTCGCTGTCAACAAAGGCAAGCTGTTCATCAGAGATAACTGCCTTTTCAAGCTGTATTTCGTCCGAGCCCATAACGATAAATGTATAACCGTTTACGTCATAAGAATAATAAGGTTTGTCTATTTCAGTTTCGAGATATTCGCCTGTCTTGTCCATTATCTGCTCTGTTCTCATCTCATAAAGCACACGGATATCGTGATTTCCCGTTGCGAGAAGAATGTTTTCTATCTCTGATTCATCGAGTGCTTCCCACATAAGGTCATAGGAAATATCATCTCCGAGTTCGGAAACATCGCCTGCAATAACAAGTGCATCAAAATCAATGCCTGAATTTTCAATGTCTTCCAGACCGCAATCAAGATTAAAGGGGCTTATACCTGTAGGTCTTATATGTGTGTCTGCCCACAAAACTGCAGTCATATTTACATTTTCCGCATCCTTAAGTGTAATAGGCTCGTCCGCAGCAGGACCCGAAATAACGCCGAAAGCGAGAAGAACCGAGAGAATCATCTCCATAAAGATATTGAGTATGTTCAGTACCTGGTTGAATATGTTAGGTATTTCTTTGATAATTGCTACTGCCTGTTCCATTTTAAATTCCTCCGTTATTTTATGCTTACCTGTAAAGAAATAATAAAATAAAAAGAAAATGTTGTCAATGTTTTTTTGAAATTACAGAGATATTATTAAAAAATTTACATTTCATTTTAGTAAAAGAAGTCAAAAATATGGTAAAAAGAGTTGTTTTATGTTATAATAATAAACTGCTATGATATTTATACCGAAAGGATTCACATAATGAAAAAACTACGTTCTATTCCCGTTCTTTCCAAAGGACATCAGATTACCTGGTGGGTATGCAGAGGACTGCTTTTTGTGTGGGGTGTGTGGGGGATGCTTCATGGCTACACCTCCGAATTCATACAGGCGACCTTTGCTATTATCTTTACCCATCTGTGGGATATGTTCCAGCTTTTCGGCGGAAAATCCTTCATCACCAAATATCCCGCCTATTTACAGACAATGCTCAATGTCTTCACCTGCTTCGGCTGTGTGGTGGGTACTACTCTCAACACAAGAACAGACTTTACGGGTATAGACATTCCCGAGCATATCTTTGCAGGTTATCTTGCCTGTACGGGTGCTTTTGCCCTCATCGAAATTATGCAGGGTGAAAGAACTCCCGCAAAAATCTCTGTTAAGGCTATTTTCGCTTTGGGCGGTGCGCTTTTCGTAATAGTCGGTTGGGAATTTTACGAATTTACCATGGACAGGCTCTACGGCTTTGTTATGCAGCACGGTCAGTATGACGGTGCTTACGGACTTACAGATACCATGATAGACCTTATGCTCGGCTCAGGCGGTGCTTTGGTGGCGATGTTTATCGAAGCCTTCCGCCGTGTAGGTATAATCGGCGGCAAAGGCCGTCACGAAAGACGTGAAAAATATCTTGCTGAAAGAGCAGAAGTTAAAAGACTCAAAGAATTGGGGTTACAGTAATGAATTTAAGTGAAATTTTAAAGGGGCTTGACTTCACCTCTGCTCCCTTTACTGACAGAGAGGTAAAGGATATAGCCTACGATTCCCGCAAAGCGGGGGAAGGTATTATCTTCGTCTGTCTGACCGGTGCCTTTGCCGACGGACACAAGTATGCAGAAAGTGCCTACGAAAAGGGAAGCAGAGTTTTTGTCTGCGAAAAGGATGTTTTTCTTCCCGACGATGCCCTCATAATCAAAACGGAAAACACCCGTGCCGCTTTAGCAAAAATGAGCTGTAACTTTTTCCGTAATCCCTCAAAGGAAATGGATGTTATCGGCATCACGGGTACAAAGGGTAAAACAACAGTTGCACATTTAATCAAGTTCGTTCTCGACAAGGCAGGAATTATGACGGGAATCATCGGCACTGTGGGTGCAAGCTACGGTGATACTGTTCTGCCAACGGTAAACACCACTCCCGAAAGCTACGAGCTTCAAAAAATGCTCCGTATGATGGCTGACGGTGGCTGTAAGGCGGCGGCTATCGAGGTTTCCTCTTTAGGTCTCAAGGCACACCGTACCGACGGCACGGAATTTGCATATGGCGTTTTCACCAACCTTTATCCCGACCATATCGGTACAAATGAGCATGAAAGCTTTGAAGAATATGCCTACTGGAAAACCCGACTTTTCCCCTTATGTAAAAAGACAATTGTTAATATAGACGACCCCTTCAGCGAAAAGATAAAAGAAAACTCCGCGGGTGAGATAATTACCTACGGTTACGATGAAAAGGCAGACTATGTTTTAGGGAAATGCGAAAAGCTTAAAAAGGGAAATATCCTTTCCATGGCTTTTGAAGTTTTTGCCAAGGGTAAAGACAAGCATTTCACCGTCGGTCTTCCCGCTGAAATCAATTGCCATAATTCACTTATCGCTCTTGCAATAGCCGAAAGCTACGGTGTAACCGATGAAGTGATTGCCGAAGGTCTTGCTTCGGTTTTTGTCAAGGGAAGATGTGAAATCGTCCGTGAATGTGAGGACATAACCGTAATAATAGACTATGCTCACAACGGTGTCAGCCTTAAAAGCATTATCGACACGGCAAAAGATTATGAGCATAACCGTATTATCACCCTTTTCGGCTCCGTAGGCGGCAGAACGGAATGCCGAAGAGAAGAGCTTGGCTGTGTTTCGGGTGCCTTAAGTGATTTCACCATTATTACAAGTGATGACCCTGATTTTGAAGACCCGATGAAAATCTGCGAAGAAATCGCCTCATACTGTGAAAAGGCAGAGGGAGAATATATTATAATCCCCGACAGAGCAGAGGCTGTACACTATGCCATAAAAAATGCCTGTGCAGGTGATATAATCATTCTCGCAGGTAAGGGCCATGAAGAATACATGAAAATCGAAGGCAAAAAGCTTCCCTTCAGCGAAAGAGCAGAAGTATTAAAGGCTTTGAAAGAAAGAAAAGAGGTTTGAAAATGTATACATTCAAAATAGAAACAGACCTGAAAAAATATGATGACTTTATCTGTGCCAATGGTGGTCAGTATATCCAGTGTTCAAACTGGCAGAATGTAAAGACCACCTGGAAATGCAGATATTACTGCGGCTATGAGGGCGAAAAAACAGTCCTCGGTGTCCTTGTTATGGAAAGAGCCTTACCCGTGGCAGGTAAAATTTGGTATGCTTCCGGCGGTGCCGTATGCGACTACGGAAACAAGGAGCTTTTAAAGGAATTTACTGCCTTTATCAAAGAAGAGGTAAAGAAAAACGGCATCACCTGTTTCATTATGGACCCTCCCGTTTCTCTTCGCATCAACGGTGAAGACCAGGAAAAGGGACACGAAATGCACAAAACTCTCCTTGATCTTGGCTATGAGCTTAACCCTTCCATCGAAAACTACACCTACAAGCAGCCTGTACAGCTTTTCGTTCCCCTTAAAACAGCAGAGGGCGAAAGCCTTTCCGCCGATAAAATCCTGAAAAAATGTGACAAGGGTGTACGCTACAGCATAAGAATAGGTGAACAAAGAGGTCTCGTGGCTAAAACCTTCACCTATGAGGATGTGGAAAAAGACCCCTCAATTATGAACGACTTTATGGACGTTATGCACGACACCAGCGAAAGAGATAACTTTGTTGAAAGAAACGGTGACTACTGCACCAAGCTTTTGAGAGAGTTCAAAGATAACAGCGACCTTAAGCTTGTTTACTACGATAAGGAGCTTGACAGAAAACTGCAGGCAGAAAGACTTGCCAAAAAGGAGCAGGCTCTTAAGGAGCTTGAAACCGCCCACGAAAAGAAAGCCCGTCAGCTGAATGAAACCATTACAAGCGCGGACAAGCAAACAGAGCATTTCGAAAAGAGAATGGCAGAGGCAGAGGAATTCACCTCGGAAAACAGAATCTGTGTGGCAGGCGGTCTCTCTATTTACTATGCAGGAATGGGCAGCTGTCTTTTCGGCGGTACGAGAAATGTTATAAGAAACAACACACGTTCGAGCCACTATCTTAACTATCTTCGACTTTGTGAAAGCATCAACCGCGGATGTGATGTTCATGACCTGGGCTATATTATAGTAAAAACTCCCGAGCTTCAGGAGGACGGCTCTCTCGGCGTTTTGGAGCCACAGGATAATTTCAAGGGCATTTACGATTTCAAAAAGAGCTTCTCTGCCGACTATCACGAATTCATCGGTGAATATGTTCTCATAGGAAACAAGATGAAATATTATTCCTATGCAAAGCTTATGCCTACGGCTAAAAAGGCAAAGATCAAAGCTGTAAAATTACTCAGAAGATAAAACAAAAAAAGGGGAGTGTCAGGCACTTCCCTTTCTGTAAAAGGAGACAAACCAATGCTCATATCAGGACTTCAGAAATTAACACTCCTTGACTTCCCCGGCAAAACCGCCTGTACAATTTTCTGCTACGGCTGTAATTTCCTTTGCCCCTTCTGTCATAATGCACTTTTAGTTACGGAAAAGCCGACAGACCTTATTGACGAAGAAGAGATTTTCTCATTTCTTAAAAAAAGACAGGGCATCCTCGACGGAGTATGTGTAACAGGCGGCGAGCCTACATTACAAAAAGACCTTAAGCCTTTCCTTAAGAAGATAAAGGATATGGGCTTTGCCGTAAAGCTGGACACCAACGGCTATAAGCCCGACCTTTTGAAGGATATTATCAATGAGGCACTTTGCGACTATGTGGCTATGGACATAAAGAATACACCCGAAAAATACTCCCTCACCGTAGGAAAAAACATAGATACAAGCAAAATTCTCGATAGTATTTCGATTTTAAAAGAGGGCAAAATCCGCTGCGAATTCCGCACCACTGTCGTAAAGGAACTGCATACCGAGGAAGATATAAAGGAAATCGCCCGACTTTTAAAGGGTAATATTCCCTTTTTCCTTCAGCAGTTCAAAGACAGCGGAAATCTTATCAAAGAAGGGCTCTCTGCCTACACAAAGGAAGAAATGATAAAGCTCACGGAAAAGGCAAGAGATATTTTAACCGACACAAAATTAAGAGAAAGTTAATCAGCGAAAACATCAAACATCTCTTCGGTGATTATATCCGTATAATCATTAAGAGCCTGGAAATTCATAACCTCGATATATTCCTTTTCTAACTTGTCGTGAGTTTCCTTGGCTTTTTTCAGTGAGTTTACGCTCTCACTTATTAGGTGGGAGCATAATTTTTTGCCCCGACGAAGGCGCTGACTGTAATTTTCCGCTTCTTCCCGCATAAACCTTTTGCAGTGTATCAGTCTGTCACATTCAAGGGAGATGCTATGCTCCTTTTTAACCGTCAGAAGAGCAAGACCGACTTCGGGAATAATAATATGCTCACAGTCTCCCTTTGGCTTCATGGGACACTGACAGAAAATAACATCGTAACCGTTTTTTATCGCAAAGTCACCTATTCTCTGACAAACAAGTGGAGAGACAGCGGAATAGTTATCCTTTATGCCGATAACTCTCACTGCCTGTGAAGTAACGGTTTCATCTAAAAAAACTACTCCCTCGGGGGTTATACCGCTTATAAATCTGCGGATTCTTTTTCCTGCACTCCTTTTTCTCTTTGGGGGCATTTCTCTTGAAACAAAGCGGACAGCAAAGCTGTTTATCTTCTCGTCCTTTATAAAGGACGAGGCGAGACGAATATTTTCATCGTTTATGGCTCCCGCCGCAGAGAGGTATCTTGCCGAACGGAAATGGTGCATAGAATTTTCCAGAGTAAGAGAGCGTATAAGGTCACTTTTTGCCGCTAATTTTTTCTTGTCCCAGAAGTCACCCGTATTGATAATGTTTTCCACGGCACCGGGAAACTTCGGTTCGAGAACGTGGGGTGAGGTGCCGTCAATAACGGAAATACCCAGATCCTTTACGATAATTCCGTCTAAACTTTTAGGGTCCGAGGAGCAGTAAATCAGTTCCGTTTCATAGCCCATTTCCTGTGCCTTTCGGGCTACCTTTTTCATAAGAGTGGATTTGCCCGTTCCCGGCCCTCCCTTAATTATATAAGGATGATGATTTTTGTATGGATTATAGATTTCTTCGAAAAACGAACAGAAGCCGATAGGGGAGTTGGCACCCATAAATGAACTTATTACACGGGACATATAAATCCTCCTTTAATTTTTTCATTATTATTTTATTCCTTTAAATAAAAAATGTCCCTGCTTTTTAATCTTTGTATTGATTTTTTAAGGTGTTTAGGTGTATTATGTTATATGAAGAAATGTGACAGGAGATGTTAATTATGATATGTGAAAGCGTAGCAAAATTAGTAAAGTACGGTCTTGACTGCGGTCTTATCGAACAGGAAGACAAAATCTATACCACCAACCGTATTCTCGAAATTCTTTGTCTTGATGAATATGAAGAGCCAAAAGAATGTGAATGGGACAACCTTGAGGATATTCTTAAAGATATTCTTGATTATGCCTGTGAAAAGGGTCTTATTGAAAATACCCTTACAAACAGAGACCTTTTTGACACCAAGGTTATGAGCGCTCTTGTACCAAGACCCAGTGAGGTTATCTCTCACTTTGATGCCCTCTATGCCGTCTCTCCCGAAATGGCTACAGACTATTATTATAAGCTCAGCAGGGACACGGACTACATAAGAAGATACAGAGTTTGCAAGGATCTTAAATGGAAAACCGAAAGTGAATATGGCGAAATTGACATTACAGTTAACCTTTCAAAGCCCGAAAAGGATCCGAAGGATATTGCCGCAGCAAGAAATGCAAAGCAGAGTTCCTACCCCAAATGTCTTCTTTGCGTGGAAAATGAAGGCTATGCAGGCAGACTTAACCACCCTGCAAGACAAAACCACAGAATTATCCCCGTTGAAATCGACGGCAAAGCCTGGGGTTTCCAGTATTCGCCCTATGTTTACTACAACGAACACTGCATCGTTTTCAACAGTAAGCATACACCCATGAAAATCGACGAGAGTGCTTTCAGAAAGCTTTTTGATTTTGTAAAGCTTTTCCCCCATTACTTCGTAGGATCCAATGCTGACCTTCCCATCGTAGGCGGCTCCATCCTTTCCCATGAGCACTTCCAGGGCGGTAACTATGAATTTGCAATGGCAAAGGCTGAAACGGAAAAGACCTTCACCTTCCCCGGCTATGAGGATTTAACCGTAGGCATCGTAAAATGGCCTATGTCAGTTATCAGAGTAAGCGGTGAAGGCACGGAAAAAATCGTCTCTCTCTCCTCAAAAATCCTTGATGCCTGGAGAGGCTACACCGATGAGGATGCCTTTGTCTTTGCTGAAACTGACGGCACACCTCACAACACCATCACCCCCATCGCAAGAAAAAGAGGTGACAAGTTTGAGCTTGACCTCGTCCTTCGTAACAACATCACAACCGAAGAGCATCCCGACGGTGTTTATCATCCACATAAGGAAATACATAACATCAAAAAGGAAAACATCGGTCTTATCGAGGTTATGGGTCTTGCAGTTCTTCCCTCAAGACTTAAAGCCGAGCTTGCGAAGGTAGAAGAATTTATCCTCGAAGGCAAAGACCTTTCTTCCGATGAAAGCATCAGCAAGCACGCGGATTGGGTAAACTCCTTTAAAGATAATTATGATTTTACTGCAGAAAATATTGATGCTATCGTGAAAAAAGAGGTTGGCAAGGTATTTGTAAAATGTCTCGAACATGCAGGTGTTTACAAAAGAGACGAAAAGGGTATGGCTGCCTTTGAACGCTTTATATCCTTCGTAGCAAACAAATAAATAATGTCAGCTGTTTATTTGAACAGACGGCTGTTAATAATGAAAAGGAAAGAACATAAGGAGTATGAATTATGAGAAAAATTCTTAATCTCAACAGTGGCTGGGTATTTACCAAAGAGGGAAACACCGAAGAAGTCAATCTTCCCCATTCCTGGAATGCTGTTGACGGACAGGACGGCGGTGCTGACTATTACAGAGGTACCTGCCGCTATGCAAAAACCTTAAAGAAAGCAGACCTTCCCGAGGCTGACTGCTACTATCTGGAAATCAGAGGCGCCAACTCTTCGGCTACCGTTTATGTCGGCGGTAAAAAGCTTGCTGAACACCACGGCGGTTATTCCACATGGAGAGTAAATCTCACCGAAGAAATAAACGACGAAACCCTTATCGAAATCGATGTTGACAACTCTCCCAACGACAGAGTTTATCCCCAGATGGCTGACTTCACCTTCTACGGCGGTATTTACCGTGACATAAACCTTGTCTGTGTACCCGAATCTCACTTTGACCTTGACTATTACGGCACACCCGGTATCAAGGTAACCCCCGAAATCAAGGGCGCAGATGCAGAAGTAGAAATCGAAGTTTATCTTACGGATAAAAAGGATTCACAGAAAATCCGCTATACAATCTTCGATGCAGAGGATAATGAAATCGCATCAAAAACCACCGACGACGATGATGAAGATTTTGAAATTAAAAATGTTCATCTCTGGCACGGCAGAAAGGATCCCTATCTTTACACTGCAAAGGCAGAGCTTCTTGAAGGTGACGAGGTAATTGATGAGGTTTCAACACGCTTCGGTTGCCGTACATTTAAAATCGACCCCGAAAAGGGCTTCATCCTTAACAGTGAAGAATATCCCCTTCACGGCGTTTCCCGTCATCAGGACAGACTCGGTGTGGGTAATGCACTTTTACCCGAGCACCATAAGGAAGATATGGACCTTATCTGCGAGGTAGGAGCAAACACCATCCGTCTTGCCCATTATCAGCACGACCAGTATTTCTATGACCTTTGCGACGAAAGAGGTATGGTTGTATGGGCAGAGATTCCCTATATCTCACAGCATATGGCAACAGGCCGTGAAAACACAATTTCACAGATGAAAGAGCTTATCACCCAGAACTACAACCACGCTTCTATCGTTGTATGGGGTCTTTCAAACGAAATTACAATGCACGGTGCCGCTGATCCCGACCTTATTGAAAATCATAAAATTCTCAATGACCTTGCCCACAAAATGGACAAGACAAGACTTACCACCATCGCCTGTCTTTCAATGTGCGACCCCGACAGCGAATATGTAAAAATCCCCGATGTTATCTCCTATAACCACTACTTCGGCTGGTACGGCGGTGAGACCTCAATGAACGGCCCCTGGTTTGACAAGTTCCATAAAAACCACCCGAACATCCCCATCGGCTGCAGTGAATACGGCTGTGAGGCTCTTAATTGGCATACCTCCAACCCC
>JAZUNX010000068.1:0-20952 GCA_045604385.1 Acutalibacteraceae bacterium
CCTGTCCCGAATGCGGTGAAAAGACTGAGGTTTACAGCCGTATCACAGGCTACTACCGTCCCGTACAGAACTGGAACGACGGTAAGAGCCAGGAGTTTGAACACAGAGTTGAATACAATCCCGCAAAGCTCGGCAAAGAAATCACAAAGAGCTTTGAAACAGCAAAAGAAGAATGTGCCTGCTGTGAAAACGACGACAAAATCATTCTCTTCGCTTCAAAGACCTGTCCTAACTGCAAGATGGCTGCAAAGTTCCTTGACGATGCAGGTGTGAAATATGAAAAGGTTTTAGCTGACGAAAATCCCGACCTTGCAAACGAGTTTGACATTCATCAGGCTCCCACCCTCGTAGTTATCAGCGGCGGCAAGGCAGAAAAAATCACTAACCTTTCCAATATCAGAGCATATACCGAAAGATAAACTAATGAAAATAACAGAAAGCGGACAGCATTAATATCTTGTCCGCTTTCCCTTTATAATAAGGTAGGTAAATAATATGTATGACGTTATAATTATCGGTGCAGGCCCTGCAGGTCTTACCGCATCCGTTTATCTTCGCAGAGCAGATAAAAGTGTGCTTATTCTCGAAAGAGAGACCTTCGGCGGTCAGATTACCCATTCTCCCAAGGTAGAAAACTACCCCGGTTTTGTTACCATGACAGGCAGTGAACTCGGTGACAGACTGGTAGAGCAGGCTATGGCGCAGGGTGCAGAGTTCGAGCTTGACAAAGCCGTTGCCATCGAAGGTGTTCCCGGTCATTACACCGTAAAAGGTGAAAGAGGGGACTACAAGGCAAAGGCGGTTATCATCGCCGTAGGCAGTGAGCACAGACGCTTAGGTCTCCCCAAAGAAGATAAGTTCACAGGCGAAGGCATTTCCTACTGTGCAGTGTGTGACGGAGCATTTTATGCGGGTAAAGAGGTAGCCGTTATCGGCGGCGGTAACAGCGCCTTACAGGAAGCAGTAATGCTTTCAA
Source organism: Acutalibacteraceae bacterium (assembly GCA_045604385.1). GTDB lineage: Bacteria > Bacillota > Clostridia > Oscillospirales > Acutalibacteraceae > UBA6857. The sequence goes on from JAZUNX010000068.1 coordinate 977, forward strand.
AGCTTTGCGCAAAGGTCACCGTGGTGCAGAATCTCGCCTTCGTCACAGGTGAGCCGAAGCTCAAGGAAGAGCTCGACAAAAAGGACAATGTTTCCTTTGTTTACTCCACCGTAGTAAAGGAAATTAAGGGCGAAGACACCTTTGAGGGTATTGTTCTTACAAACACGGAAACAGGTGAAGATGAACTTCTTTCCTGTGATGCTGTATTCGTGGCTATCGGACAAAAGCCTATGAACGAGCCTTTCAAGGACAGCGTAAGTCTTAACGAATACGGCTATATAAACGCCGATGAAAACTGCCTTCCCGAAAATGCACAGAAGGGTATTTTCGTGGCAGGTGACTGCAGAAGCAAGAGAATCAGACAGGTAGCCACAGCAGTAGCTGACGGTGCAGTTGCCGCTCTGGCAGCAGTAAGCTTTACGGACAGTATATAAATAAACGTAGGGAACGGTCTTGACCGTTCCTTTTTGTTAGTCGGTCAAAATTTATTGGAGTGATGAAACTGAAGTTTTTGAAGAGGAGTACAGAATAGGTGAATAAAAAACAGGTGCTGTTATTTTAAAACAGCACCTTAACTTTTTTCATCGGTGGAAAATCTCTTTCCGTTAGCCGATTTTTTCCCTCAATTATACATTACGTATTATTTCCCTTACTTCCCTTACATCATTTATCACATAATCCGGCTTATATTCCTCGGGTAATTCCTGGCCTTTCAGATTGAGCCAGACAGACTTAAGTTCTGCGTTCATAGCGCCCTTGATATCGGAAGTGAGGGAGTCTCCCACAAGAATAATCTTTTCTTTATCCGTTTCTTTAATATGTGACAGCACATAGTCGAAATATTCCTTTTTCGGCTTCTGGTGACCGATGGTCTCCGAAACGAAAATTTCCGTAAAATATGAGATAAGACCGCTTTTTGTGAGGCGGTTTTTCTGTGTCTTTTCAATGCCGTTGGTAACGATGTAAAGGTCGTAGCCCTCATCCTTAAGCTCACGGCAAAGGTCCACGGCACCATCGAGTGTGTTTCCGCCCTCACCTAAAAGTGAAAGATATTTTTCGTTTATTTCAAAGGTGTCCCTATCAGTTTCAAAGTTTATGGCATCAAAGAATTTTCTGAAACGGGTTCTTTTCAGCTCGGGTTTTGTCAGCTCTCCTCTTTCGAGTGCCTTCCACATTCCTTGATTTATTTTTACATAAGTCGAAATGTTTTCTTCGGTAATGGGAACATCGTAAAGCTCCATGGTCTTTCTCAGTGCACAGTTCTCGTCTTTGTCGAAGTTTAGGAGGGTGTTATCCGCATCGAAAAGAACGGTAGTATATTTTTGGCTCATTTTTATCACCTCGGAAATATTTTACTAAAAAATTCTTTACCTGTCAAACATATTATTAATCTTACAAATTAATAAAAATTTCCCGTTTGCTATTTACTTTTATTTTTCTTGTGGTACAATTAATAATGTATAACTATCTAATGAAAGGCGATTTATTATGTCATCAGATACATTCAGCGAAGGCATCGTTCCCGGTGGCCTCAGGGAAAAAAACGAAATCAAGCTTCTGGTTTGCTATCTGCTCAAAACTTTGAAAAAGTCTCTTACCAGAACGCAGATTAACGAGATATTAAGTGAATATTCCGTGGCAAATTATTTCGAGGTAAACGGCGCCGTAAGTGAGCTTGTATCGGGCGGTCAGGTTATCAGCGAAATAAGCGAGGGTGACGAGCTTATCACTCTCACGGCAAAGGCAGAGCTTGATGTGGGCGCCATAGAGGGTACGCTTCCCCGTTCTGTAAGAGAAAAGAGCGTAGCGGCGGCTATCAAGGTGCTTTCGAGAGAAAGGATAATCAAAGAGAGTAATGTGGAAATCCTTCCTCTTGAACACGGCTTCCATGTTAAATTCACCGTAATGGATATGGATACGGAGCTGCTGAAAATCACCGTCTATGTATCCGACGAAAGTCAGATTGAAACAGTAAAAAAGAATTTCTTCAATAATGCAGTTTCAATCTATTCCGATATTATTTCTTCACTTACTACTAAATAAAAGAAAGGATGAATAAAATATAATGAAAAAGTTTTTAGCCTTTTTTACGGCAACTGTTCTGCTTTTCGGCGGAGTGTTCCTTATTTACTGGAAGCATGTAAGACCCTCCGAATATATGATTTTCGTTGAGTCCTTCGGTCACGGCGTTATCACAGTGGACAGTAAAAATACCGTAGGTACCGACGAAAAGTACCGTGTAGCCTGCGATAACGGACAGGTGCTCACTCTTAACATAAACCCCGAAAGAACGGATTCAACCTACTATAATCTTAAAAAGCTGATAGTAAACGGTGAGAATGTTACTGATGATGTAAATATGCTTCAGTATAAGGTTACAGCCGATAAAAAGCTCAATGTTCTTGCTTTCTTCAAAAAGGGAAAAAGACCCGAAGGCTATAAGGCTGAAGAGGCAACCTCCACCATCAAAAAGCCTGCAATCGACAAATATGCCGACAACAGATATATCGGCTCTTACGCGGCTTACGATATAAAGGATCCCTGTATTTTCTATGATGAAAAGACTGAATATTATTACTGCTTCGGCTCGGATAATGTGGTAGTAAAGTCAAAGGATCTTATCAACTGGACAGCCCGTACCACCTATTTCCCGACTCCCGAAGAGGCACAGAGCAACACAATAATGTCCTTCTCGGCTTTTAAAAGCGTTAAAAACTGGGCAAAGGAGCACGGCTACGGCGGTGACGAAACCTATTCAAACGAAAGCCAGGACAGAACTCCTCTTTCCCCTGAAATTATTTACCGCAAGGGTGTATATTATCTTTACTTCTCCCTTTCTAAAACTGCCGATGCAAATGAAAGCGCCATCTTCTGCGTCAAGACAGATGACCTTGCAAAGGCTATCGAAACCAAAGAATGGACAGATGTGGGTCTCGTAATCAGCACCTGCGGCAGACACGCAGGCTCGGAAATCGTTGAGGATGAGGCTTCGGGTGAAAAGAATAAGCATTCCTTCAAAGCATCCTACGATAATGCGAATGCAGTTCATCCCGCAGTTATCAATACGGAAAACGGTCTGTTTATGATTTACGGCGGCTCTTACGGAAGAGAAAAAATCAGCGGTGAAATTTATATAGTCGAACTCAGCACGAAAAACGGTCTTCTCAAAGCCGCAAGTCCTCTTAACAGTCAGGGCGAGGTGATTTCAAATCTTCACGGCTCTGCACGCTTCCAGGCGGGTACTCTTATTGCTAAACCGGGCAGAATCCCTGCTCTTTCCAAAAATGACGGCAGTCTTTTGAGCGGTGCCGACATTGTATATAATAAGGAGACTGGCTATTATTATCTCTTCCTTACCTACGGTGATATGGAAAGCAACTATAATATTCGTGTGGCAAGAGCAAAATCTCCCGAAGGACCTTATACTGACTTCGGCGGTGCAGATATGTCCGCTTTCGGTAAAAGCGCAAGAAACAATCAGTACACCAAAGGTCTTATGCTCCTTGGCGGATATAACTTCCTTTCAAGTAGCAACGGCGGTGTAACCTATACAGACATCGGCAGAGCCTCTATAGGCAGTCCCTCCATCATAAAGACCTCAAAGGGTAAATGGTTTATGGGCTCACAGTCACAGCTTTATTACAAGCTCGATTCTGTTATTACCACAGGTGCCGCACAGGCAGTGTCAAAGGCTCTTACGGATGTTTACCCCTTCCCGAGCCTTGAGGTAAGAGAGCTTAAATGGAGTGTTGACGGCTGGCCTGTGGCTTGTCCCGAAACCTATTCAGGTACTGCCGCAAGCAATAAAATCAAACAGGCATCTCTCTACGGAAACTGGGATACGGTTATCTTTGACCCGTCCGGTGACAGTGAGGATTATAAGGCTGTGGCAAGAAATACCTCGCAGACCGTAACCATTCTTGAAAAGGCAGTCATTACCGAAAAGGATATCCAAAAGGGTAGAAAGCTTTCCACTGAAGGAAATCTCACCAAAGAGAGCGGATATTATACGGTAGTTATCGATTCAGTCAGGTATAATATTTATCCCATGGCAGTATGGGACTTCGAGCTTGAGGAAGGCACCGTCGTATTCACAGGCTACAGTGAAGACGGCACCGCCATCTGGGGCAAGAAAAACTTCTCCGATGCCCTCGGTATAAACACCACCACCTTTTATCACGTTCTTTCCATGTGCGATGAAACAGTGCAGAGTGAATATGCCGAAAAGATGCAGAAAATAAGCGGCAACCCCTCACAGACAGATATTGATGCCATGACGGGTGAATTGGTGGAGATAGTTTTAAGCAGTATGAATAAATAATATAAAAAGCGGTCACAGAAAAGTGACCGCTTTTTATGATTTTTTTAAACCTTGTATCGTAGGGGCGACCATCGGTCGTTCGCTGTAAACCCCTCTGTCAATCTGACGATGTTCAGGAAGGAAGGCTCACATGGGCACCTTTGGTGCCGTTGTACTGCGTAGGAACAAGGAGTGCCGTGTCCGCAACCGAAATTATTCATTTCCTTCAATGCCTCGTTTTATCGGAATAGCACTCGCAAAATCTCGCCTGAAAGGACGGCTCGTGGTTTCCCGCGTAAAGGTGGCTTAAATCACCGTAATGTATGCAGGTGAAAATAGCCGTACCCTTTTCTCTTTCCTGGGTGGCGAGACGGGTTACCGAGGTGGGAAGTGCCACGAAATTATGCCACATGACCATGGGAGATATACCGAATATATGAGAGAGAATTACGGATTCCACACCGAAATGACAAAAGAGAACTATTCGGGCGTGACTTTCCTTTTCCACCTGAAAGATTTTTCCTTTGTGGTGGTAGCCGTACTTTTTTAAAAGCCCGTCAATACCGTCGCAGACCTCCTTATACTGTTTGTAAACGCCTCCTTTTTTCATCAGCTTTACCTTGTGCCAACGGTCGTAGGAATAGTAGTCGGGCTGTGCGGTCCAGTAAGAGGGCAGTCTGTCCCAGCAGGAGCTTTTTTTGAAAACGCCCTGTTTTACTTTGCCTTCAAATTCCGTAAGCCATGGGAGAGTTTCTGCAGTTCTGCCTGTTTTATCGAGGGTATATGAGGCGGTTTTCTGCGCTCTTCCGAGGGGTGAGCAGTAAAAGTCCGTCACCTCAAGCTTTGAAAGTCTTTCTGCTAAAAGCCTTGCCTCTTCAATGCCTTTATATGTAAGTGAATCCCTTGCGTAATCCGGGTCTCCGTGTCGTACGATAAGTATTTCCATATATTTCTCTCCTTTCACTTTTTCATTATATCACCAAATTGCTACATAAGCAAGTTGAAAGCCGCACCCTTTCGGATGCGGCTCTTTATCATGCTTATACCTGAGTTTCTGTCTGAAAATGGAGTTCGCTGTTTATTCTGAAGGCATCAACATCGCTGTCGTATTCGGTTTTTCCCACGGTGAAGCTTATAATGTCCTTGTTGCTTTTCGTAAGAAAGTACAGCACCGTTTCTGTAAGAGAGTACATTAAGGCGGGTGAGAGTGAGAGGGGGATGAAGCAGTTAACTGCTATCTTTAAGCTGTTGACTTCGGTTTTTTTGCCGTTTTCATCAGTGTAATAATAAAGCTTATTTTCTTTTGCCGAAAAGGAAAAGTAGGTCTTTTTTATGGGAACGGGAAGATTTTTACTTTCATAAGCCCTGATTGCCTGACAGGTGCTGTTAAGAATTGACGAATCGGTAATAGCTTTTATGAAAGAGTCAATAAGAGCGGTTGCTTGCTGCATACTATCCATCCTTATGTACTATTGCCCAGTAGTACAGTTTTTTCTTGCCTAAATATACGGGTTCACAGTGGTCGGTGGCAAAGGTATCAGTGCCGAAAGAAAGTGTATATCCGTTTCCTTCAAGATAGTTTATATCCAATTCAGGCGGGGCAAGTAAGAGATATTTGTTAAGACCGTCATAACCAAGCTCTGTCGGTACACCGCTTAAATAGATTTTGTTTTTATATCTCAAGGGCTGAAGAAAGGCATTGAAAACGGCTGCGTTCTGACCGTTGGAAGAAGTAACCGTAACACCGTATTTGTCAAAAAGGCTGTTTTTAATAATAGTTTCAGTTGCCACGGAAGAAAAAACCTCCGTCCGTAAGTATTGATGAAGCGGCGGCTATTGCTTCGTCTTTTATACGCGATTCAAAATTCATCTCTTTTTCAAGATTTCTTCTCACGGTCATATCACCTGCCGTATAGGTTTCGTATTTATCTGTTTCCGTGAGACGGGTGAGAAAGAAGTAGTAATGTGCCATAGCTGCCGCTGTGTGAACGATAAGGGGACTTTCCTTATCGGCACCGGACTTAAGATTGGCATATACCCATAAAAGTCCTCTTTCACAGCATGGCTGTAACTGTTCAGCGGTATAAGCTTCCATATCAGCATAATTCATCAGACAGGTTAATACATCGCTGACCTCGGTCATGCTTTCACCTCTTATTCGAAAATAATTATTTTTGCAGCATCGTTATAAATCTTTGCAAAGCCTGATGTAACAGTAACACTTGCTCTTTCGAGCTGTCTGTCGATGAGCTTATCAAATTCGGTAACGATACCGCCTGCCTGAACTCTTTCGAGGGCGCTTGTTTTATCAAGACCAATGATTTTCTCATCACCTAAATCGGGGAAGCAGATGATTTCTGCACCGAAGGGAGTGACGAGGTTGCCTGTTGCATGAAAATTAAGACCCGCGGCGGAATCTCTGAATTCATCCATTTTAAGCACTCTTGTGAGAGTGCCTGTACCCATAATGATGGTGGAAAGGTTAAAGCCTTTGAAGGATGACCAGAGAGAAAGCAGGTCATTATAGCTGAAGGATTCGGGATCCTCGACAGGGATAATTTGAGTTTCACCGTCTGTGCCGTCTCCTTCAAAAAAAGAGTCAATTGCCCTGTAAGCCTGTGTGCTTGCGATTGCAGAGCCGATCTGCTTGAGAGCGATGGTGAAAAGGTCCAGGCGCTGGTGTTTGATTGCTTCGTAGGAAGCAGTAATCATTCTGCCGATTTTTTCGAGCTTGACCAGATTACTTTTTACGGAAACTCTGGTTTCGGGAATATGAGTACCCTCGAAAACGGGTGTCATATTGGTTTCCTTTTTGGTAATATCTACAGCGAGTGAACGGTAGTCAAGAGAATCGATTTCCGTGGTGGTGGCGACGATTCTGGATACGATGTCGTTTTCCGCAAAGCCCTGATGAACTGCTCTTGAAATATATTCAGGGAAAAGAGCGGCAGAGTCTGTTGTTCTGAAAAACTTTTCGATTGAGTCGCTGTTTTTACCGCCTACTTTGATGTCGAAGCGTTTGAGCTGTCGCTGGTAAGCATCGAGCCCTTCAAGTGAAGTGCCTTTGTAATTTTCGCTGGGGTCAATGCTTTCAAGTGCCTGTGTAAAAGATTTGCCTGTTGTGTAAAGACCTTTTTCGAGTCTGATATTATCGTATGTAGCCATATTGTTAGTAACCTCCTTAAAGTATAATGCCGCAAGTCGAAGCAGTTTTGTCAACACAAACAACAAGAATGTCTCTGCCGGTTGTATCTGTTTTTACACCGCCGCTACCGTTGGCGCTAAGCTTATTATAGCCACAAGCAGGTGCCTCGCCTGTATAGGGGACTTCTACAAAGCCCTTGAGAAGCACACTCGCGGTATAATTGTTTACGTAAGTACATACGCCTATGAATGCATCACCGCTGCTTGCAAGCTTTACAGTATAATCAGTTGCCATGGAAACTGTTGAACCTTTGATTGAGTTTTGGTTTGAATTAAGAGTTACTTCTTTTCTCTCAAATCCGTCGAGATAATTTGACATATTAAATCCTCCTTAAATTTTGAAATCTGAATTGTCGTAATTGTGCTTTTCTTTTGTCGATGCGAGCTGTGGGAGTATGGGAAGATGTGCGTTTGCCTGCTCCTTAAGAGAATGGCACAGGTCTTTGATTTCACTTATATCCATATTGTCGCATCCCTTGATGAAAGCCGAAATGTTTACTGTCGGCATAATGATAAGAGCATATTTTTTAATCTCTGCCGTAAGGTGTTCGCGGTATGCTTTACCTTCCGAGGCAAGATTTTCCAGCGAATAAATATGAGCTTTGAGGCTTTCCATTTCTTCGGCTGTGATCAGAGTGTCTTCGTGAAGACTTTTGAATTTTTCGATTGTCATAGCTGTTTTCTTTTCCTCCCTTTTGAAAGATTTGGTTACTCCTGCATTTCTTTGGGCAGGTACAGCCACAAAGGACCATTCATAGGCGTCGGTGGGATTTTTAAGAATACCATGGCATATTTTGCCTGCGTATGCTTTGCCCCTGATATGCTCGCAAAGGTGCTTTTTCATATCCTTTCCGCATATTGAACAGATACATTCCTTCATAGCACAGCCCACGCTGACTTCCTTTTTGATTCCGCCTTCAATCTCTTTTATGAGAGCGGCATTTTCGTCGGTGCGAAGCATATAGGCTCTTGCTTTAAGAGCGGTATATTCTTCGCCGCAGGATGTTTTTTTGCCGGGCTGCTTTTCAATGTAGGTTCTGAAAATTCTTGCTCTTTGGTCCTTTGAACGCATACTGTGGTCGGAAATTCCTGTTTTGCCCGTGAAAAATTCACCTAAAGTGGTGAGGCTTTCCGTGCTGAAGCGCTCAAAGTCTCTGTCAACCTCGTTGTCGCAAAGGGTGACAGAAAAAATGTACACATCTTCAGCCGTAAGAGGGGAGCGGGTATATCCGTTGATAAGCTCAAGCTCTCTGTCAATTTTCATATTCATCCTTTTCACCTCCCATTTCGTGGTAAATACGGTCACTTTGTGCTCTGTAAAGCTCACTTTGTGCCATAAGAGTAATATCCTGCAAGGTGAGATTATCCCATTCAACGGTGAAGTCACAGTCATAGCCGTGTAAATTCAGAAAGGTACGGCAGATGCGGTTGATTACCGGAGTAATCTCTCTGCGGTAAGAATCGATTTCACTTGTAAGAATATCTGCCTGCTGATAACTCATCCTTTCGCTTGTGGACCAGTTTAATCCCAAAAGGAAGGGCGGTATGCCGAGCTTTGCCACAATCTGTTCCAAAACCTGCCTTACAGGAATTTCGCTGTCAAGAATCTGATTGTCAGCACCGATAGCCTTGATGCTCACGTCACCCACAGCAACGAAGTCTCTTACGGGTCCGCCTGCTTTCATGGTATTGCTCCATTCCTTTGCCACCTGAAGGGCTCTTTCTTGAGCGTAGGCTTTGTCTATGGAGTCGTTCTGTGGCTTGTAGGTTACGGCAAAGCGTACATTACCCACTCTTTCCCAGTTAAGACCGAGGGTGTTGAAAATCTTTAAAAGAACATCACTTACAAAGGGAAGACCTTTAAGCACCGATGTACCGTAGATTTTGCCGGGCTCGGGATTGTGAACGGACAAAAGGATGAGCTCGGGATACCTGACAGGAGTGAATTTACCCTTGGAGGATTCGGCGTTTATGACGATGTCAAGGGGTGATTTTCCCTCACACAGGCAAACGTTGTCAAGAGGACAGTTGAAAAGATGGGTAACTGTTGAGGAGTCGATTATCATTTCACCTACGGCTGTACCCATTGTGAGAAGCTGTTCGAAAAAGGTGCCCACAAAAGCAGATATGCCCTTTCTTGTGCCGCCCACATTGACATTTTCGAGGAAGAAGGAAAGCTCCTTTTCCGCCTGCGGGTCATCGCATACCACCTTGAATTCGCCCAAAAGGCGCACAAGCTTGCTTATAGCCGCATCAATAACAGGTACCGCTTCTCTTAATCCCATATACAGACGGGTATCAACGGGACTTGAGGGCATATAAGCAGAAAGAGAAGTAAAAGGATGGGATGTGCTTCCTGTCTGAGGTACTGCAACCACTTCTTTGACTTCAGAGTGTTTTTTGCGTTTTCCTAATGCCAAAATATTCTCCTTTCTTTTGCCTTTCGGGGTGGCGTGTTCGGATTATACCCGTCACCCCGGAGACAAATATTTTATTCTCTTGCGGCGGCAAGGGCGAAAAATCCTGCGTCATTACCGTCGTCAAGAACTGTAGAGACAAAATATCTTATATCATCCATAGCGTGGTCGTTTTCTTTTTTCGGTGTATCTCTGGTCGTATTTTCTTCCCATCTGTAAAGGGAAAATTCCTTGATTGAAGCCACGCACACCGGTGAAATAACAATCCTGCCTTCCCTGAAGGCACTGTGGACTTTTCTTATTCCCGATACTACATCGTTTTTTGCGGGGATAACCCTGTATTTACCCTTTCGTCTTATACATTCGGCAAAGGAGGCGGCAGAGGGGTCGATTACTACGCCCTCTATTTTTCTGTCTCCCGCAAGCAGACACAGCTTTTCGTAATACTCCTCGTCGGTGAGCTGTCTGCCCTCGTGACGGGATGAATAATAGTATTCGTCAAATCTGTACCATTTCCCCCCGTAAAGGCCCCACAGGCCCATTGACGTGGGATTTACCGTGCCGTAATCGCAGGATATGTAGTGCCTTTCAAATTCATTTACGGGAGGCATACGGGTGTATTTTCCCTTTGCCGCGTCACCGTAAACAAGTCCGTCAACGGCAACCCATCTGCCCAAAACAAAGCGCTCATAAAAAGCACCGCTGTAAAGCCGTTCGTAGCGCTTTATGACCTTGGGTGAAAGGGAAGGGTTATCCTCCATAAGGAAGTGCAGATAAAGGCAGTTCTTTTCTTTGGCTTTCTTTATCCACTCTTCATAAAACCAGTGCTTCGGGTTTTCGGGGTTACAGTTGAACCAAAATTTCGAGCCGCCGAGAGAGCATCTGGCAAGCGCCTGCTCCACAAAGGAACGGGGCATAAGCGCCACCTCGTCAAGAAGAACACCGCCCAATGTCATACCTTGTATAAGAGAAGCAGAGCTTTCGTCTCTGCCGCCGAAAAGGTAAAAACGGTTGGTATGATTTTTATAAGAGATTTCGATAAGATTCTGACTTATTTTCTCCTTGCAATCAAAACCTAAGCTTATGAGAACGGGAATGAGAGAAACTGTTATATTCCGTTTCAGGGAAGAAATGGTTTTGCCGCAAATTGCAAAGGAGGTTTCGTCAAAAGCGTAAAAGGCCCACAGTACAAATGAAAGAGACATACAGGTGGTCTTTCCGCTTCTTACGGCTCCGTCGCATATAAGTCCGTCAAGGCTGCTGAAGGGTGAGGACTTATGCCACCAGGAAAGTGCCGTAAGCTGTTTTTTAGAAAATGTGCAGAAATTGTCTTTAGCCATTTTCTTCATCTCTTAATGCGGCGGCGCCCTTTTCGATTGCACTGAACAGGGACGAAGCAGGATTTTTTTCTTCATGACAGGTGATTTGCTTCAAATGCTCGAGGGCCTTCAGGCGGTCAAAAAATTTTATTTCTATGTCTCCGCCCTTTTTTCTTTTTATATCGGATATGTTATATAAATCCATCTGCTTTATTTCTTCATCGGTAACTTCATCCTTGAAAAGCAGACTTATGGCGTCGGCAACACAGCCGAAGGCAAGACGGTAATAACCCGATATAATGTCTTTTTGTGAGGCTCTTTTTTCTCTGTCACTTCTTTCGATTTCTTCTTTTATTTCTTTTTTCTTAAGCAGTCTTGCGGCACTTTTTTCAGGGAAGATATATCCCGATTTTGCCGCCGCTTCGCCGCCGTTTCTTGAAAGACAGTAATAGGTGCAGAAGAGCCTTTCCTTTGATGTGAGATTGCTGATTTTCAATAACCCCTTTCTGTGTGGATTTTAAGGTGACGGCTTATCAGGATTGATTGCCGTCATCTTGATTTTGTCTCTCACCTATACATTGGAAACTGCTCTTTTTTGCGTGTTTTACGCAAAAATCACCGTGATTTGCCGAAAATATTTTTAAAAAATTAAAAAAATATGAAAATGAATATTTTTTGAATGGTTTGTTGACTTTATTTGAAGGGTATTGTATAATTGAGTTACCGAAAAAATGTTAGTAAAAGAAAGGAGATATAAATATGGAAAATATATTAAATTGGATTATGGATAACTGGGGTAGGATTGTTGCTTTAGTTGAAAAGTTTTTTGATATTCTTTCTGAAGCATTAGATTGATTAAACCCTTTGTGCAAAAGTTTAATGTGATTTTAAAATTTAGAGGCCGCTTTGGATAAAAAGTTTCCACGGCTTCTTTATTTTTTTATTAAAAGGTATTTATTTTAATTATATAATGTAATATAATAAGGTGGTCGGATGTCAATATATCCGGAAGGAGGATTTACTATGTCTGCTTTTGAAAAAATCCTCAATCAGAGTGAAGAATATCTTAAAATAAAAGACAACATACGTCGGGGGGCTTATCCTTTCGGCGTTATCGGTCTTTCCCGTATTCATAAAGCACATTGTATTTCTTCTCTTGTTAAGGAAACAGGCAAGAGAGCGCTTATCATCTGTCCCGATGAAGGCGAGGCCACGAAGCTTTGCAAGGATATTTCTGCCTTCTGCGACGGGGCGCAGCTTTACCCTGCACGTGATTTCCGCTTCCGTGAAAGCGACAGTAAGTCTCTTGATTTCGAGCAGAAGAGAATGGGCGTACTTAAAAATATCCTTGACGGAGAATGCAAGTTTGCCCTTTGTAGTATTGAGGCGGCAGTGCAGGTCACCATCCCTCGTAGCGAACTTGAAAAACGCTCCTTTAAAATAGAACTTTTACAGGAAATTTCCACGCACGAGGCTGTCAATGCTCTTTTAAGCGCGGGTTACACCCGCACCGAGCAGGTTGAAGGAACGGGTCAGTTCTCTCTTCGCGGCGGCATACTTGACATTTTCCCTCCGGGAAACGAAAGCCCCGTCAGAATTGAATTCTGGGGTGACACGGTAGATTCCGTTTCCTCTTTTGACACGGAAAGTCAGAGACGAAAGGAAAGTCTTGACTTCGTGAAAATCACGCCCTGCCGTGAAGTTCTTTTTGACTCCCATGAAGAAATGAAAAGAGGGCTTGAAGCCTTCCTCCCGTCGGTAAAGGGAAAGGGGAGCGTTAAGGCAAAGGCGCTTATCAATGAGGATATAGAAAAACTCAGCCATTTTATGAGTGTGGCTAACGATAAATATATTTCTCTTGCCTACAGTGAAAAGGAAACAATCTTTGACTATATGCAGGACAGCCTTATTTTTGTTTGTGAAAGCTCCTCCGTAAAGCAGAAATTCAATTCCGTTTCAGCACTTCTCACGGAAGACATCAAAGCTTTGTTCGAAGAGGGTGTACTCACTAAAGGTCTTGATGTATTCTCTCTCACCTGGAATGAGATTCTGTCTTTTTATGAAAAAAGCGGCACGGTTTATATGGATAACCTTGCCCGAGGCTCCTTTGACACTCCCGTGAAATCTCTTGTGAGCGTTAATGCCTCACTGCTTTCGCGGTGGGACGGTACTCTTTCATTTCTTATGGAGGACTTACAGCCTCTTATTAAACTCGGATTTACCGCCGTTATTATGGCAGGAACGGAAAAAAGTGCCAAAGAGCTTGCTTATGACCTTGAAACCGAAGGGATAAAGAGCCACTATTTTCCCGTCATCCCTGCGGAATTTCCCGAAAAAACCGTCAGCGTAATTTCGGGAACTGTCTCTTCGGGTATCGAATACAACAGCCTTAAATTTGCTCTTTTCACCTACGGAAGAGCCGTGGAAAAACAGCAGAGAAAGACTAATCCTGCCTTCAGAGGAAGAAAGGGTATCACTTCTTTAGAGGAAATCAGCCGCGGTGATTATGTAGTTCACGCAGTTCACGGTATCGGCATTTTTGACGGAATTACCACTATGACTGTTTCGGGCAAGATAAAGGATTTCATCAAAATCAATTTCCGCGGAACTGATGTGCTCTATCTTCCCGTAACACAGCTTGACCTTATAGCAAAATATATTTCACCCAAGGATACGGATAAGGTTATAAAGCTTAACCGCCTCGGCAGTGACGAATGGAAGAAAACCCGTTCACGGGTAAAATCTGCCGTAAAGGATATGGCGGCAGAGCTTACAAAGATTTATTCCGCACGGCTTAACTCTCCCGGCTTTTCCTTCTCTCCCGATATTGATATGCAAAGCGACTTTGAAAGAAGATTTGAGTTCGAGGAAACTGACGACCAGCTTGAGGCAGTAAATGAAATAAAGCGCGATATGGAAAGACCGAGCCCTATGGACAGACTTCTTTGCGGTGATGTGGGCTTCGGCAAAACAGAGGTGGCTCTCCGTGCCGCTTTCAAATGCGTGGCTGACGGCAAACAGTGTGCCATACTTGTTCCCACCACCATTTTAGCCTTTCAGCATTTTCAGACCATAAAGAAGCGTTTTGACGGATTCCCGATTGAAATTGATATGCTTTCCCGTTTCCGCACACAAACGGAAAGAACGAAAATAAAAAAAGCCCTCAAAAGGGGCAATATAGATATTATAGTCGGCACTCACTCCATCATCGCCAAAAGTGTGGAGTTCAAGGATTTAGGTCTTCTCATCGTCGACGAGGAGCAGCGCTTCGGTGTGGCACAGAAGGAAAAGCTGAAAGAAAAATTTCCTTTGGTGGATGTTCTTACCCTTTCGGCTACTCCCATTCCCCGTACTCTTAATATGGCTATGACAGGTATAAGAGATATGTCCGTCCTTGAAATTCCCCCCGTGGGAAGGTATCCGGTACAGACCTATGTGGTACCGCAGGATATGGAAATTTTAGCCGAGGCTATGGAAAGAGAAATACGCCGCGGCGGTCAGGTTTATTATCTGCATAACCGCGTGGAGTCCATAGAAAGACGGGCGGCAGAGATAAAAAAATATCTCCCTGACGCGAGAATCGGTATCGGCCACGGTAAAATGAGTGAGGACGATTTAAGTGAGATATGGAGAAAGCTTTTAGAAAATGAGATAGATATTCTCCTTTGCACCACCATTATCGAAACAGGTGTTGACGTACCCAATGCAAACACTCTCATTATTGAAGATGCGGACAGAATGGGTCTTGCCCAGCTTCATCAGATCAGAGGCAGAGTGGGCAGAAGCTCAAGACGCGCCTATGCCTATTTCACCTACAATAAAAACCGCGAAATCAGTGAAATCGCACAGCGCAGACTTTCAGCTATAAAGGAATTTACTGAGTTCGGCTCGGGCTTCAGGATTGCCATGCGCGACCTTGAAATAAGAGGCGCAGGTAATGTTTTGGGCGCACAGCAGCACGGACATATGGAGGCTGTAGGTTATGATATGTATCTGCAGATTCTCTCTGAAACCATTGAGGAAGAAAAGACAGGAGTTGAAGCAAAGGAAAAGCAGGAATGTCTTATCGATATTTCCGTCGATGCTCATATTCCCGAAGGCTACATTGATTCGGTGAAAAACCGTATCGGTATGTATAAGAGGATTGCCGAAATCGAAACAAGAGAAGATGCCATGGATGTTCTTGACGAGTTTATCGACCGTTTCGGTGAGCCGCCCAAGGCAGTTGAAGGTCTTGTGGAGGTTGCACTTCTGCGCTCGAAGGCGGCAAAGCTCGGCATTTACGAAATCAAACAGCAGAACACAATGCTTCTTGCTTTTGTGAATGAGCTGAAGCCTCAATTTATTGCCGCTGTGGGGCATAAGCTTCGCGGAAAAGCCATGATAAGTGCCGCAAAGACCAGCCCATACATTTCATATAAGCTTAAAAATGTAAGTCCCGTTGAGGGGATGAGAGAGCTGGTGGAGGCGCTTGCAGAGCAAATGCAGAACGCAGAATGCAGAATGCAAAATGGCGGCCGCGAATAAACAGAATACAAATGATTTTACCCTCTATCGCAGAGAAAAAGTGCGGTAGAGGGTAAGCTTTTTTTAAAATAATATCGTTAATTTGGCGGTGTATCACTTATTATTTTCATGTTTCTTTTAATATATGAACACACAAAAATCCACCGTCACATCAAGCTCATTGAAGGAAGAAAGCTTTTCCTTGTCCCTGTCGCTTGTACGGTAATAATAGGGGGTCATTTTAAAAAGTGCATCAATATCCTCTTTTGAGGAAAGGCGTATTTTTCGGGTGACCTTTCTTTTTTCTTTAAGGGTGAGAAATTCGGTTTTCGGCGGCTCTTCATCGTTTTTATAGGGTGTGTCGTAAAGAATTTCCTTAAGCTCGAAAAGATGATTTTCACCTGCCACTACGGAAATAAGCGTGCCTCCGTCTTTCGTTATCCGTGAAAATTCCTTTTCGTGAAAGGGTGCAAAAAGATGAAAGGCAATATCCACGCTCTTATCCTTAAGAGGTATTCGCGAAAGGTTAGCCACGAAATATTCACAGCCGTTTTTTCTTTTTGCGGCAAGACGCACCATCTCTTTGGAAATATCAAACCCTTGCATAGTGCAGTCAACTTCCGATTTAATCTTATGGGAATAGTAGCCCTCACCGCAGCAGATGTCGAGAATATGAGGGCAGGGGAGGGCCTTCTCTTTTATTATGGAAATAAGCTCATCAAGAAGAGAATCATAGTAGCCTTTTTCGAGAAAAGACCTTCTTGAAAGCGCCATATCTCTGTTATCACCGATAAGGGAGCCTTTTTTGTGAGCGCCTGCTATAAGGTTGACATAGCCTTCCTTCGCTCTGTCGAAGCAATGTCCTTTTTCACAGCGGAGGCTTCGGTTTTCTTCTTTTAATTCTTCACCGCATACGGGGCAGATAATGTTAAGCATGGTATCACCCGAAACAAAAGATTTTACATAATTATAGTCAAAAAAATTCAGCCTGTCAAATAAAGTAAAGCAAACCCTTGAATTTTACCTTTTTTTGGTATATAATAATTTTAAATAAAATTTAAAGGAGGAAAAACATTATGACAATGGCACAATTCTGGGCAGATATAGATGCATTTTTAACAAAGCTCTGGAACTGGCTCTATGAACTTGTTTGCAAGGAGTTCAAAGAGGAACCCAACGATGATTTTTATGTTGACACAATGTTCCCCGATTACGAATAATTAACTATATCACGGCTGTTTCCGAGGAGACAGCCTTTGATTTTATAAAAGGTAACAGAAGCCGAAAGGAATTTCTCATGATAAAAGAATATCTTGAAATAGGAAAAATTACTTCTACCCACGGCATCAAGGGTGAAATGAAGGTTCAGCCCTGGTGCGACAGTGTGGATTTTATGAAAAAATTCCGCACTCTTTATCTTGATAAAAAGGGTGAAAAGCCTCTTAAGGTAAAGGTAAGACAGGGCGGTAATATGGCTATAATGAAGGTCGAGGGCATAGACACCCCTGAGGACGCGAACAAAATGAGAAACCGTATCCTTTATATGAAGCGCAGTGAGGCAGTTCTGCCCGAAGGCTTTTACTTTATGCAGGAGCTTTTTGACTGTAAGGTCATCGATGCCGACGATGAAAGCAAGGTTTACGGTACTCTTTCCGATGTAAGTCAGACGGGAGCCAACGATGTGTGGCATATTAAGGCTGACAGCGGAAAAGAATATCTTATCCCTGTCATACCTCCCGTGGTTATTGATGTGAATGTTGTTGAGGGTATAATAAAAATACGCCCCTTGAGAGGAATTTTTGACGATGAAAATTGACATACTCACTCTCTTTCCCGAAATGTGTGAAACCGTTCTTTCCGAGAGTATAATCGGCAGGGCAAGGCAGGAGGGAAAAGTGGAAATAAACTGCATACAGATAAGAGACTACTCCGCCGACAAGCACCGCCGTGTGGATGATGCACCCTACGGTGGCGGTACGGGTATGATTATGCAGGTACAGCCTGTCTATGACTGCTTTGAGGCTCTGTGCAAGGAGAGAGGCTCAAGACCTCACCTTATCTTTATGTCACCCCAGGGAAAAACTCTCACCCAGCAAAGGGTAAAAGAGCTTTCAAAAATGGACAATATCGCCATTCTCTGCGGTCATTATGAGGGCATCGATGAAAGAGTTATCGAAGAGATAGTAGACGAAGAAATATCTATAGGTGACTATGTTTTGACGGGAGGAGAGCTTCCTGCGCTTGTTCTGGCTGACAGTATTTCCCGTATGCTTGACGGCGTTTTAGCCAATGAGGATGCTTTCACCGAAGAAAGTCACTACAATTCTCTTTTGGAATATCCGCAGTATACAAGACCTTATGAGTGGCACGGACGTGCAGTTCCTGATATACTGTTATCGGGACACCATAAAAACATTGAAAAGTTCCGCCGTGAAAAATCTCTCGAAAGAACTTATCTGCGCCGACCCGATATGCTGTCAAAGGCTGACCTTTCAAAAAAGGACATAGAGCACCTGCGAGAGTTCAAAAAAAGTCTTAAAAATGAAGAAAAAGAATAAAAAAAGGCTCTTTATTGTGCATACTGCTTTTTAATGCAAATAATTTGTGGTTATTTTGCACAAAAACGAACCTCTATTTTTATGAATGTTTAGTCTTGCAACCAAAATCTTTTAAAGTCTGTTTTAACCATTGACGAAGAAAAGTTTTGTGGTATAATATATAGCGACACTCAAAGAAAAAAATATGTGTGGGAGATATAGATATGTTTGTTAAAGATGTAAAAGTTCAGAATCAAGTTGGTCTTCACGCTCGTCCTGCTACTTTCTTTATCCAGAAGGCGAATGAATTCAAATCTTCAATCTGGGTTGAAAAGGAAGAAAGAAGAGTAAACGCAAAGAGCCTTCTCGGTGTTCTTTCATTAGGTATTATGGGCGGTACTGAAATCCGTATCATCGCCGGCGGCTCCGACGAAGAACAGGCTGTAGAAGAACTCGTTAAGCTTGTTGAATCAGGTTTCACAGAATAAGTCAATATTTGATTTCTGAAAAGTTCGGGTAAAACCGGACTTTTTTTATTTTGAATGCAAAATGCAGAATGGGCGGGTGAGACTTCGGAAAATGAAGAAGTGATGCACCGACGAATTTACGGGAATGTATCCGTAGGGGATGGCGCCCTCGATGTCCCGTCAGACTGTAGACCGCCTGTCTGTAACCGTAGGGGGCGATCATTGGTCGTCTGCTGTCAAAAGAACTTGGTCCTTATCTCTCGGTTCTTTCAATGTGCGTGTCATCTCTTCCTCCTTCCCGAATTTTTCTCCGCAATTCCGAATTCCGAATTCCGCATTCCGAATTACATATGTGTCTATATCAAAAAAGTATAGAAATTTCCCATAAACAGGCAGGTTTTTCTCGCTGAAACAGTTGATATTTTGTCGAAAAAATGTTATTATTAACCGAATGGACTATGTTGGTGTTTTAACAGGAGAAAACACGGAGATTTTTTAAGCACTCACAAAGACCTCATCACCCAAAAACTATTTTTCAAAGAAAGGATTATAGATGTATGAAGTACAGTTATTATCCGGGTTGTACCTTACGAACAAAGGCAAAAGACCTTGACACCTATGCAAGAAAATCTGCCGAGGTGCTTGGTTTTGAACTGGAGGAAATCGAAAACTGGCAGTGCTGCGGCGGTGTGTATCCCTTGAGCAGTGACGAAATCGCCACAAAGCTTTCTTCCGTCCGTGCTCTTAATGAAGCAAAAGTCAAAGGTCAGGAGCTTGTTACTCTCTGTTCTGCATGTTATCATGTTGTCAAAAGAGTCAACGACGATATGAAGAATGTGGAAGACATCAGAGTAAAGGCAAACAACTACCTTAAGCTTGACGAGCCTTATGAGGGCGAAACAGAGGTTCTTCATTTCCTTGAAGTTCTTCGTGATAAAATCGGCTTTGACGAACTCAAGAAAAAGGTAGTCAACCCTCTTACAGGTAAAAAAATAGGCGCATATTACGGTTGTCTTCTTTTGAGACCGGGTGAAATTTTAGGCTTTGATAATCCTGAAAACCCCACTATTATCGAGGATTTTATCCGTGCTCTGGGTGCTGAGCCCGTAATTTATCCTTACCGCAACGAATGCTGCGGCGGATATATTTCTCTCAAAGCAAAGGACCTTGCAGGTAAAATGTGTGACAACATTATGGACAGCGCATCGGGCTTCGGTGCAGATATG
>JAZUNX010000069.1:0-34253 GCA_045604385.1 Acutalibacteraceae bacterium
AAGCGCTACTACGGTATGCCTCTCCCCTTCTATGTATGCGAGGACTGCGGTAATGTTCATGTCGTAGGTTCAATTGACGAACTCAAGAGCCTTGCAGTTGATCCCGCAAAGGTTGACGCCCTTCCCGAGCTTCACAGACCCTGGATTGACGAAGTAGAAATCAAATGCCCCAAGTGCGGTAAGAATGTAAAGAGAATTACCGATGTCGGTGACGTTTGGCTCGACGCAGGTATCGTTCCCTTCTCAACAACAGGCTACTTCACCGATAAAGAGGAATGGAGAAAGAACTTCCCGGCAGAATGGGTTGTCGAAATGCGTGAGCAGGTTCGTCTCTGGTTCTATTCGCTTCTCTTTATGAGTACTGTACTCGAAGACAGAGCTCCCTACGAAAGAGTTCTCTGTCACTCAAGTGTTGTTCAGGAAAGCGGCGAGAAGTTCTCAAAGACCGGCTTTATGATCCGCTTCGACGAAGCAGCAGAAAAAATCGGTGCAGACACCGTTCGTTACCTCTATGCAGGCGGCCCCGTTGCAAACGATGTTCGCTTCGGCTTCAATCTTGGTGACGAGGCAAGAAGAAAGCTTCTCTCCTTCTGGAACATCTACACCTTCTTCGAAACCTATGCACGTATCGACAAGCCCAACTTCGAGGGCTATACACCCGACAAGAGCAAAATGACCGTAACAGATAAATGGCTCGTGGTCAGAACAAATGACTTCATCAAAAAGGCTACTGCCCAGATGGACGACTACAAGGCATACAATGTTATCAAGGACTTTGAAATTTTCGTTGACGATATTTCCAATTGGTACATCAGAACTAACCGCCGCCGTTTCTGGAAAACAGGTGACGAAAGCGACAAGATGATTGCCTACTGGACACTCTTCAACGCTCTTAATACCTGTGTTAAGGTAATGGCTCCCATCATTCCCTTTATGACAGAAAGCATCTGGCAGAATCTTACAAGAAGAGTTCTTCCCTCAAGCGAGCTTTCCGTTCACTTAAGCGATTGGCCCACAGTTTTAGAAGGCTTTGAGGATGACGGCATCATCGCCGACACAGCCTTTGCCCGTGACATCATCGCTGTGGCTATGAGACTTCGTAACGAGCATCAGATCAAGGTCAGACAGCCTCTCAATAAGCTCTTTGTCTGCGCCGAAAGCGACAAGACAGACAAAATCAAGGTTTACGAAAAGAACATCCTTGATGAGCTTAATATCAAGGCTCTTGAATACATCACCGACAGCAGTGCTCTTGAAGATAACTATCTTGCTGTTAATTTCAAGGTTGCAGGTGCAGTTCTCAAGCAGAATGTAAACAAAATGAAGCAGACTCTTGAAGCAGCAACCAAAGAAGAAATGGCTGAATACACCGCAAAGGTCAAGGCAGGCGAAAAGGTACTCGTCAAAGGCTTCGAGGAAGAATATGACGGCAGCATCTTTACCGTAATGTCAAAGACCAAGGAAGGCATCGTTTCCGCTGAAGGTCAGGAAGGCACCGTAATCGGTCTTGATGTAGTTCTTACTGATGAACTTGTCAAGGAAGGTACAGTCCGTGATGTTATCCGTCAGTGTCAGCTTATCCGTAAGGAAGCAGGCTACGAGGTTGAGCAGAGAGTTGTTATGGCTCTTTCCACAGCAGATGAAGCGATCCTCACTGCTCTTAAAGAAAGCAAGGAACACATGGCAAACGAGCTTTTAGCCGACGATATTCTCTTCGGTGAAGAAATCGCCGCTGACCTTACAAAGACCGTCGCAATCGGTGACAGTGAGGTTACTCTTGCAGTTAAGAAGGCTTAAGAAAAAATTACTTCAACCCACAGTTTTTCTGTGGGTTGATTAGCCAAAAAACATAAAATCCCTATACTATTATATATATGTATTTTTGCATACCATTATATATGCGTTTTCGTATACTATTATAATAGTGTTATGAAAGGAAGATAAAACCAATGGCAAACGATAAAAAAATGGTTGAGGATATTACCTCAATGGAAGAAGACTTTGCGAAATGGTATACAGACATCGTTAAAAAAGCAGAGCTTATCGAATACACCAGCGTAAAGGGCTGTATGGTTATCCGTCCCTACGGCTATGCTATATGGGAAAACATTCAGAGAATACTCGACGGTATGTTCAAGGCTACAGGCCACGAAAATGTATGTATGCCCATGTTCATCCCCGAATCACTCCTTCAGAAGGAAAAAGACCACGTTGAAGGCTTTGCACCCGAGGTTGCTTGGGTAACTCACGGCGGTACAGAAAAGTTAGAAGAAAAGCTTTGTGTCCGTCCCACATCGGAAACCCTTTTCTGTGAGCATTATGCAAACATCATACACTCTCACAGAGACCTTCCCAAGCTTTATAATCAGTGGGTAAGCGTAGTTCGTTGGGAAAAGACAACCCGACCCTTCCTTCGTTCAAGAGAGTTCCTGTGGCAGGAAGGTCACACAATCCACGCTACAGCCGAGGAAGCAATCGAAGAGACAGAAAGAATGCTCAACACTTATGCAGACTTTTGCGAAAAATATCTTGCCATGCCCGTAATCAAGGGTAAAAAGACCGAAAGTGACAAGTTTGCAGGTGCAGTTTCAACATACGCCATCGAGGCTCTTATGCACGACGGTAAGGCTTTACAGGCAGGTACTTCACACTATTTCGGCGACGGCTTCGCAAAAGCCTTCGGTATTCAGTATCAGAGCAAGGAAAACAAGTTAGAATATCCCCATCAGACCTCCTGGGGTGTTACAACCCGTCTCATCGGTGCCATCATTATGACACACGGCGATAATAACGGTCTTGTTCTCCCCCCTGCCGTGGCTCCCATTCAGGCAGTTATCATCCCCGTTGCACAGCATAAGCCGGGCGTACTCGAAAAGGCAGAGGAAGTAAGAAAAACCCTTGCCGAGGCAGGCATCAGAGTAAAATTAGACGACTCAAACAACTCCGCAGGCTGGAAATACTCCGAATACGAAATGAAGGGTGTTCCCGTAAGAATCGAGCTCGGTCCCCGTGACATCGAAAACGGTCAGTGCGTTACCGTTACCCGTCACAACAGAGAAAAAGAATTCGTTTCTCTCGAGGGTCTTGCCGATACAGTAAAGGCAAAGCTCGAAGAAGTAAACAACGGCATTTTTGAGAAGGCTCTCGAAAACAGAGAAAAGAGAACCTATGCCTGTACCACTCTCGACGAAATCACAGCCGCTCTCGAAGAAAAGGGCGACGGCTACATCAAGGCTATGTGGTGCGGTGACGAGGAATGCGAGGACAAAGTCAAGGAAATCACAGGTGTCGGTTCCCGCTGCATGCCTCTTCAGCAGGAAGAAATCAGTGATAAATGCGTTTGCTGCGGCAAAAAAGCACAGCATTTGGTTTACTGGGGTAAAGCGTATTAATAAAAAAACGGTCGAAAAACCGCAAATCCACTCCGAATTCCCTAAAATAATGGGTTTTCGGAGTTTTTCTTTTGTGCAGTATATCCAAAAAACGCCTTTTTTGAGAAAAATGCCATTTTTGGCTCAATGTATACATATAACAAAACCAAACTATCTTTTTTGTTAATCTTGCACAATAAAACCCTAAATTTCGTCATTATAGCATTTTCCTTAATAGAAAATACATCTTGATTTTTTGTTTAAAATTTGACAAACGGGTCAAAAATCTATATAATAGCCCCTGTTGCCTATACGGAAAAGTAAAAAAATGAATTTTTCAAAGTTCATTCAGGCAGGCAAAAGATTGCTGAGATTCGCATCTGCACGGTCAGAGACACGAGCGAAACACCGCAAAAACCCGTTAACAAGAAACAAAACTATATTTTATGAAAGTGTAATTTTGTGTTTCGTTACGGTCTATGCAAATTCAAAATGTGAATCCGTTCAAATTAAATTCCGAGCAGTCAACCTGCCGCGGTAAGCTTCTTTGTGAGAAAGGAAGCCTTCCGCAAAAAAATATTAGAGGTGATAAAATGAAAAAGGCCTTAACAAAGGTATTGCTTACAGCATTTACACTTGTTATTTTAGCCGCAATCGTACCACTCTCAGCAAATGCAAGTTCCAGCAACAAAAACGAATTGAAAACAGAAATCTTCTCATATCTCACAGATGAGATGAACCTTAACTCAGCGGCGGCTTGCGGAGTTATGGCAAACATTGATGAGGAATCGGATTTTAACCCCCGACTCGTTATCACTGATACAAACGGACTTTTAAGCGGCGGTTTGTGCCAGTGGAACGGCGGCAGATTTTCCCGTCTTCGTGCTCACTGCCGTGAAAAGGGCATCAGCTACCTTTCAGTGGAAGGTCAGCTCAGCTACCTTAAAAAGGAATTGAGCGGCAAAGCATACGGTTATATCTACGATTACCTTAAAAATGTTCCCGACACAGCGCAAGGTGCTTACGATGCAGCCCACTACTGGTGCTACTACTTTGAAATACCTGCCAACAGATATTCAAAGTCAATTTCCAGAGGTAACGCTGCAAAGAACAAATACTGGAAGGCTTACGGCAACAAAGAGCTTTCCGAAATTACTCTCAAAATTGCTGAAAAGGACACATCCATCGACATCGACGATTCACTTAATCTTAAGTGGACATCAGCAGGTAAAGATGCTGACAAATATGTTCTTCGTATAGCAAAAAAGAACGAAAAGACAGGAGAATGGAATTGGAACAGAGCCAAAACCTACACCCTCTCCGCCGACAGCCTCAAAAAAACAATCAAGGCTGAAACCCTGACCACAGGTAAATATAAAGCTTATGTCCGCGCTGAAAACAAAGCAACGGGCATAAACGAAAAAAGTAACTCTGTTTACTTCACCGTTAACTGCGAAACCCACATTTTCAAGGAAACGGTAACCAAACAGCCCACCACAGTAGAAAAGGGCAGAAAAACTCTCATATGCATTCAGTGCGGTGAGAAAACCAAAGAAGCGGTTGCTTCCTTCACAGTTGAAGATTTTACCGCTAAAAAAATCGCAAAGCTCCGGGCATCAAAAACCGGCAAAACCACAGCTACTCTCAAATGGAAGCAGTTATCCTGGGCAACCGGCTATTATGTCTACATGAAAAAGGACGGCGAATGGACCCGCATAAAAACTGTACGCGACTTTGAGCAAGTCTCCGCCACAGTCAAGGGTCTTAAGTCGGGCAAAAAATACAAGTTCTATGTTCAGGGCTATTACAAGCACGACGGAGAAATCCACAGAACACAAAAGAGCGACGTAATCACTGTCCGTACAAAATAAAGCCGCTTCCTTACAGCGCACAGCCAAAAGGCACTAAAACAAAGAAAAAACCTATATGGCAACAAGTAGAGAAACCTTTACTCATATAATATATTTCAGAAATTATAGTCTGACGCTGTGCTTTATATATACGCATTTGTTGATTCTCCCCTGTTTTCAGGGGAGATATTTTTTATTATAATGAATAATTGGTCACGGACTCGTCACCCCTGAAAGATATTTTCCCTATGTCTGCGACAGCGAAACAGAAAAAAGGTTGCCTGTTCCCGGAAGGATAGATGTCAATCTGCAGATTGACAGAAGGTTTTCCGTGGCTACTTTTCTTGTTTTGTTACGCAGAGAAAAGTCGGGAGTGCAGTAAGAAAGCAATAGTGAAAAAGAAATCTCCCCTGCTTATGACACGAAGAAATATATCTCACCAAAAGCACTTAATATTTTTTAATTCAAAGTTTTTTAACAAATTTATGAATTTTCTATTGACAAACTATTTTTTATAGTATATAATATAGCCATCCTAAGGAATATTAGGAAATACATAAAGGAGGAACTGCACAATGGATTTCCAGATCGAAAAAATTGACGTATTAAACGGTGAAATCAAATACGTAGTTGATGGCAAGGAAGTAGTTGAGCCTCTTACCCTTGCAGCTCTCATCAACGTAATCATCGATTTCGTTAACGCTCTTCTTAGAAACGAATTCTAATTTTTAATTTGTTTTTTGGATGAATGCAACTAAAAATCTAAAAGAAGGAGGAACTTATAATGGAACTTAAAGATTTCAAGATCACAGATCCCGAATTCAAGTTCACATTCCAGTGGCTTGTAGACTTCATCAAGAGAGTTCTTGCTGACGTATTCGGCTTCATCGCTGAAGAAGAAGGCTGGGACGCTGAATAATTCAATCATTTATATGATTTAAATCGTATAAAGCCCACCGTTCGCGGTGGGTTTTGTTTTTTTGTTAAAAGCCTCTCCGTCAGCCTATCGGATGCCACCCCTCCTTAACAAGGAGAGGCTGTTTTATTTCCACACGAAATCCCAGATTAGCCTCGCCTGAAGAACACAGAGGACGGTTCTTCAGAAAGGTCAAAAAACTACCCGCCTTACTCGGCGGGTAGTCTCTTTTTATTTTATCTCTGTCTGTCGCGATTACGTTAAAATCGCACCGGTAGGCCCCCTTGTTAAGCCTCTCCTTGAAAGGAGAGGTGTCTTTGCTACGCAAAGACGGAGAGGAATCCGAATTATTTAAAAATGCTTTTTAATAGTATAAATATCAATCGCGCCCACGGGGCAAGCCTCGTGGCATTTGCCGCAGCCGATACACTTATCATAATCAACTGTAGCGCAGAAGTTGTCAATCTTTACCGCTTCAACAGGACATTCCTTAACGCACTTCATACAGCCGATACAGCCCGCTTTACACTGCTTACGTGTCTGTGCACCCTTATCGTGGTTACGGCACAGAACAGCCGCTTTTGTGGTATCAAGGGGGAACAGGTCAATAAGGTGTCTGGGACAGACGGCAATACATTTCTTACAGGCACGGCATTTATCGGGATTGATTCTTGCCACACCGTCACAAATAAAGATAGCATCGTAAGGACAAACCTCAACGCAGTCGCCGAAGCCAATGCAGCCGTAAACACAGTTTTTCGGTCCGCCGAAAAGCTGAATTGCCATCTTACAGGAATGAACACCGCTGTATTCGAGCTTTTCTTCCACATTCATTCTGTTACCCTGACACATAACGGCGGCAACCATAGGTGTAATCTTGCCCACAGCAAGGCCCATAATTTCGCCTATCTGCTTTGCAGTGTCATTACCGCCGGGGGTACAGAGATTGCATTCGGTAGTCTCACCCTTTGAAAGAGCGGCGGCATAGCCGTCACAGCCCGTAAAACCGCAGGCACCGCAGTTTGCACCGGGGAGACACTCTCTTATCTTCTCTGCCTTTTCGTCGACGGGAACGGCAAAAACAACGGAAGCAATCGCAAGGCCTAAACCGGCTATAAGTCCAATAGCTGCCACAATAACAACAGCAATAATAATCTGACTCATTTTTTCATTTCCTCCTAAAGTTGGCGAGTATAATCCGAAACAGTTTTTCGAATGCGGATTTTCGCCATTCTTTTGTTAAAAATACTCGTTAATCCGAAAGGATTAACTGCGTTTTGTGCCTCAGCCTGACAAAAATCCGCTATTCAAAAAATCTTCGACCTGAAAGTGAAGATTTTTAATTGGATTTTTGGATGCTGAGAATGATGAAAGGCTGACGCCTTTCGAGGGCGAAGCACCGAAAAGCCTTTAAAAAGAACGCTTTCAGGCTATTTCGGATTACACTCGCCAACTTAAGCAAAGATGTTTTCGACGATTCCCGTAAAGCCGAGGAAGGAAACGGAAACGAGTGATGCAGCAACCAAGGTTATGGGAAGTCCCTGCATAAATTTGGGAACATCGCAGGATTCAAGTCTCTCTCTTACCCCTGCGAACATTACCATAGCGAGCATGAAGCCGAGACCTGCACCCAAAGAATTAAACATAGACTGAATGAAGTTATATCCTTCGTCAACATTGAGGATAACAACACCTAAAACAGCGCAGTTTGTTGTAATAAGAGGAAGATAAATGCCAAGGGCATTGTAAAGAGCAGGGATATACTTTTTAAGGATGATTTCGACCAGCTGAACAAGAGCGGCAATAACTAAAATGAAAACGATTGTCTGCAGATATTCAAGGTCGTTTTTCACAAGTAAAAGCTTATTAATCGGGTAGGTTACGGCTGTGGCAAGAGCCATAACGAAAATAACCGCCGCGCTCATGCCTACCGCTGTATTGAGCTTTTTGGAAACGCCGAGGAAGGGGCAGATGCCGAGGAACTTGGCTAAAACAAAGTTCTGGGTAAGAATTGCAGTTAAAAGAATAGTGAGAAGTTCTTTAGTCATTATTCTGCTACCTCCTTATCGGTTTTTCTTATTGCACAGCTTTGTGCCATGGGACAAGCCTCACAGCCACGAAGCTCCGCTCTGGGTTTGCCCTTCTTTTCGGCAAGACGGTTGACAGCCGCCATAAGAATACCGTAAACGAAGAAGCCGCCCGGGGGAAGAATGAATATAAGCATAGGATTGTTTTCAAGGAAGGGAACGCCTGTGCCGAGGAAGGTACCTGCACCGAAGATTTCACGTACAGCACCCATAAGGAAGAGAGCCGCCGTAAAGCCTACACCCATTCCCAGACCGTCAACTGCCGAAGCTAAAACGGGATTTTTACCTGCAAAGGCTTCCGCTCTGCCGAGGATGATGCAGTTAACAACGATAAGGGGAAGATACACGCCGAGCTGTTCGTCAAGGGAAGGCAAAAATGCCTTGACCGCCATTTGAACAATTGTAACAAATGAGGCAATAACAACGATGTATGCGGGGATTCTGACCTTATCGGGGATAACCTTTCTTAAGGCTGAAATAACAATGTTTGTGCAAACAAGAACGATTGATGCGGCAAGGCCCATACCGATGGCACTTTCAACTGAAGTTGTGGTTGCAAGTGTGGGACAGGTGCCGAGAACCAATCTTAAAACAGGGTTTTCGGTAATAATGCCCTTTGAAAATTCTTTTCTGAGTTTAGCCATTAGTGCCACCTCCTGCCGTAACCTGTGTGAAGGTTTCTGTGATAGTGTTTACAGCCTCAACAACGGCCTTTGAAGTAATTGTAGCCGCTGTGATAGCCTGAATGTTCTGACCGTCATTTGAGTTTTTATCAACGGTTAAAGCACCGCTTTTGCCGTCGAATCTGCTCTTGAAATCGTCCTTGACGGCGTTGGCACCAAGACCCGGTGTTTCGCTGTGGGAAAGGATTTCAAGACCGATGATTGTACCTTCCATGTCCATACCGACCATTACGGAAACTGTTCCGCCGTAACCCTTTGCGCCTGCGGTGAAGATATAACCGATTTCGTTACCGATTTTATCGTAGCCTGTGCAGTAGGTAACTCCGTTTTCCGCTGTGGTAATGTCGCTGTAGGTTGCACCGCCCTCAAGAACAAGTGCACGGCTTGCATTTTCTGTTTCAACGGCATTAAGAGCTATCTTTTCAGCCGTAATGCTGTTAGTGAAAGCAAGTAATGTAGTAGCCACAAGGCAGATAACAAGAAGTGCAACCGTGGGGATAAGGACAACCTTTGCGTTTAACTTTTTCATTCTGCCTTGCCCCCCTTCTTTTCCTTTACATAGCCGAAGGGCTTGGGAGTTGTGAGATTTTCAATATGAGGAACAAGAATATTCATAAGGATAATGGAGAAGGACACACCCTCGGGAAGTGAGCCGAAAATGCGGATGATTGAGGTGATAAGACCGCAGCCGATACCAAAGATAATCTTGCCCTTTTTATTAAGAGGAGAGGTGGAATAGTCGGTAGCCATAAAGAATGCACCGAGCATAAGACCGCCGCCCAAAAGCTGATAAACTGTAAATTCGATGCTTCCGCCGCCTGCGATAAGCATAAACACGGCAACTGTACCGATAAAGCAAAGAGGAATGATGGGAGAAATTACCTTTCTTATGATAAGGTAAAGACCGCCTGCGATAAGAGCAAGAGAGCAAACCTCACCCATTGAGCCGCCGTGGGCACCGAAAAGCATTCCCGTAAGTGAGGGAAGAGAATCGGCAACTGCGGAAACGTCTCCACCCTGTACGCCTGCTAAAACTGCCATAGGTGTGGCGGCTGTAACTGCATCGGGACTCCAGCTTCCTGCAAAGGGTGCCACCCAATGAGCCATGGCTGTGGGGAAGGACACCATAAGGATAATTCTTGCCGTCATGGCAGGGTTAACGAAGTTCTGACCGATACCGCCGAACATCTGCTTAACCACTACGATTGCAATAATACTGCCTAAAGCACCCATCCACAAGGGAAGTGATGAGGGAAGATTGAGAGCGAGGATAAGACCTGTTACAATAGCACTCAAATCTCCGAGAGTGTTGTTTCTTTTCATTACCTTTCTTGAAATGTATTCGGCGATTACTGCACTGATAACACACACAAAGGTAAGAAGGAAAGCTCTTAAGCCGAAATAGTAAACGCTCATAGCGAGAGCAGGAATAAGAGCTAAAATAACATCAAGCATAATGCCTGTTGTTGTCTCTCTCGAACGCACGTGAGGAGACGGGCTTACGGTAAGTTTGTTACTCATTATTTTTTACCTCCTTCTCTTGCGACCTGTTTTGCAAGTCTCATATACTGAACAAGAGGTCTGCCCGAAGGACAGGCGTATGCACAGGAGCCACACTCCATACATACCATAACGCCTATTTCATTAAGCTTTTCGCCGTCCTTAACTCTTGCATATCTTTCAATAAGAGTGGGCATAAGGCTCATGGGACAAACATCAACACATCTGCCGCAACGGATACATTCTCTTTCGGTCTTGATAAGGTCCTTTCTGTCAGCAAAGGCCAAAATAGCGTTGTTCTGCTTACAGATGGGAGCGTTTGTGTCACAAATGGCAATACCCATCATAGGACCGCCGGAAAGAATTTTTCTCGGCTCCGATTTAAATCCGCCGCAGTAGTCAATAATATCCTGTATATTGGTACCGATGGGAACACGGAGATTTTTAGGCTCTTTGATAGCCGAACCGTCAACGGTAATGGAGCGAGAAACCAAAGGCTTACCTGTCTCTACATATCTTGCAATAAAAGCAAGAGAAGCCACGTTGATAACCACACAGCCCACATCAGAGGGAAGCTTTCCGGGGGGCACCTTTCTGCCTGTAGCAGAAAGTACCATCATCTTTTCAGCACCCTGGGGATATCTTGACTTAAGAGTCATAAGCTTGATTGTATCGTCTGCATCGTTGTCGCTGTCGGCGAAGTCCTTAAGCTCCTTGAAAGCCTGGGGCTTGTTATCCTCGATAGCGATGATAATCTGCTTGAAGCCGCATATATCCCTTAAAAGCTCAACGCCCTTGATAATATATTTTGTATTGTCGATACATTCACGGTAGTCAACGGTGATATAAGGCTCACATTCGGCGGCATTGATGATAAGAGTGTCAACCTTGCTGTCATCGGGAAGATTGAATTTAACGTGAGTGGGGAAACCTGCACCGCCGAGACCAACCACACCCGAAGCTCTTACAGCCTCACAGAGTTCCTTTTTGTTGGTAACAACGGGGGGCTTGATGCCCTCATAAAGTCTCATTTCTCCGTCACTTTCAATAGTGATACCCTTTGTGATGATACCGTTTGCGAGTTTGATGTCACCCACAGCCGTTACCTTACCCGAAATTGTTGCATGGATAGGCGCAGAGATAAATTTATCGCTGTCACCTATTACCTGTCCCACTGCCACCTCGTCGCCGACCTTAACCACGGGAGTACAGGGTACACCTATGTGCTGCTGCATGGAAATGACCACCTTTTCGGGTATAGGAAGTCTTTCCACGGGCATATCGGCTGTGTTTTTGTTATGCGCAACAGCAACACCGCCACGGCCGCGCTTTACGGCAGTAAGAACTCCGTCAAGCCTTTTGCTCATTTTCATTTCTCCTTTTCTTTAAAAATTCGGTTTATTGTTACTTTGATTTTCGGCAGGGAAACCTCCAACACCGTACCCGTCACAAAGCCTGTGATAAGACCAAAAAGAAGAAGGTATTTGCCGTAGGACAGAAGGGATGCCGTACCCGTAATAAAGCAGGCGGCAAACAGCTGTCCTATATTATGCACCGAAGCCGAAAGAACACCGATGCCGATATATGAAAGGTTTTTTCCCTCTTTTTTAATCATAAGACACATTACGGCTGTGCTTAAAACACCTCCGCAAAGGCTCATAACCGCCGCAGTGGCACCGCGGGTAAAAAGAGCAAAAAGACCTTTTATAAGCGTAATATATATTGCCCCCGAAAAGCCGTAAAAGGACGCCGTGAACATAGTCACGATGTTTGAAAGTCCCGGCTTTGCGCCGACAGGAAGAAAGGATATGTCGGGCAGAAGCATATTTTCCATAAACGACAGCACCAATGCAAGTGCCGAAAGCAGGGAAAGTAAAGTCAGTTTTTTAGTTTTCATTTATCCGTCACCTTAATAGGAAACTCCGTCAACGGCTCTGCCGCCCGTAATTTCCACAGTAATACCCTTGGGAACACAGGCCATAACATCACCGCTTTTTGTCATCATTCCCCTTTTCACGCAAAGACCGTCGGGGCAGTCCGAGGAAAGAAAGCAGGCTCCGTCCCTTGTGACCTTCACCGCACAGCCGTCAAGAGAGATTATCTCTTCCTCTTCCACTGCGGAAAGGTCAACTGTTTTGTAAACCTTGCCGTCAAGATAAATATTTACCTGCTGTTTTTCACCGAAGGAAAGAAAGGTAATTACAAACCAAAAAATAGAAAGCAGGATAACTGAAAGGATAATTATTACGTCGCCTTTTTTTAGTAACTTACTGCTTTTCAAAATCAATTTCTCCCACAGTGGTAATATTCATTTCTTCATCGACGAAGATAGCCGAGGCTCCGTATTTTTGCAGTAAGGCTTTTCCCTTTTCCTCACCTACGATAAAGCAGGCTGTGGAAAGAGCATCGCTTAAAATACCGCTTTCAGCCACTACGGTAACGCTGATAAGACCGGAGGAAGCAGGCATACCCGTACGGGCATCAAAAATATGGTGATAACGCTTGCCGTCCTTTTCGAAATATCTTTCATAATCTCCCGAGGTTGAAACAAAGCCTTCATCGAGGCTGATTATACCCAAAAATTCATTTTCAGAGCGAGGATGACGGATGGCTATGCTCCATTTGTCGTCCTTTTTGTTATAGTCACCGTAAGCAAGGATACTGCCGCCGACAGAAACCACGGCACCCTTTACATCAGTGGAAGAAAGATATGCATTTATAAGGTCACAGGCAAAGCCCTTTCCCACGGCACCAAGGTCAACCTCACCGCCCTCAAAGGAAACGGCAGTCCCGTCAGAAGTAATTTTCTTATAGTCCACACCTTCAAGCACGGCTTCAATTTCTTTTTCCGTAGGGATTTTTTCGTTTTCCTTGCCGATACTCCACAAATCGGAAAGCTCACCTACAGTTATGTCAAAGGCTCCGTCAACATCTTCGCTTACAGCCTTTACGCTGTTTATGATTTCGATAACAGCCTTATCTGTTGTTTTGCCTTCTGTGTTAAGACGATAAACCTCACTGTCTTCATTAAAGCGGGAAACGGTTTCATCAAGGCCCGTAACAATATCAAAGACCGGTCTTATAAAAGTACTGCTGTTTTCACCGTAAATTTTCTCTGTAATCACCGTGTCCATTGAAATGAAATTCTTTTCCGTGAACTCATAGCGTTTTTCTCTTTCGTAAAGGAAAAGGCCGGTGCAAAGGATAACTGCAATAACCGTAACAGTAACTATAATCTTTATAATTTTGCCTTTGCTTTTCATTCAAATCACCGTAATTCATTAAAAATAGACAATAAAAACCGATAATACTTTTATATCCTATTCATTTTATACCATATCGACTGATTTTTCAAGTCTTTATAAATAAAACTTGCAGGAAAGTTCTTACTTTGATATAATATATTGTATCAATCCTGCTGAAAGTGAGGAAGAAAAAATGGACTTCAATTTTAACATACCAATTAACGTGGTAAGCGGCAAGGGCTGCGTAAAAGAAAACAGCTCTCTTTTATCCCCTGTGGGTAAAAAATGTATCATCGTCACAGGCGGCTCCTCGGCAAAGAAAAGCGGTGCTCTTGACGATATTCTCTTCGCTCTCACAAAAGAAAACATCGAAAGCATCATCTATGACGGAATAGGTCCCAACCCCCGTCTTGACCACTGCTTCGAAGCGGCTGAAAGGGCAAGAGCTTTCGGTGCCGACTTCGTTATCGGTATCGGCGGCGGCTCTCCTTTAGATGCGGCAAAGGCTGTGGCTGTTTATGCGACAAATTCCTCTTTCACTCTTTATGATATTTATTCCTCCGAAAAAAGGAACAAGGCTTTACCTATAGTTCTCATCGGCACAACAGCGGGAACGGGCAGTGAGGTGGGCAAGGTAAGTGTTCTTACGGACCCTGCTACGGGCAGGAAAAAGAGCATCGCCCCCACCGACTGCTTCCCCTGTCTCACCTTTGCCGACCCGACCTACACCCACTCTATGCCCTACAGTATCACTGTTTCAACGGCTCTTGACGCTCTTGCCCACGCTCTCGAGGGTTATATGTCGAAAAAATGCTCCGACATTCCCACCCTCTTCGGAGAAAAGGCTATTGACCTTATCTGGCAGGGACTTGTGTGCCTTTATGAAACAAAGGAAAATCCCGACGAAGAAATGAGAGAGGCTCTCTATTACGGCTCACTTTATGCCGGTATCACCCTCGCCTACTGCGGTACGGCTTTCCCTCACCCCCTGGGTTATATCCTTACGGAAAATTACGGTCTTCCCCACGGCAAGGCCTGTACGGCATTTATGAGTGAGTTCATTGACCGAAGCAAAGAGTTTGAGAGGGAGAAAACAGAAAAAGTCCTTGCCATTATGAAAACGGACAAGGATACCTTTAAGAAGATTATCTGTGATCTTACGGATTTACCCGAAATTAAAATGAGTGAGGAAGAAATTCTTTCTTACTGCAGTCGTTATAATACAGTCCCCAATAACTTTAAGTTCTCCCCCGGTGGCTTTACAAAGGAAGATGCCATAGAGATTTTCAGAAAGAAATTTATGTAAGCCTGTTTATAAAAAGTACAAAAACGATACAAATAATGCTTTTTATCCCACGAGCAGAAGACACTTTCATTTTGCTCGATAAAACGATTGACATTCAATGTACATTACAGTATAATTATATGTTGAAACAGAGTTTATCTTTTCAAAATAATTTTTTCTTTATGAAAGGAGCAATATCCGTTATGGATGACCCCGGCAGTATATTCTTAACCGTTCCCACAGCAGCACAGGAAATTATTTCACAAGGTCAGGCAACAGCCTTTGTGGTTGATGCTATAGATTTCGGCAGTCTGATTTTCAAAATAGGTATGCTTTTTGTTCTGATTTTAGTAAACGCTTTCTTCGCTATGAGCGAAATTGCTATCATTTCTCTTAATGACAATATGATAGATAAACTCGCTGAAGACGGCGACAAAAAAGCAAAGCAAATCAAAAAGCTTACGGAAAACCCAAGCAATTTCCTTTCCACTATCCAGATTGGTGTTACTCTTGCAGGCTTCCTTACCTCGGCAAGTGCTTCCACCACCTTCGCACAGCTTCTTACGGATAGGGTTATGGCTGCAGCACCCTCTTTACCGGTAGGCATAGTAAACGGTGTTTCCGTTGTTTTGATCACGGTTATAATGTCTTATTTCTCTCTTGTTTTAGGTGAATTAGCGCCCAAAAGAATGGCTATGCAAAAGCCCGAAAAAATTGCTTATGCTGTAGCGCCCGTTCTCCTTATTGTAAAAAAAGTCACAAAGCCCTTCGTTAAATTCCTTTCCTTTTCTACCAACACTGTCGTAAAGCTTTTCGGCTTTGACCCCAACGCTGACGAAGAGGTAGTAACCGAAGAAGAAATCCGTATGATGGTTGACGTAGGCGGTGAAAAAGGTGTTATCGAAGATATTCAGAAGGAAATGATAAACAATATCTTTGAATTCGACGATATTGACGTAACGGACATTATGACACACAGAACAGATATGATTGCTGTCGAGGACACTGACTCTCTTGAAGAAGTGGTAAAGCTTTCCATGGAGCACGGTTATTCCCGAATTCCCGTCTATCACGAAGACCAGGACAACATTATCGGTATTGTTTATATAAAAGACCTTCTCAAATTCATCTCTGCCTCACTCCCCGAAAACGAGGGTCCCTCAAGCATTATGCGTGAAGCCTACTATGTGCCTTCAAGCAAAAACTGCGGTGACCTTTTCGAGGAAATGACGGAAAAGAGAGTGCAGATGGCTGTTGTAGTTGATGAATACGGCGGTACGGCAGGTATCGTTACGGTGGAAGACCTGGTCGAAGCAATTATGGGTAACATCCGTGACGAATACGACGATGAGGAAGAAGAAATCGTCGAAGAAAGCGAAAACCTTTTCACCATTGACGGTACAGCCTTTATCGAGGAAGTCAACGAGCTTGTGGGCGATGTCATTCCCGAAGGCGAATACGATACTCTCGGCGGCTTCATCATAAGTCAACTGGGCTTTCTTCCGAAAGACGGAGATATGGACGAGATTACTTTCGAAAACATAAAGTTTACTATTCTCAATGTTGAAGAACGAAGAATAGGCAAAGTAAAGGTTGAGATTTTACCTGAAGAAGCTGAAACACAGTAATAAAAACACGTGGCTGTTGTTAGTTTAATAGCAACAGCCATTTTTAAATGACAGAGGAGATATTATGCGTTATTTTGACAAATCAGATAAGCTTGCTGATGTAAGATATGAAATAAGAGGTGCCGTACTCGAAGAAGCAACCAGGCTTGAGCTTGAAGGAGCACACATAATCAAACTCAATATCGGTAACCCTGCACCCTTTGATTTCAAAGCACCCCACGAGGTCACCGTAGATATGATTTACAATCTTCGCCTGACACAGGGCTATTCCGATTCAAAAGGTCTTTACTCTGCACGAAAGGCCATCATGCAGTATTGCCAGACAAAGAATATACCCGATGTACAGGTCGACGACATTTACACAGGCAACGGTGTAAGTGAGCTTATCACCCTTTCTATGCAAGCTCTTGTAAATAACGGTGATGAAATTCTCGTTCCGATGCCCGACTATCCCCTGTGGACAGCCGCTGTAACCCTGGCAGGCGGTAAAGCAGTTCATTATGTATGCGATGAAAAAGCCGACTGGTACCCTGACCTTGATGACATTAAAAGCAAGATTACACCCAATACCAAGGGTATAGTTGTAATCAACCCCAACAACCCAACAGGTGCCGTGTATTCCGACGAACTGCTTAAAGGAATAGTGCAAATCGCACGTGAAAACGACCTTATTATCTTCGCCGACGAAATTTACGACCGCCTTATTTACCAGGGTGAAAAGCACACGGCAATAGCCTCCTTCGCTCCCGACCTGCTCACTCTTTGCTTTAACGGACTTTCAAAGTCCCATTATGTTGCAGGCTACCGCGCAGGTTGGATGTGTCTTGCCGGAGATAAATCAAAAGCCAAGGGTTACATAGAAGGCATAAACTTACTTTCCACCATGAGACTTTGCTCCAACGTGCCTGCACAAAGCATCATTCAGACGGCTCTCGGCGGCTCTCAGGAAGCACAAAAGCATTTCAAAGAGGACGGCAGACTTTATCAGCAAAGAGAATATGTATATAACCGCCTCAACTCAATGGACGGCATTACGGCGGTAAAACCCAAGGGCGCCTTTTACATTTTCCCGAAGCTCGACACGGAAAAGTTCAACATCACTAATGACGAGCAGTTTGCTCTCGACCTTTTAAGACAGACAGGTATTCTTATTACCTGCGGTTCAGGATTTAACTGGCACAAACCCGACCATTTCAGAATTGTTTATCTTCCCGATATGCCCGTGCTTGAAAAAGCGATGAATAAGCTTGAGGGATTTTTGAGGGAGTACAGACAGAAATAAATCAGCTGTTAAAAGGGGCTGTTGCATTAAATGCATGGGTCCCTTTTCTATTATTAAAAAAAGATACTTCGAAGCAAAAAAGCGGTAACGGAGGGGAGCCAAGCCCCTGTATACAGGGATTCAGATTCCCTCGTGAATCTGAATGACAGCGCATGAAGGCGCTGTGCTTGGCTCCCCGCTCGCCGCTGCCGCCCGATAAAATTAAAGAACCCTCTACCTTTTACTAAAAAAAGTAACCCCCCTATTGACAAAGACAAATTCCCGTGCTATAATTTATTTAACAATTAAGTTAAATGTTAAATGAAAGGAGTCAAAACACTATGGGAATACAAAACACCCTTAAGGCTTTGTCCGACCCGACAAGACGTGAAATCCTTAATCTTCTAAAAAAAGGAAAAATGTCAGCCGGTGATATCGTCGAAAAATTCCCCGTGTCCGGTGCCGCAATTTCGAGGCACCTTTCCGTGCTGAAGGAAGCCGACCTGATACGGGATGAAAGAGACGGAAAATTCATATACTATGAACTCAACGCTTCCGTTTTAGAAGAAATTATGCTCTGGATAACCGATTTGAAAGGAGACGGTGAAAATGCTTAAAAAATACAAGAGTACCATTATTCTCACTTCCGTTTTAACTCTTCTGCCTATCGTGGCAGGTATGATTTTATGGAACAGACTTCCAGCCCAAATCGCCACCCATTTCGGAACAGATAATCAGCCTGACGGCTTCAGCAGTAAGGCCTTCGCCGTTTTCGGTCTGCCTCTAATAATGCTCGGCATTCATCTGCTGTGCATCATCACCACCAATCTTGACCCGAAAGGCAAGAACATTTCCGGCAAGGCTATCGGCGTAGTTCTGTGGATTATACCTTTAACTTCTCTTCTTCTGATGAGTGTTACCTATGCTTATGCTTTGGGAAGCAAAATACGCATAGGCTTCATCGTAATAATGTTTTTAGGCATACTTTTTATACTCCTCGGAAACTATATGCCGAAAACAAAACTCAACTACACCTTCGGTCTGAGAATCCCATGGACACTGAATGACGAGGACAACTGGGTGAAAACCCATCGTCTTGCAGGCAAAATTATGGTCCTCGGCGGTGCGATAATCTGTGCCACGGCTATATTCGAAAATCCTTTCATTTTCTTCCCGGTGGTAATTGTAATGACCGTTGGACCTGTCATTTATTCCTATAAGCTGCATAAAGATAAGAACAAAGAAGAATAAAAAAGAAAAAGCACAGGATAATCCTTCGCGGAAAATCCTGTGCTGATTTTTTTGTGGTTTATTTCTCTAATACTCCCTCAATAATCTCTGCCCAGCTGTCATAGCTTCTCGAGCCGATATAGGGACCTGCGATTACAGAGCCTGTTTCGTCAACGAAAAAGGTTTCAGGTACGGATGTGACATCCTTGAGCTTTGCCTCGTTAAGGTCGTCGGAGGGAAGAAGGCTCACATACTTGACGCCTGTATCATTTACGATGTCTTTTGCAAGGTCGATACCTCTTTCGTCAAAAACACCGTTAACCTCATAAATATCACATACAATGCCTACCACCTGAAAGCCCTTGTCAGCATAGTCTTCATGAAGCTTCTGCAGGTCGGGCATTTCATTGATACAGGGGCCGCAGAAGGTTGCCCAGATGTTCACCATAGTTACCTTTTTACCCTCAAAGATGCTTTGGTCGGCCTTTTCACCGTCAAGAGTTTCGGCTGTGAAGGAGGAGAGAAGACCTGCCTTTTCATCTGTCTGCACCGTGCTTTCGTCGGGTACTGTGGTTTCATCCTCTTTTCCACCGCAGGCGGCAAAAGTGAAGAGCATTATAAGGCTTAAAGCTATACACAATAATTTTTTCATATAACATACCTCTTTTCATAAACGCAGGAGACGGCTCTGTGTTATTTCATCCGTCTCCTGTTTTTTATTTTATTTCTTAAGACCGCCTATTATTCTCTTGAAGCCGCCCTTTTGTCCGTTACACATATCAAGTATGCCGTCAACGGATTCCTGGGAAACAAGACCGCCCGTAAATCCGCTGAAGGAACGAAGAGGCATAGTCTTGATGGATTCGGTAATCATAGCGGGGTTTTCTGCTGTAAGTGCAACCACCTTTGCACCGCCGCAGAGAACACCGTAAAGCACCTTGCCGAAGGGTGAACATTTAACCTGACTGAGTGAGCAGTTGATGGTAAGGTCGCCCTTTTTGTATTCGCCGTTAAAGGGAATAGGTCTTCCTAAAACAGCCTCGTACTGCTTGTCGGGAATGCTTGACATAGAATCCACATTGTAGTAAATGGGAGCGCTCTTTGTGTAGTCGGGTACTTCCACTTCGGGTTTGTCTGTCTCAACCTCAACAGCGGCATAAAGTCTGCTGTCGCGTGAGGAAGCGGCAACGATGATTTTATATTCACCGCTTTCAGTGTGCCAGTCGTTAATGTTTACGTTATAGTAAGCGAAGGCTCTTTCGTCAAGCTCAACGGTAACCTTCTTTTCTTCACCCTTTTCGAGGAAGACCTTTGTAAAGCCCTTAAGCTCTCTGTCTGCTTTGAAAATCTTGCTTTCGGGGGGACATACATAAACCTGTGCAACCTCGGCACCTGCTCTGTCACCTACATTTTTAAGCTTAAAGGAAACGGTAAGCTTTTCTCCGCCCTTAATCTTTTTCTTATTAAGCTTAATTGCGCTGTATTCAAATTTGGTATATGAGAGACCGTGGCCGAAGGGGTACTGAACGGTCTTTTTAGCCTTGTCAAAGAAGCGGTAGCCCACATAAATGCTCTCTCTGTACTGTACGTTTCTCGGTCCCATGGGGAAGTATTTATGTACCACATTGTCTTCGTTATTGAAGGGGAAGGTTTCAGCAAGCTTACCGGAGGGATTAACCTTACCGTAGATAAGATTGTATGCTGCCTCGCCGCCTGCCTGACCGCCGAGATAGAGATTGAGAATAGATTTTGCCTTGAATTCCCATTCGTCCATTTTAACGGGTGAACCGCAGGAAAGAACTACGATAATGTTTTCGTTTACCTTTGAAAGCTCGTCAATAAGTATACCGTGGCTCTTTGGCATATTGATATGAGTTCTGTCAAAGCCTTCACTTTCAAAGGCATCCGTAAGACCTACAAAGACTAAAACTGCCTTTTTGCCCTTTGCAGCCTGACAGGCTTCGTCGATAAGCTTTTTGCTGTAGCCGTCACCGCGGAGCTTATAGCCCTCTGCATAAGTGAAGGACTGACCCGCCTTTTTCATCGCCTCAACAAAGGAAACTGTCTTGGGAGGATTGATGTGGCTTGAGCCTGCGCCCTGATAACGGAGCTTCTTTGCCAGAGCACCGATAACTGCCACGCTGTCCGTTCTTTCCAAAGGAAGAAGTGCATCGTTATTCTTAAGAAGAACTGCAGATTCCTCGGCAGCCTGTCTTGCGATTTCGTGGTGTGCCTTGAAATCAATAGGATAGCCCTTGCCCTCATTTTCCTTACATTCGAAGGCAAACTTAATCATACGAAGCACACATTTATCAAGGTCTTTTTCATCGAGAGTTCCGTCCTTTACAGCGGCAACAATATGCTTGTCGTTCATACCGTTATTACCGGGCATTTCAAGATCCATACCTGCCTTTATACCCTTTATACGGTCATTTACTGCACCCCAGTCGGAAATAACGATACCTTCAAAGCCCCATTCCTTACGGAGAATATCGTCAACAAGTCTTTTGTTTTCGCCGACATACTCACCGTCAACAGTGTTATATGAGGACATAACTGTTTTGGGCTGTTCGGTTTTAACTATGTATTCGAAGGCTGAAAGATAAATTTCACGAAGTGCTCTTTCATCCACAACGCTGTCAATACACATTCTGTTGAATTCCTGATTGTTTGCGCAGAAATGCTTGAGGCTGACACCCACCTTTTCCTTCTGAACACCGCGGACAAAGGCCGCACCGAGCCTGCTTGTAAGGAAGGGGTCTTCGGACATATATTCAAAGTTTCTGCCGCAAAGAGGACTTCTTTTGATGTTGATGCCGGGGCCGAGAACGGTGGTAACCTTGAGTGCTCTTGCTTCATCGGCTAAAGTAGCACCCACCTTTTCCAAAAGGTCAATATCCCAGCTGCTTGCCGTGGTAACGGCTGTGGGGAAGCAGGTAGACTTTTCTGACTCCTGCATAATATTTGTACCTGCAGTCTGCTTTTCCTTTCTCATACCGTTGGGGCCGTCACTCATCCATACAGAGGGAATACCTAAACGGTCAATAGGTTTTGTGAGCCAGTAGGTAAGACCCGAGCAAAGCGAGGCTTTCTCTTCTAAAGTAAGCTCACTTAAGATTTTTTCGTAATTTCTTTCTTCCATCATATTTTCCGCCTTTCTGTATTATATTACTTTTATAATATAACAAAAAACAAAAAAATTTTCAATAGTAAAAACAACTATTAATAGTTTTGCTATTGAAAAGCCGCGGAAAATTTGTTATTATACAATGGAATTATTATGGAAAGGTGTGTGGATATGACAGGCTTTATGACAGAAGATTTTCTTCTTACCACAGACACTGCAAAAGAGCTTTACCACTCCTACGCTGAAAAAATGCCCATTATTGACTACCACTGCCACGTAAGTCCAAAAGAAATTTATGAGGACAAGCACTTCAGCAACATTACCGAAGTGTGGCTTGGCGGTGACCATTACAAATGGAGAATAATGCGCTCAAACGGCGTTTCCGAGGATTACATCACCGGTGACAGGTCACCCCGTGAAAAGTTCCAGAAATTTGCCGAAGCACTTCCCAAGGTTATCGGCAACCCTATGTACCATTGGTGCCATCTTGAGCTGAAAAGATATTTCGGCTATGAGGGCGTACTCAACGGTGACACAGCCGAAGAGGTATGGAACAAAGCCAATGAAATTCTCGCCAGAGAGGATATGGGTGCCCGAGGAATCATCAAAAAAAGCGGTGTAGCCTTCATCGGCACCACCGACGACCCCATTGACACTCTTGAATACCACGAATTAATCCGTAAGGAAGGTAAGCTTAAGGCTGTTGTTGCACCCTCCTTCCGTCCCGATAAGGCTCTCAACCTCAACAATGACGGCTTCAGCGAATATATCGCTTCTCTTTCAGCCGCTTCGGGTGTAAAGATTAACTCGATCGCTTCTCTCAAAGAGGCTCTCTATAAAAGAATAATTTATTTTAACGGTAGAGGCTGTAAGGCAAGTGACCACGGTCTTAACTATGTACCCTTCTTTGAAATGAGCGAGGAGGCTATGAACGAGGCTCTCAGAAAGGCTCTTTCAGGTGAAAAGGTTACCGAGGATGAGCTTCAGGCTGTACAGACAGAGCTTCTCTGCTTCTGTGCAAAGACCTACAAGGAGCTCGGCTGGGTTATGCAGCTTCATTATAACTGCCTTCGTAACCCCAACAGCAAAATGTTCCAAAAGCTCGGCCCCGACACAGGCTTTGATGTTATCGGCCCCTGTGACTGCAGTAAAAGTTTAGCAAGACTTTTAGATAAAATGTACTCTGCTGACGGTTTGCCCCGTACTGTTCTTTACTCTCTCGACAGCACTGACAATTCCTTCATCGACACGCTTATCGGTGCTTTCCAGCAGGAGGGCTATCCCGGCACATTACAGCA
Organism: Acutalibacteraceae bacterium; assembly: GCA_045604385.1. Taxonomy (GTDB): domain Bacteria; phylum Bacillota; class Clostridia; order Oscillospirales; family Acutalibacteraceae; genus UBA6857. The sequence continues at coordinate 23,482 of JAZUNX010000069.1, forward strand.
CGGCAGTGCCTGGTGGTTCAATGATACAAAAAAGGGTATGCGTGAGCAAATGGAATCTCTTGCCTCCCTCGGCATTTTAGGTAACTTCATCGGTATGCTCACCGACTCGAGAAGCTTCCTCAGCTACACAAGACACGAATATTTCCGTAGAATACTTTGCGGCCTTTTCGGTGAATGGGTTGAAAGAGGCGAATATCCCGCCGATATTCCCACTCTCGGTAAGATGGTAGAGGACATTTCCTACGGTAATGCTAAAAGATTTTTCACATTGGAGGAAATAATATGAAAATGACATTCAGATGGTACGGCGATGGCAACGACCGTATCAGCTTATCTGATATCAAACAGATTCCCGGTGTTGACGGTATTGTATGGGCACTTCACCATAAAATGCCCGGTGAAATCTGGGAAGAAGATGAAATTGCCGAAGTAAAGCGTCAGCTTGATGAATACGGATTCAATATGGATGTTGTTGAATCGGTTAATGTTCACGACGATATCAAAATCGGTCTTCCTACCCGTGACGCATATATCGAAAATTACAAAACAACAATCCGCAACCTTTCAAAGTTCGGTGTCAAGGTTATCTGCTATAACTTTATGCCTGTATTTGACTGGACAAGAAGTAACCTTTTCCATCCTGTCGGCGACGGTTCAACTGCTTTGTTTTATGAAAAAAACATGATTCAGGATGATTACAACGCCATGGCTAAGTATATTCTTGATTTCACTGAAAAATACAATATGTCTTTTCCCGGCTGGGAGCCTGAACGTATGGCAAAGCTTGACGAGCTCTTTAAGGCTTATAAAGATGTTGACCATGAAAAATTATGGGCAAACCTCAAATATTTCCTTGAAGCAATTATGCCGACCTGCCATGAGTGTGACATAAAAATGGCTATTCATATGGATGATCCTCCATGGGATATTTTCGGTCTTCCCAGACTTCTTGTCAACGAAGAAAACATTGACCGTTTCCTTAAAATGGTTGACGATGAATATAACTGTCTTACACTTTGTTCGGGAAGCCTTAATGCAAACCCCGATAACAATGTTGCAGAAATTGTCCGTAAGCATTGTGACAGAATCGCTTTTGCTCACATCAGAAATGTCAAGCATTTTGAAAACGGAGATTTTTCGGAGGCAAGTCACCGTGACTGTGACGGCGATACAGGTATTTTGGAAATTCTCAAAGCATATCATGACGGAGGATTTGACGGATACATCCGTCCCGACCACGGAAGGCATCTCTGGGGCGAAGGACCCGGTACAGTACGTCCCGGCTACGGACTTTATGACCGTGCATTAGGTATTATGTATATGCTGGGTGTATGGGACAGCCTTGACAAATTTGATAAATAATTAAAAGTATCACATTATTTATAACAGGAGACAGAATTATGATAAAAAACGTTCTTAATACCGACCTTACAGGCAAGGTTGCCGTAGTAACAGGTGCAGGCGGTGTCCTTTGCTCATCCTTTGCAAAAACTTTAGCCCGTGCAGGCGCAAAGGTAGCACTTTTAGACATCAATGAAGATGCCGCAAAGGCTTATGCCGACGAAATCACAGCTGAAGGCGGAGTAGCCAAGGCATACAAATGCAACGTGCTCGAAAAGGAAAGCTGTTATGCCGTTGCCGACGCTGTAAAGGCTGACCTCGGAGACTGCGATATTCTCCTTAACGGTGCAGGCGGCAATAACCCCAGAGCTACCACAGACAAGGAATACTACTTCGAGGGCGACATCGATGCAGACTGCAAAAGCTTCTTCGACCTTGAAGCAGAGGGTGTAGGCTTCGTATTCGACCTTAACCTTTTGGGTACTCTTATCCCCACACAGGCTTTTGCACGTCAGATGGTGGGCAGAGAAGGCTGTAACATCATCAACATCTCTTCAATGAACGCCTTCACTCCTCTTACCAAAATTCCCGCCTATTCAGGCGCAAAGGCTGCCGTTTCAAACTTCACAAAATGGCTTGCCGTTCACTTCTCAAAGGAAGGCATCAGAGTAAATGCCATCGCTCCCGGCTTCTTCTCCACAAAGCAGAACGCGGCACTTCTCTGGAATCCCGACGGCTCACCCACACCGAGAACCGACAAGATCCTCACTGCTACTCCTATGGGCAGATTCGGTGAATCGTGTGAGCTTGACGGCGCACTTCTTTTTCTCGTAAACAACGATGCCGCAGGCTTCATCACAGGTGTTGTTCTTCCCGTTGACGGCGGCTTCTCATCATATTCAGGAGTTTAAACGGAGGTATAAAAATGGATATGTTCAAAACAATATACGAATTAGGTATCATCCCCGTCGTTGCTATCGACGACGCAGACAAAGCAGTTCCCCTTGCAAAGGCACTTCGTGACGGCGGTCTTCCAGCCGCTGAAATCACCTTCAGAACTGCCGCCGCAGAAGAAGCAATCAGAAGAATAACTGCCGAATGTCCCGATGTTTTGGTCGGTGCAGGAACGGTTCTCACTCCCGAGCAGTGCGACAGAGCAATTGCCGCAGGTGCAAAGTTCGTTGTTACTCCCGGCTTCAACCCTGAAATGGTAAAATACATCAAGGATTCAGGTATTCCCATGATGCCCGGTGCCGCAACTCCCGGTGAAATGGAGCAGGCTATGAGCATGGGACTTACAAACATCAAATTCTTCCCTGCTGAAGCAAACGGCGGTGTGGCAAAGCTCAAGGCACTCGCCGGCCCCTATCAGGCGGCTAAATGGATGCCCACAGGCGGTGTCAATGCAAAAAACCTGAACGATTACCTTTCCTTTGACAGAATTCTTTGCTGCGGAGGTACATGGCTCGCCACAAGTGCCGACATTAACGAAGGCAGATGGGACGAAATCACAGAGAAGTGCAAAAAGGCAGTTGAAACAATGCTCGGCTTCACTCTCGGCGGTATTGTTCTTTACACAGACGATGAAAGTGCAAAGAAGGATGCAAAGCTCCTCTCCTCTCTTTTCGGCTTTGAATATAAGGAAAACGAAAGCTCCGTTTCAGCAGGCGCTCTTTCCTTTATGAAGGGCGACAGTGATGCCAAGGGCTGTATTGTCATCAACACCCTTAACGGTAACCGTGCCGCCGCTTATGTTAACAGAAAAGGCATAGAAATCGATCCCGATATATGGTACGATAAAAAAGGCAATATCACTTGCTTCGGTCTCAAGGATACCGTGGCAGGCTTTGAAATATGCATTGAAACCAAATAAAATCAGAGGTGAACAAAATGGCAAAAAGAATTGTTACTTTCGGCGAAATCATGTTAAGACTTGCGCCTGAAGGCTACCTTCGTTTCTTCCAGAACGATACTATGCAGGCTACCTTCGGAGGCGGTGAGGCAAATGTGGCAGTATCCCTTGCCAACTACGGTATGGACGCTTCCTTCGTCACCAAGCTCCCCTCTCACGCCATCGGTCAGGGTGCGGTAAACTCTCTTCGTGCTTTAGGCGTTGACACAAAGGACATCGTAAGAGGCGGCGAAAGAGTTGGTATCTACTACCTTGAAAAGGGCGCTTCACAGCGTGGCTCCGTTTGCATTTATGACAGAGCATACTCGGCTATCCAGCTTGCTTCAAGAGAAGATTTCGATTGGGATAAAATCTTCGACGGCGCAGACTGGTTCCACTTCACGGGCATTACACCGGCACTCGGTGAAAACCTTGTTGAAATCTGTCTTGACGCCTGTAAGGCCGCAAAAGAGAAGGGCGTTAAGATTTCCTGCGACCTCAACTACCGCGGTAAGCTGTGGACAAGAGAGCAGGCAAGAGAAGCGATGACAAAGCTTTGCAAATATGTTGATGTTTGCATCTCAAACGAAGAGGATGCAAAGGATGTTTTCGGCATCGAAGCAGAAAACACCGACATTTACGGCGGTAAGCTCGATAAGGAAGGCTACAAGTCCGTTGCAAAACAGCTTATGGACACCTTCGGCTTTGAAAAGGTTGCCATCACTCTGCGCTCCTCCATTTCAGCCAACGATAACGACTGGGCAGGTATGCTTTATGACGGTGAAGAATACTGCTTCTCAAAGGAATACCACCTTCACATCGTTGACAGAGTAGGCGGCGGTGACAGCTTCGGCGGCGGTCTTATCTACGCTCTTTTAAACGGCAAGACCACACAGCAGGCTGTTGAATTCGCTGTGGCAGCATCGGCTCTCAAGCACTCAATCGAAGGCGATTACAACAGAGTAACCGTTTCAGAAGTAGAAAAACTCGCCGGCGGCGACGCATCGGGCAGAGTTCAGAGATAAAAAGGAGATAATATCTATGGAAAACAAAAAACAGATCCGTCCTTTCGGATGGCAGGACAAATTAGGCTATGCCATGGGTGATATGGGCTGCGGCTTTTCCTTCCAGCTCGTTTCCACCTTTATGCAGCTTTTCTATCTGCAGTATATCGGCATCAAAGCAAGTGACTATGCAATCATTATTCTTATTTCAAAAGCATTCGATGCCGTAAACGACATCGTTATCGGTAATCTTGTCGACACAAAGAAAATCGGCAAAAAGAGTAAGTATATGCCCTGGATTTTGCTCGGCGGTGTAACTCTCGTTATTTTCAACGTTATGATTTTTGCCCCCGTACAGAACTTCCCCTATGCGGCTAAATACGCATGGTGTCTTATCGCATATTGCCTTTGGTCAATCGCTTACACCATGGTTAATGTGCCCTACGGCTCGCTTCACTCTGTTATCACAGATAAGCCTCAGGAAAGAGTTTCCCTTTCCACCTTCCGTTCAATCGGTGCAGCTCTCCCCGCTATCATCATTATGATAGTTCTTCCCAACATCGTATATGATAAGGTAGAAAACACCGCCACAGGAGAAATGGAACAGGTACTCAAGGGTCCTGCACTTCTTCCCGTTGCCATTGTTATGTCCATTGTTGCCTTCTTCGTTCTCTTCGGCACCACAAAGCTCGTTAAAGAGCGTGTTGTCCGTAATGCAGAGGCAAACACCACAGGTATCGGCGCCATGCTCTCCTCTGTGAAGTCCTTCTTCACAAACCGTGCTATGGTAGGCGCCACAATCGCAACCGTGGCTTCAGTTGCTCTTTTCAACTCCACAATGTCCCTTAACAATATGGTTTTCCAGTATTTCTTTAAGGATACTGACAAAATCGGTCTTGCTATGATAGGCTCTTACGCTCCCATGATTATCGTTATGGCATTCATCGGTAAGCTCACCGCAAAGCTCGGCAAGAAAAACCTTCTCGTTATCACAATGCTCATCGGCACTATTTCAGGTATAGTTTCTCTCTTTGCTCCCATTACTCCCGACTCAACAGGTATGATCGTTTACATCGTATGCCTCATGGGTCTCAACCTCGGTAACACCGTATTCCAGGTTTCCGTATGGGCTATTATCGCCGACTGTATCGAAGTCAGCTACCGTAAAACAGGTAAGAGTGAGGAAGGCTCTCTCTATGCTCTTTATTCCTTCTTCCGTAAGCTTTCACAGGGCATCGGTCAGGCTGTTGTTGCCTGGGGTCTTGCCGCCATCGGATTCCAGGAAGGTACAGGCTTTGTTCCCGCTGCTGATTTCGGTGACAAGGTAAAGAGCCTTTACTTCATCGTTTTAGCCCTCGGCTCACTTATCGCCTTCCTTGCCATGAAGTTTATCTACAACATCGGCAAAAAGGAAGAAGACGAGTTCAACAAGGCTACTGCTGAAAGCGAAATCGCATAAGTGAAGATTAAGTGAATATATGTAATACCTCCTGCTCCGTTGCGGGAGGTATTTTTGCGTTTAAAAGCCCTGTTTCAGCAGTCTTTGTCTTTTGCTCCGATGTGTTTAAAATGCTTGACTTTGTTTAACATAATAATGTATAATATAATTTACGGATTAATGCTAAAAATTTATTTGGAGGTGGGAACTGCATGGATAGCGGTGATGGTAACCCTAAAGGGTGCAAGTTAATATTTTTGTGCAGTTCTGCCTTGTCACTGACAGCGCTGCACTGAAGGTGCTGTACTTTTTGTCTGCACCTGAAAAGACAATGAAAGTCGGTGAAACAAATGAATGAAAACGAATTCGGCGGCCTTTACAGGCTTTTAGCCAAAAATATGCTCAAGGCTCTGAAGGATGAGCTTTCAGATATGGCATATCCCGATATTGCGGAGTTCATTATGGATTTGGACGATGACAAAATCGCCGTCAAAATTTTCCGCATATTACCCAAAGATATTTCAGCCGATGTCTTTTCCTATCTTGACACGGAAAAACAGTCGGTTATCGTGCAGTCAATTACTGACAGCGAAATCGGTCGGCTTATGGATGACCTTTATGTGGACGATGCCGTTGACTTTCTCGAAGAGGTTCCCGCAAATATAGTGCGCCGTGTGCTTGCAAATACGGACAGGGAGACAAGAGAAATAATCAACCGCTTCCTCACCTACCCCGACAACTGCGCCGGCAGTGTTATGACCATCGAAATGGTGGAGCTTCACGACAGGCTCACCGTTGCCGAAGCAATAAAGAGTATCCGCAGAACAGGTGTCGATAAAGAGACAATTTACACCTGCTACGTTATTGACGACAAGCGTCATCTGGTGGGTACCATCCCCTTGAGAAGACTTCTTCTCAATGACGAGGACACACCTCTTACGGAGATAATGTCCGACGACGAACAGCTTATTTATGTTACCACCATGGATGACAGAGAAGATGTCGCCGCCATAGCAAAAAAATACGACCTTCTTTCCGTTCCCGTGGTTGACAAGGAAAACCGTCTGGTTGGCATCATCACCATCGACGACATTATCGACATTATCGATGAAGAGGCTACGGAAGACTTCGAAAAGATGGCTCTTCTTACTCCCTCGGAGGATGAATACATCAAAACGGGAGTTTTATCCCTCGCCAAAAACCGTATCCCCTGGCTTATCGTTCTTATGCTTGCCTCCACTCTTACGGGGCAGATTATCGAGGGCTTTGAAACAAAGCTTTCAGTGGTGGCAGGTCTTACAGCCTGCATCCCCATGCTTATGGGCACCGGCGGTAACTCGGGTAATCAGGTTTCCACCCTTGTTATCCGTGGTCTTGCTCTTGGTGAAATCAAAATAAAGGACTACTTCCGCATCCTCTGGAAGGAAATCCGTGTGTCCCTTATGGTCGGTCTTGTTCTTGCCGTGGCAAACTACGGCAGAATGTTGCTTTTACGCCTTACCACAGGCAGTGACGTTACCGACAGCGTAATTTTAGTAGTATCTATGGCTGTTATGGCTGTGGTTGTGGTGTCAAAGACCATCGGCTGTACCCTGCCTATTGTGGCAAAGCTGTTAAAGCTTGACCCGGCACTTATGGCAGGTCCCCTGATTACCACTCTCGTGGACACAATTTCTCTTGTAATTTACTTTGCATTGGCTAATGCAATTATCTTTTAAAAACAAAGGAGGTATGCTCTTTGCTCAAACGTTTTTTAGAGTATACTAAAGGCTACAGACTGCTAACCATCATCTGTCCGATAATGATTTATCTTGACGTTGTGGTTGAACTGAAAATCCCCACAGTTATGGGTGAGGTTACGGATATATTGGTGCTTCTCAAGGGCGGAAACTTTTCTCCCGACGAAATAACAGGTCAGCTTACCTCAAAGCTTATCGAAATGCTCCTTCTCTGCGCCGTCACACTCATTATCGGTTATATTGCCGCCCGATGCTCTGCCATAGCAAGTATGGGCTTTGGTGCAAATTTACGCCGTGAGCTTTTTTATAAGATACAGAGCTTATCCTTCGAAAACATAGATAAGCTGAAAATCTCCACACTTATCACCCGTATGACAAGTGACGTGTCAATGATACAGAATACTTATAAAAATACCATCGTCACCTTCATCAAGGGTCCCCTTATGCTCATCACAGCCCTTATGTATGCCGTAGAAAAGAGCAAGGAGCTTTCTTCCATGTTCTATGTGGCTCTGCCTGCAATTATAATCATTTTGGCAATTATGGGCTATATGGCAGTACCTGCCTTCAAAAAAATGCTCAAGACCACCGATAAATTCAACGGTGTTTTAAGAGGCAATATCAACGGTATCCGTGTGGTTAAATCCTTTGTCCGTGAAGACCACGAAAAAGAAAAATTCGAAAAAGTAAACAACGAGGTCCTTAAAATGAACATCAGGGCACAAAGCCTCGTTCTTTACATCACACCTGCCATTATGGTGGTTGTTTACGGCTGTATGGTCTTTGCCCTTTGGAGAGGCAGTGCCCTTATCCTCGACGGCAAATCAGGTCTTACCACAGGTGAAATGAGTGCCTTTATCGCTTATATTACACAGGTGCTTTCTTCTCTTATGACCGTTCTTTTAGTCTTTGTAAGTATGTTCGTTTCAAAGGCTTCCATCGATAGAATCGGTGAAATCTTCAAACAGGAATCCACCGTAAGCGATAAGGATGCCGACGAAAGCCTTAAAGTGGAAGAAGGCAGCATCGAATTTAAAAATGTCACCTTCAAATATAACGAAACCGTTGAGAAAAATATTCTTGAAGACATTAACCTTAAAATAAATGCGGGTGAAACCGTGGGTATCATCGGCTCCACAGGCTCATCAAAATCCACCCTCATTCAGCTTATTCCCCGTCTTTATGACACCACCGAGGGTGAAGTGCTTGTAAGCGGAAGAAATGTAAAGGATTATACCTTCAAAAACCTCCGCAGTGAAATTTCCGTGGTGCTTCAGCAGAATATGCTCTTTTCGGGTACGATTATGGAAAATATCCGCTGGGGCAAGCCCGAAGCCACTGACGAAGAAATCTTTGCCGCTGCAGAGGATGCACAGGCTCACGAATTTATAAGTGAATTTGAAAAAGGCTATGATACCGAGCTCGGACAGGGAGGCTCCACCGTTTCAGGCGGCCAGAGACAGAGAATCTGTATCGCCCGCGCCCTTCTCAAAAAGCCGAAAATCCTTATCTTTGACGACTCCACAAGTGCTGTCGATACTGCCACAGACGCCAAACTCAAAAAGGCTCTCCGTGACGAAAAATATAAGGACATAACCAAGCTTATCATCGCACAGCGTATTACCTCCATTATGGATGCAGACAGAATCATAGTTATAGAGGACGGTAAAATCGAGGCTGTCGGTACCCACGATGAACTCAAGGAAACGAGCGCGGTTTACCGTGAAATCTTTGTTTCTCAGCAGGAAGGAGTGTTGGCACAATGAGCAGACTTCCTACGGAAAATGAAATGGAAAAAGATGTAAAAGATATTGTAAAAGAAGAAAAAAAGAAAAAGAAAAAATTTATAACCGTAAAAAAATCCAAAAAGAAAATTCCCGAAAACGAAACGGCCGAGGAAAAGCAGAAAAGGGAAGAATTAGAAAAGAAAAAGGCAGAGGCTAAAAAGAAGGCAAAGCCGAAGGATATGAAGCAGGCAACCAGACGCCTTTTTAGCTATCTCAATGACTTCAAGGGACTGATTGTTCTTGTCTGTATTTCCGTTGTGCTTACCACGGTGACAAGCTTCGCCGCTTCACTCGCCATGATGCCCGTTATCAACACCATCGCCGAAACGGTTGTGGCAACAAATCCCGATGTTTCCGCCGCTCTTGCCTCCATCACAAAATGGCTTGTGCTTATGGCGGCAGGCTTCATCTTCTCCTCTACTCTCAATCTTGTATATACGAGAATAATGCTTTATGTTTCGTCAAAGACATTGGCAAATATGAGACGCGACCTTTTCAATCACCTTCAGACCCTGCCTCTTAACTTCTTTGACGGCAGAAAAACAGGCGAGATAATGAGCCGTTTCACCAACGATATAAGCAGAGTAAGTGACCTTGTGAGCAACACTCTCCCCACTCTCATCACCTCCTCGATTTCTGCGGTGCTTACGGTAGGCTTTATGATAATCGCCTCATGGAAGCTTACTCTCACCATTACGGTGGCTGTGGTGCTGATGTTTATGACAGTTATTATCATCACCAAAAAATGCTCCCCTCTTTTCAAAGAACAGCAGAAGGCTATCGGTGAGGTTAACGGCTATATCGAGGAATATATCCGCGGTATCAAAAACGTAAAGCTTTTCTGCCACGAGGAAAGAACTAAGGAAGGCTTCAGCGAGCTTAACGAAAACTACCGTAAAATCGGTGTAAAGGCAAATATTATCGGCGGCTTTATGGGACCGCTTATGTCAATGATAACGAGAGTGAACTATGCCATTGTCGTCATTTTAGGCGCAAAAATCGTCATGGGCGGCGGTATGGACATCGGTACACTTACGGCTTATCTTGACAAATCAAAGAGCTACGGCACCCCCATAGCACAGATTGCCTCCTGCTACAGCACTCTCGTTTCCGCTATGGCAGGCGCAGAAAGAGTTTTCGAAATCCTCGACACTCCCTCCGAAACCGACGAGGGCAAGGTCACTCTTGTCCGCCTCATTAAAAATGCACTCGGTGAAGAGGAGGAATCAGAGAATGAAGGTGCTTTCGCATGGAAGGTACCTGCAGAAAACGGCAATAAATATGTTCCCCTCAAGGGTGACATAAAAGTTGACCATATTACATTCTCTTATGTCGAGGGTACGGAGGTGCTTAAGAATGTTTCCGTTAATGCCGAAAGCGGTACAAAGGTTGCCTTCGTAGGCTCCACAGGTGCAGGTAAAACCACCATAACCAATCTTCTTAACAGATTCTACGACATACAGTCAGGCTCCATAACCATTGACGGTGTGGATATTAGGGATTACAAGCGAGAGGATCTCCGCAGAAATATCGCAATGGTTCTCCAGGACACCCATCTCTTCACGGGTACCG
>JAZUNX010000070.1:0-19077 GCA_045604385.1 Acutalibacteraceae bacterium
ACAATAATCGTAGAATCAAGCTAAAATTAAATGGCTTGACACCTGCTGTGCACAGATCTCAAGCCATTTTAGCAGCTTAATATTTAATTTGCACAAGTTTTTCTAAAAAACTTTGTCTAACTTTTTGGGGTCACTTCATTTGACTTTTACAATGGTTCTCTTTTTTTATTTTATTCCTTTCAGCTTTTGGTGAGAATAAATGCCCACCGAAAGGAAAAGAATATTGAAGGAATGGAGTATTACTTCAATATAAAGGTCTTTTGAAAAGGAGTCGGGAAACTGTCTTAAGACCACAAACATAAAGAATAAAAGGCAGGCAAAATCAAAGGCATAAATGGCAAGACCGCCTTTGAGAAATTTCGCATCCTTAAGACAAAGAACCGTCACAAGAATGTAAAGGGCAAAAAATACTGCCGTAATCCCGTATGCGACCGGTGCGCTAACCGTACCGCCGTGACCGAGCTTTAACATCATTTCGGGAAGTGAAAGACTGAAATGAAAGTTGAAATTGCCCGTAATAAAATACCGTACAACATAAATTACGCCGAGAACACCTGCAAGAGAAAGTCCCGTAAAGGCAGATTTTACATTGGTTTCGTGCTTTTTGATTATATCCTCTTTAGTAAAATTTTTATTCATAAGCATCTCCTTACCAGTTAAATTTAGTCAGCTGTCCCTCACATAAAAGACCGGGATAGTTCCACTGACGCAAAATTTCGTAGGTGACTATGGCGGCGGTGTTGGAAAGATTGAGACTTCGTGCATCGTCAACCATAGGTATGCGAAGAGAGGTTTCCTCGTGTTCCTTTAAAAGCTCTTCGGGAAGACCTGCATCCTCTCTGCCGAAAAGAATGAAGGTATTTTTCGGGAAAGGAACCTCGGTGAAAATTCTTCTGCCCTTGGTGGTAAGAAAGAAGAAGTTTCCGTCCTTGTTCCTTTCAAAAAAGTCATCAAGACCTTCATAATAGGTTATGTCGAGCATGTGCCAATAATCAAGACCTGCTCTTTTCAGCTTTTTGTCGTCAACGGTAAATCCCATAGGCTTCACCAGATGCAGAGAAGCACCCGTGGCGGCGCAGGTACGGGCAATATTACCCGTGTTTTGGGGAATTTGAGGCTCGACGAGGACAATGTTTATATCAGACATAGGGTACTCCTTTGTTTTTCTGTGAAGAGTATAGCATATTTTACTTTATAAAGAAATAAGTGAAAGAAAAAATTTCAATTTATAATAAAATTTTTCGGGGAAAAAATATAACTGTCCTTTCAATGAGGACAAAAAGAACAATTTGAAAAAAGAGGGATATAATGAAAAAGAACAGCATTATGACAGGTATCGGCATCGGTATGGCTGTGGGCGGCGCCACTGCATTTATGAAAGGTATGTGGAAGGGCAGCGGTATGAAGCGAAGCATGAAGAAGAATATGAACAAGGCTATGAAATCCGTTGAAGGTCTGGCTTCGGACATCGGTTATATGTTCAAATGAAAGAGTGTTACAACAGCACCGACGGGTACCGACGCAGCTGCCTCCCATGAAAGCGGGAGGTGGCACGGCTGTGCCGTTTCATAATGAATGCAGAACGCAGAATTGCGGTCGCGGATTTGAACAATTCGTAATGCGGAATTATGGTCGCGGGATAATTTGATAAAATCTTTTATTATCCTTTTCCGCATAGAAAAATTTATTAAAACGGATAAAGAGTAAATTATAAACATATTTTACTTGGACGGTGTAAATGTGAAAATTCACATCAAACTTTACACAGATACAATCGAAACGAAGTGACCCTTTATTCAGCATTCTGCATTCATACATAAAAGGGGGAATATTTATGAAAAAATACATCTTACTCATATTGGCTTTCGCTTTTGCATTTATACTGACGGGCTGTGCCATGGAGGATAATGACCTTACCTCGGAGTTTCAGTCGGACACACAGCAGGGCTCTTCCTCGCAGCAGGGGGATTCTTCACAGCAGGAATCTTCTTCCGAAGAGGAAGCGGCGCCGAAAATTAACTCTTCGACGGTTTTAAATGAGGAAAATCTTTCTGCAGAAAATGAAATGATAATAACAGGTGAAAATGGTGCCGATACTCTGTCCGGGTATGCGCCTCTCCCAAAGATTACCTATCCGGTGACTAAAGCTCCCGAAGGTATTTCCAATAAAAAACTTTCACATTCTCACGGCCCTGCATCGGGAGGCAAGGCTCACTTCACCGTGGAAGAGTTTCAGGATACCTTCGATAAATACGGTGCCTTAACTCTTGACAGGAAGGCCACGGAAAAGGTGCTGTATCTCACCTTTGACTGCGGATATGAGCATGAAAATCTTACAGCCCGTGTTCTTGATGTTCTTAAAGAAAAGCAGGTGTCTGCCGCCTTTTTCTGCACTCTTGATCATATCGAAAAGGAAAAAGAGCTTATTGCCCGTATGATAAAAGAGGGGCATATTGTCGGCAATCATTCAGCCACTCATCCTTCTTTTTCATCTATTTCAAGGGAGCAGATGATAAAAGAAATAGAGGAGACGGAAAACTATCTCCGTGAAAACTTCGGTTATGCGGCAAAATATTTCCGCTTTCCTGCAGGTGAGTATACGGAAAACGCCCTCGATGCCGTAAAGAGTATGGGATATATGAGTGCGTTCTGGTCTGTGGCTTATGACGATTGGGATACCACCAAAGAAAGAGGCAAGGATTATGCCGTGGAAAAGGTTATGTCAAGACTTCATCCGGGTGCAATTATCCTTCTTCACAGCGTTTCAAAGGATAATGCAAATGCTCTTGGCGAGATAATAGATAAGGCAAGAGCAGAGGGGTATACCTTTAAGTCTTTGACGGAGTATGAAGGATAATTCCTTTAATCAAAATCAAACTCGTCTTCATTTTTCTTTTTAAAAATTTCAAATATTTCATCTAAAGCAAGGTCGTCATCTACTCTTTCATAGGCTTCCTTGCTGTCTTTTTCGGTTATAAGGAAAATATCCACATAGCCGTCACCGTCCGTCGGCTCTACGACGGCATATTCTCTTTCTTTGTAGAGGACGATATCTAAAAACTCGTACTCACCGTAATTGCCTTCCGTGTCCGTAAAGCGCACGGTAAAGTCGAGTTCTTCGTCGTTGAGCTGGTTAAGAAGTTCAGACATAAAATTCACCTTATTCGTCCTTATTGTTCATTTCAAAGCGATAAATTTCCTGTTTTTCGATGTCGATGTTTTTTATGATAATGGGAGGTACGCCTGCGTTGGCGGAGATGGTGGTGACGAGGGCTTTGGCAAAGGGGAAAAGCTCCTTGAAGGTTTCCACGTGGACAAATTCCTTTTCGATTTCTTTGTCGATGATGAAAACACCGTGTACCGTTACCTTGGCGTTAAGGACATCCTTATGCTCCTTATCAAATGCTTCCACGGTCATAACCGCTTCGCAGGTGCCGTTACTGCTGTATTTTACGTTATGGGAAATTTTGTTGCTGAGCTTTAACTGAACCTTGCCGTTTACTTTGTTGTTAAAAATGATTTTGCTGACCTTGTAAGCCTGCATTTTTACGTTTGCCATATTATTTTCCTCCTATTATGAAGATTATGAAAGCGAAAAACTCTCTTATATAGTTCTTTGTAAGCTCTTTTTTCGGTGAAGGGGCAGAGACTGTCTGACAGTTAAGACCTGCCTTCTTTGCGATAAGCCTTGCACGCATAAGGTGGAAATCGCTTGAAAGAAGGGCGAGGCGGTAATCGTCAATGTTACCGTGGGTTTTGATTATTCTTTTCGCATTTTTAAAGTTTTCCACAGTGGTTGTGGATTTATCTTCTCTTATTATTCTCTCTTTTTCTATGCCTTTTGAGACTAATATTTCTTCTATAGCCTGTGCTTCACTTATACTCTGGTCATCGTGGACGATACCTCCGCAGGCTATGGCTACGGTTTCGGGATGTGCTTTGAGGTAGTCTGCTGCTTTTTCACAGCGCATACGAAGGGTTTCCTCTGCTTCGCTCCCTCTAACTCGGCAGCCTAAAATGAGCAGATAGTCCTTTTTGCCTTTGGCGTCACCCTTGTGAGCTTCTGTTTCGGCTATAACAAAAATTCCGACTGCCAAAAAAAGCAGACAGCCCAAAGCAAATAAAAAATATTCCATAATTCACTCCGTAAAAATAAACTTAATCAATATTTGGGATCATTATAACATAAAATAATAAAAAGTAAAAGGATTTTTACCGAAAGGAGATTTTATATGTGCGGAATAATAGGCTACGTGGGTAAAAACAGGGCTGTACCTTATCTCATAAGAGGACTTGAACATCTTGAATACAGAGGCTACGATTCGTCGGGTATAGCAGTGATGGAGCAAAATGAGGTGACAACCATAAAGACCTCGGGGCGGATAAAGGATCTTAAAAACAAGCTTTTCGGCATAGAGCTGACTGCAAAATGCGGTATAGGTCACACCCGCTGGGCAACTCACGGAGAGCCTGACGACATCAATTCTCACCCCCACAGCAGCTCGTCGGGGATTTTTACCATAGTTCATAACGGCATAATCGAAAACTATCTGCCGCTGAAGAAGGAGCTTTTAAGTGAAGGCTTTGTTTTCAAAAGCAGTACGGATACGGAGGTTATTGCCAATCTTCTTGAAAAATACTATGACGGGGATGTGCTTGAAGCACTCGGAAAATGCCGCAAGGTGCTGGAGGGCTCTTATGCTGTTTGTGTTTTGTGCAGGGATTTTCCCGATATGATTTACGGTCTTCGCAGGGGCAGTCCTCTCCTTTGCGGAAAAAGTGATGAGGGCAGGTTTTTCTCGTCCGATGCCCTTGCTCTTTTGCCCTATACGAGGGATATTTTCACTCTTGACGAGGGTGAAACGGCAGTGATAGAAAAGGCGGGTATAAGCTTTTTCGGCGCAAACGGAAAGAGCATAAAAAAGACAGCTGAAAGGGTAAATCTTCCCGAACAGGCGGCAGACAAGGGCGGCTTCGAACACTTTATGCTCAAGGAGATTTTTGAACAGCCCGAGGTGCTGAAAAAGACAATCGATGCCCTTACGGCAAAGGGTGAGCTTTTGCCTGAACTGGGCGAGCTGAAAAAGAGCTTTTTCGCCTTGCAGAAAATCTGCTTTGTAGGATGCGGCTCCGCTTATCACGCGGGTTTAGCAGGAAAGATTCTTACGGAAAAGCTCGCGAATATTACCTGTATTGCCGAAACTGCAAGTGAATTCCGTTACGGCAACACGCCTCTTGACAGTAAAACCCTATGCATTTTCATCAGTCAGAGCGGTGAGACTGCTGATACCCTTGCAGCGCTTCTGAAAGCCAGGGAGAAAAAGGCGAAAACCCTTTCTGTTATTAACGTCAGGGGCAGTTCTATAGCAAGGGAAAGCGACAATGTCATTTACACCGAGGCAGGTCCCGAAATCGCTGTGGCAACCACCAAGGCATATACGGCGCAGGTTCTTTCTCTTTATCTTTTTGCTCTTTGCTTTGCTCACGAAAGATGGCAGATAAAAAGAAGCGAAAGGGACAGATTGTTTGAAGAGCTTAAGCTCTTGCCCGAAAAAGTGCAGGAAATAATCGACCAAAGGGAAAAGGCAGAAAGCTTCAGCGGTATTTTTGACGGAAAAGAATCGGGTTACTTCATCGGCAGAGGCAGTGACTTTGCGGCGGCTATGGAGGGCAGTCTGAAAATGAAGGAGATAAGCTATATAAACACGGGGGCTTATCCTGCAGGTGAGCTTAAGCACGGAACCATTTCTTTGCTGGAAAAGGGTACGCCCGTGGTGGCACTTTGCTGTGAGGAAAGACTTTTTCCGAAAACCTTCGCTAATATAAAAGAGGTTAAGGCGAGAGGTGCCAAAGTGTTGATTTTAGCCAAAGAGAAGAAGGCGAAGGAGCTTACCGATGAAGAAAATGTCTTTCTTCTGCCCGACACGGCAGACGAATTTTCCTGTCTTCTGCAGGTGATTGTTCTGCAACTTATGAGCTATTACACAGCAAGAGAAAGAGGCTGTGATATTGATAAGCCGAAAAACTTGGCCAAGAGTGTAACGGTGGAATAAGAAAATAAATTGTTCTCTCCTTTGAAAATTAATATAAATATTGTGTTAACTGTGTTGAATTTTGCTTTTTGTTAGAGTATAATTAATACTGAATAAGAATCCGACCTGTCGATGCATTGAAAATGCGGGACGGGTTCCCGGAATCTTGTTGTTTTACAATAAGATTATTTTCAAGTGAAGGAGCAAAGATTATGGCAGAGGTTAATTTCACTATAGAAGAAAAAGGCTACAACACTGAAGAGGTTGACAGATATATCGCGATGCTTCAGCAGGAATATGCAAATGTAATTGCCTGGGGCGAAGAAAACGAAAGAAAATTTGAACAGCTCAAAAAGGATATGCAGGAGCTCGGCATATACTTCACCATCGAAGAAAACAACCACAGCGAGGTTATTGAAAGAGTGTTCGAGGAACTGAGCAAAACTGTGGCAAAAATCAAGGTTGATGCCGATAAAAGAGCCAACGAAATCATTGAAGCGGCTCACGAAAAATCAAAGGGCATTGTCCGTCAGGCTATGGAAAAATCCGTTGAGATAAGAACTGACAACACTACCATTATGAAAAATCTTAAAAGCATCAACGATATGATAAACGTAATACTCGAAAAGAACGCATATTGATAAAGGGAATTTGTAATAAGGTAAGGAAGTGATATAATGGCAGGTTACAGACCAAAAAGTCTGGATGAACTGAACAGCATTTTTGATAAGACCATGGCGGCGGAAAAGGCCATAAAAAAAGGCTCATCTTTGCTGGAAAAGGGCGAAGACGGTTTTTCCTCTTTTTCGGCGGAAAAAAATGAAGAGGATAACAAAGCCCCCGTCGGTGAAGAAAAGCAGTCTGAAGAAATTACTGACAGCGTGAGCGAATTTATCGCGAAGTTTTCCGCACAGACTGAGCAGGAGCCTGTAAAAGCTAAACCTAAAATGACTGTTCTTTCTGCGGAAGCACCCAAAAAGGATTTGGAAATCGAAAGCGAGGTCTCTTCACAGGAACCCGAGGCCCCCCGTCAAGAGACGGAAAAGCCCAGCCGTGACGAGCTTTTTGATGAATATGCCAGAATAATGTCCGACGAGGACGATGATGCTCCTACAGAAAAGAAGCTGTCAAGAAAAGAAAAAAAGAGACTCAAGAAAAAAGAAAAAGCCGAAGGTAAGGCTTTGCAGGAAGAAACTATAGCACAAGAGCCTCAGAAGGATGAAGATGTCCCTTTTGACGGTGCGGCAGAAAACGTAATCAGTCAGGAAGACACTCCCTATGAAGATGTGGCGGAGGAAGAGATTTCTGCCGTGGAAAAAGATGACTTTGACTTTCCCGAAAACTATACACCCGAATGGATAAGGGAAGGGGAAGAAAAAGAACCGTCAGAGGAAGAGAAGCCCGAAGAGAAAAAATCAAAGGGCAAACACACCTTTCTGAAAATTATTCTCAGCCTTGTCCTCGTTGCCGTGATAAGCGTCGGCGCTCTTGCCACGGTGTTCAAAACGGTTGTAGCGGTCAATACGGGTAAGCTCGTTTCCGATAAGTATTATGTGTTCACCACATATAAGGATTACGGACAGCTCGGTCTTTCCGAAGGTGAGCTTGTCATAACCGAAAAGAAATATGCTGAAGACGGTGAGGTTTTCGCCTATGTGGATTACGGCAGTAAAACCTTTGAGTTCGGCAAGCGTACCGACAGCATCACCAAAGAAGACGGAGAAGTCCTTTATGTTACGGAAAAAGACGGCGGACGCACTCTCGTTTCCCGCGATGACTGTAAGGGTGTCATTTAT
The DNA here is from genome assembly GCA_045604385.1 of Acutalibacteraceae bacterium. Lineage (GTDB taxonomy): Bacteria > Bacillota > Clostridia > Oscillospirales > Acutalibacteraceae > UBA6857. Next base: position 7,829 of record JAZUNX010000070.1, read on the forward strand.
CTCACCTATGAGGGACGCGGTAATATTGTAAGCTTCCTTACGGATAATTATATTATCATCGTTGCTGCCGTGGCTCTGATTGCTCTTATAATCGTTCTTGTTTTTGCTCTTGCATTCAGGACGAAAAAAGAGGAAAAGGGTGAAGTACAGGATGGTGAGAAAGAGCTTTCCGAGGATCCCGAAGAAGATTTCGAGGACATTTTTTCGACAATAGAATAAATAGATGAAAACCATTGTAGACCTTTAAAAAAGGATTACAATGGTTTTGTTGTTAGAAGGGTATTATTAATCGGATTGTTTCTTTAAATCATACTGCCGCATCGATCATAATTTTTCCATTCTTTATATCGCACAGATACTTTTTGCCCTTTTCCATAGAGCCGTCAAGTATCTTTTCCGAAAGGACATCTTCTATCTTGGTCTGTATTGCCCTTCGTAAGGGTCTTGCACCGTAAAGAGGGTCGAAGCCCTTGTCGCTGATAAAGGATACGGTTTCCTTTGAAAAATCAACTTCAATTTCAAGGTCGGAAAGTCGCTGTTTGAGGTTTTTAAGCATATTTGAGGCTATCTGTTCGATTTCATCCTTTTTGAGCTGTTTGAAGATAATTGTCTCGTCGATACGGTTTAAGAATTCGGGGCGGAAGGCCTTTTTCAGTTCACTCGTAACTGCCTGTGAAATACGCTCGTCGTCGGACAGGGTGCTTTTTGTGAAGCCGATGGCACCGTTTTCACCTGCAATAAGCTTGGCACCGAGGTTTGAGGTCATAATGATGACTGTGTTGCGGAAGTCAACCTTTCTGCCCTGTGAATCGGTGAGTATACCGTCATCAAGAATCTGCAGAAGCATATTGAAAATGTCAGGGTGAGCCTTTTCTATTTCGTCAAACAGGATAACGCTATAGGGCTTTCTTCTGACCTTTTCCGTCAGCTGACCGCCTTCCTCGTAGCCTACATAACCGGGAGGAGAGCCAACCAGACGGGAAGCGTTATGCTTTTCCATGAATTCACTCATATCAAAACGGATAACTGCATTTTCGTCACCGAAGACCGCACTGCCCAATGCCTTGCAAAGCTCTGTTTTACCCACACCCGTGGGACCGAGGAAGATAAAGGAGCCCATTGGTCTTTTCGGGTCCTTAAGTCCGCTTCTGCCTCTGCGAAGAGCCTTGGAAACGGCAGAAACTGCGGCAGACTGACCGATGATTCTTTCGTGGAGAATGTCCTCCATTTTAAGAAGGCGTTCACTGTCCTTTTTCGTCAGCTCATCGGCAGGAATACCGGTCCACCCTGCTATTATCTTTGCCACTTCCTTGGCAGTGACAAGGCCTGTTTCCGCTCTTTTTTCTTCCTTCCAGCGTGTTCTGCCTACAGTAATTTCACTCATAAGCTCCTTTTCTTTATCACGCAGACCTGCCGCACGCTCAAAGTCCTGATTGCTTATGGCGGCAGCCTTTTCTTCCTGCAAAGACTTCAGTCTTTCTTCAGCCTCCTTGATTTCGGGGGGAGCAATATAGGCTTCTAATCTCACCTTTGAGGCCGCCTCGTCAATCAGGTCTATCGCCTTGTCGGGAAGGAAGCGGTCGCTGATATATCTTGATGACATCTTTACGGCGGCAGTAATTGCCTCGTCGCTGATTTTTACCTTGTGATGAGCCTCGTATTTGTCACGGAGCCCTTTAAGGATTTCCACGGTTTCTTCTTCTGTCGGCTCACCGACCTTGACAGGCTGAAAACGTCTTTCGAGAGCCGAATCCTTTTCGATATACTTTCTGTATTCCTCCAAAGTGGTGGCGCCGATTACCTGAAGCTCACTTCGTGCCAAAGAGGGCTTGAGGATGTTCGCCGCATCCACGGCACCCTCGGCAGAGCCTGTACCGATGAGATTGTGCACCTCGTCGATAAAGAGAATTACCCGCTTGCTTTTGGTAACCTCGTCGATGCAGTGCTTGATTCTTTCTTCAAAGTCACCGCGGTATTTGGTGCCTGCCACCATACCCGTAAGGTCGAGGCTGACTATTCTTTTGTCAGCTAAAAGCTCGGGAACCTCACCCTTTGCGATTTTTAGTGCGAGACCCTCGGCAATAGCCGTTTTACCCACACCCGGCTCACCGATGAGACAGGGGTTGTTTTTATTTCTGCGGCAAAGGATCTGTATAACTCTTTCAATTTCCTTTTCTCTGCCGATGACAGGGTCGATTTCACCCTTTTGCGCCTTTTCCGTAAGATCCTGACCGTATTTGTCAAGATTGGGGGTGCTTTCCTTTTCGGCACTTTTCTTGTCGGAAAATCTTCCCTGAAAGCTGTTTGCGGTGCCTGATCTGACCTGACTTAAAAGAATGGGGGCAGAAAGTCCCATCTGTGAAAGGAGATAGCAGGCGCTGTTGTCGCCTTCCTTCAGCATGGCGCACAGAAGATGCTCTGTGCCGATATATCCCGAATTTTCCTTCCCGGCAAGAGCAACGGAAAGCTCAATTACACCCTTACATCTTGGTGAAAAATCGTCGGGAGAAAGGACTGTGGGGATACCTATGCCCACATTTTTCTTTATAAGGTCAAGAACGCGCTGACAGGTGACACCCTTTGAGGTGAGGGCAGAGGTGCCTGCGCCGTTGTCCTCTCTTACGATTCCGGCAAGAAGATGCTCCGTGCCGATATATGTGTGACCGAAATTTTCTGCTATTTCCACGGCAGAATTAAGGGCTCGGTTTGCCCTTTCGGTAAAGCCGGTGAATTTGTACATTTATAGTTTCCTCCTTTATAATTGGTAATGCGCAATCGCGTGTAAAATTTTGGGAATGAAAAAGCAATACACCGCCCTTGGTAAATTCTGAATGCGAAATAAAGCGAAACTCCGCACATTTACTGCAACATTAAATCCTTCCCGCGATTGTGCATTGCGAATTTGAGAATTGCGAATTGTAAAAAAACGGAACGTTCTTTCTTAACGTCCCGTTTTCGTTTAACCTAATGCTTCTCTGACCTTTTCTGCACGCTTTATATCACGCTGTGAACGGGTGAGAGTAGTTTCGCTCTGTGTGTTCATCGTTGCCGGCTGAAGCTCCGTCATAAGAGCACTTAATTTTTCAACAGGGATGTCGAAAAGTCCTTCGGCGGCACCTAAACGAACATAAGAGATAAGGTTTGTAAGCTCCTTTGAGGTGAGCTTATAAGCGCTTTTGAGTATACCGTAGGCTCTGAAAATTTTGTCCATAAAATCCTCGTCCTTTACAAGAACGGCTCTTGCCTGCTTTTCCTGTGTAACAATCTGCAGGGCGATTGAGTTGAGATTCTGAAGGGCGGCCTTTTCGGAAATGCCTAAGGTAACCTGGTTGCTGAGCTGGTAAATATCACCCAAAATTTCACCGTCCTCACCGTAGGAGCCGCGAAGGGTAAGACCTAATTTGGCGACGGTGGTGGTGAGATTGCGGACTGCACCTTTTTTTGAAAGGGCAGGCAGGTGAAGAAGTACCGATGCACGCATACCTGTGCCTAAATCTGTGGGACATTGGGTAAGATAGCCTATGCGCTCATCGAAGGCATAGGAGAGCTTGTTTTCAATCACAGTGTCAATTCGGTCGGCTTTTTTGTAAGCCTCCTCAAGAGAAAGCCCGGGCTCGATAATTTGGATACGGATATGGTCTTCCTCACAGAGCATGAGGCTTACATCTTCTTCCTCGGAAAGAAGAAGAGAACGGCCCGTGCCGTTTGAGGCAAACTCTGCACTGATAAGATGCTTTTCAGCCAAGGAAACTGCCTCGACAGGGGTGAGAGTTTCCATATCAATATAGGTGAGTTTTTCCTCTTTAAGGGTTTCCTTTATGATACTGCAGACGGCTTTCTTTTCGTCTCTGTCCAAACGGGCGGGGAAGGGGTACTGCTTAAGATTTCTCGCAAGCCTTATACGGGTGCTTAAAACCACGTCGGACATTTCTGCAGAATTTTTATACCATTTCATATCAGTTTTCCCCCTTCACCTTTTTAATTTCGTCTCTGATTATAGCAGCTCTTTCAAAGTTCTGCTCTGACACTGCCTTTTGCATTTCTGCTTCAAGGTCGGCGATTTTTTCTTCGACAGTCTTTTCCTTTACGGTCACTTCTTCCTCGTGTACCACAGGAACCTTGCCTGAATGTTTGGCCTTGCCGTGGATTCGCTGAATAGAGGGGAGAAGCTTGTTATAAAACTTTTCATAGCAGTCGGCACAGCCTACGGTGCCTGTTTTGATAATATCGTCGAAACAGCAACCGCACTTTTCACAGCGGTCAAGTCTGCTCTCACCGAGGCTTAAGGCGGTATCTCCGAAGAAAGAGGAGAAAATGCCGGGAAGATTAAAAGAAAAGTCGTCGAAAAGGTCTCTGTAGCCTGCGTTCTGTGCACAGGAGGAGCAGAGATGACTTTCGGTGGCTTCGCCGTTTATTACACGTTTGATGTGGGTTGTTGCTTCGCTTTTTTTACAGTTCTGACATAACATAGTAATTACCTCCTTTTATTAATGCGAAATGCGGAATTGTGGTCGCGGGTTTACCGTAGCACAATATTTTACCCTCTTTTCCGTAGAGGAAACAAACAGATAAAAGTTAAAGATTATTATTTAATTGTAGGGCGGGATGACCCTATCTCACTGAAAATCTCGGCCCTTCATTTTGCGTTTAGCGCTTACGCTCAAGCTCTGTTGAGAGTAAGCAGCATCTGCTTAAATATATTTGCTCTGATGATGTCTCTGACAGGAACAGGTAAAGACCTGTAAGGCGATTCGCTTACGGCGGCAAGAATGAGGGCTGCCTGTTGCTTTGTGATGATTTCCTGATAAAGGAGATTCATAACATGAGCCTGTGCCGTGTCCTCGTCTATTGCATCACCCACAGAGGAGATTATCTGGGAAAGGAGAGAGCTTTTATCATAGACTATACGGGTGATTTTGATAAAGCCTCCGCCGCCCCGCCTGCTTTCGACCATGAAGCCTCTTTCGGGAGTGAAGCGGGAAGAGAGAACATAGTTTATCTGACTTGGTACACAGCCTAAATCCTGTGCAAGGATATTGCGCTGAATTTCTATTTCGTCATTTTCTTCCAGCATATCGCTTATCATTTGGGCAATAACATTGGAAAGATTCATTTTACCACTTCCTTTTTATCAAGAAAGTTTGACTTTGACTTTCTTTGACCTTATGATTTTATTATAGTTCGAAAACTTGATTTTTCAAAGGTCAAAAAAGGTCAAAAACATTATACGAATCTTTAATTTTTGAGATTATCTTTCTCTTTCTTTGATTTTCTTTAATTTTTGAGAATTTTCATTTTTATGAGCAAGGGTGTTTGATGACCTTTCATATATTTTATGCTCGGCTGTTTTTGATCTTGCCTCAAAGAAAATCTTACCGTAAAGCTCTTCAGTGTCAAATAAAATTTTGCCCCTCTCAAAAGAAAAAACGTCATACATAAATAAATCTCCTCAAAATTTACTGTTAATATTTTTGACCCTAAAAATATTCTTATGCAAAATAGTAACACACCGTCGGCAAAAACATATACTGTTGATGTAGGGCGACGAAACGCCCGAAGAGGAGAGGGGGTAAAGGTAAATGAGCTGTAACAACAACGGTTTATTCGGCGGCAACTGCTGCACATGGATTATCATTCTTATTCTCTTATTCGTGTTCTGCGGTGACGGCGGCAACGTGTTCGGCGGTAACGGCTGTGGCTGTAACTGTAACAACTGCAATAACGGTTGCGGTTGTCATGACAACTGCTGCTGAGAGCAGTAAAAAAAGAAAGGCGACTCGAGTGAGTCGCCTTTTAACGTTGAAGGGGATTATTTAAAATGTCTTTTGATAGCATCAAAGGTTTCTTCGGAGATAATATGCTCAATCTTACAGGCATCCTCCGAGGCTGTCTCACTGTTCACGCCGAGCTTTATAAAGGCGCGGGTGAGTACCGTATGTCTTTCATAAAGACTTTCGGCAATCTTTTTTCCCGGCTCTAAAAGAAGGATCTTTCCGTCGCCCATAACATCAATATATCCGTTTTCGCGCAGATTTTTCATGGCGATGCTGACACTTGGTTTGGAAAAGCCTAATTCATTTGCTATATCTATTGAACGGCAGGAGCCATTACGGTTGGTTAACATAAGAATGGTTTCAAGATAGTTTTCTGCTGACTGTTGTATCTTCATAGCTGTTTCCTCATATAATTTTCTTCGTAGAAGCATTATACACGAAAAACCGACTTTTTTCAAGGGTATTGAAAAATTAGTGAAAACTGTTGACAAATATGGGGTTTTGGGGTAAACTTATTAATGCTTTTGTACACCGCAAGAGGGCGAGCAAAGCAGCAAACATCATGAAAAACAGAATACATTTAAATATCGAGGCGTAGCGCAGCTTGGTAGCGCATCTGCTTTGGGAGCAGAGGGCCGCAGGTTCGAATCCTGTCGCCTCGACCATACAGAACAAATCCGAACCCTTACCTTATAGGTGAAGCGTTCGGATTTTTCATATGTTTTGACAATATCAAATAAAGTACAGGGAACCTTTTCCGAGAATTTCATCAAAAAGGTTCCCAGTTTATGTTTCTGAAAGCATCAATTAGATGTTGTATGTTTTTTCCATTTATTGATAGTATCTTCTACATCTTTTTGATCGACATTTTTTTCGTAATTCGTTTTATTAGTTTTATACAAATAAAAAGCCGCTGTTTTCTCTTGAACAACCAAGGGCAATGTTGCAAAAGAACCTTGTTCGATAGTTTTTCGAATTGCTTTCAAAATTGTTTCGTCTGACAAATATTTTTTATATGTGTCTTGTATTTCATACTGTTTACCTGAACCGATCCACACCACTACAGAAGAAGATAAAAACTTAAGGATGTTAATATCATTCTTTAAAGTTTCTTCTATATAATCTTCATAGTAATCTTTATCAAAATTTTCAAGCAAATAGGCAGGCATTCTCCAGTATTCGCAATCAAACAAATTTAATGATTTTAATATCTGTTTCATCCTTTCAACAAAAATAGGCTCTAGTTTAATTAGCTCTTCAAGTGTAATAATTTTATTATCACTCTCTTCTTTTCCGTTTGCGGCCAATCTACCATATGCTAATTCAATCATATTAATTATCGTAGCTATTTTTGATAATAGCTCTAAAGAGCTAATTAAAATCAGTTCAGATAAATATAAAAACCTTTCTTCTGGCGGCAAAACTTTTATTAAATCAACAATAACATAATCGGCATATCTACTACTACTTAACGATAAATAATGATATTTAGAATTGCTGTTTAATTTATCTGAGCAGCTCAATAATGCAAACAATATAGTTTTTACTCTGTTTTTATCATGTTCGATGTCTTTAATAGAAACCAACAACTCTTCTAAAAGCTCATAACTGCTTTGGTTGTTATCTTTGTTCAATAAAACATCCATTATTTTGTTGCTATCATACACATAGAGAATATTATCAATTTCTGAACGTTTTATAGAAATACTTTCTAAATCCAACATAAAGTATCTGTCAAATTTATCATAGTGTGATACTTTGTTATCTTTACGCCACATATTACTGTGTGGTACTTCATAACTCTTTCCAATTTTATTTCCAAAAGACGGAAACAAGGCAGACAAAACGTCCATTGCAAGTTTAACTTTTAGATTGTGAATATAAGAGTTATTTTGAGATTTAATAATACTATCAATTTCTTTGTTATATAGAACGTACCACTCGTCTTTGTTTTTCTCTTTCAGACTAAAATTTTTCATATCAGGCAAGCCGGTTAGAATTGCTTTGTTGTTTTTTATCCAAATATATACTTCAGGCAAAAACATTTCAATAGTTGTAATTGCTACAATATCTACAAAATTTACTTCTGTAGCAATTGTTGACATTTTAAAATTAACAGCATTACAAATTCGGTTAACATCCCTTAAATTTTTAATAAAAGGCTCAATACAACTTTCAAATATTTTCTCCCAATAACCTGTTTCAAAATAAATTCCGTTATGTTCGGAAATTATGTTATTTAATCTTTTTACCAATGCTTCATTAACTTTGTTTTGAGGCAGTTGAGGTACTTCTATAGGTATTTGTATTATTTTTTCTAAATATTCCTCGCCATCACCTTTTTGAACTTCTTTAAGTGCTTCAACAACCACTTCCTTATCAAAAGATAACAAGTATGTTGTCTTTGGAAACTTTGCTACAGAAGTCACCAATTGAAACACTTGTCTAATTTGCTTATTATTAAGACGATCTATATCATCAATAATTATCAAAATACGATTAGGCTGTTCTTTTAAAATGTCAATAACATTTTCTTTTTGCTTTTGAACATCTTTTTCATCGCTACCTTTTTTCAGCTTTTGAGCAACATCTATAGCTCCTTTTTTAGCTAACAGGGCTACAACGCCTCCTACAACCGGTATTGCTTCAGCCAAATCAAATGCATCTGAATATTTTTCGATTGCTTCTCCAATTTTAATTGATTTCTCATCTTTTTTGCTTCTGAATTCATTAGACAATCTAACAAAAAACTGAGTTAAAAGTTGATTAGTATCAGAAAAATTCCAAGGTTCAAAATGCACGACGATGAGTTTATCTTCATTGTTTAAGTTTTTCTCTATGGTTGAAATTTCTTGCAACATCATATTAATTAAAGAAGTTTTTCCGCTACCCCATTTTCCAAACAAGCCAAGAGTAAAGGTATCTTCTGTTTTAAATTGCATAAGAGTATATGCTAATTTTTTAGCAAAGCTACTTCTGCTAAGCAAATCATCTTCACTATTTAAGATAGGTCTATCAGAATAAAACATTTTATACATCCTTTGCAATTAAAGTTTTCTTAATTATAACACTATTTATAAAGTCAAGCAATATTTTATAAAGCTTATGTTTCTTTAACTGTTAAGATCAGTTCTATACCATTCTAATAAAATGAATGCAACTATCATTTAATTATATAGTTACTTTTTTCTTAAAAAGTAACACAATTTATTTCCCCACACATTCGACAAAACTCACTCCTCCTTGTAAAATGGTCTTACCAAAATACAAGGAGGATTTTTCTATGAACTTACCCAAACACAACACCAACGAGCAAGCCGGTATCCGTTACACCCTTCACGGGGATTACTACTTACCTGACCTAAAACTACCCGAACCCAAAGGCAACCGCCCAATCGATAAATGGGGTCAGCTTCATCTCAACCACCTCAAAAAGCACCATAAAGCAACCTATTACACCTATCTTATGAACGGCACGCTTCACGATTACCTTTGCAGTATCAATGACCAAGCAGAAGAGATGTTCAATCGCATAGTGTCACATATGGCAGAGGCAGACGGTATCGACGAGAATTTGAAAGCTATCGACCAAATGAAATGGGTAGGCCTTATGAACAACTACCGCCACTGTGCTGAAGAAGTTGTTTTTGACTCTATTATTTACACCTGACAACACTGTAAAATATTGACTTTTAATATTGTCAGTGCTATACTGATAAAAACATTTGAAAGGCAGGTGGACAAAATGACAATGAATCTTAATCTTATGACTTGGAGAGCCGTTTTGTCCGTTTGCGATTGATGTAAAATATCTTTCTAAACTTATAGGCATCTCCGTATTCTCGGAGGTGCTTTTTATTCTACTTGGAGATGAGATTATGATTGAAGTAATGAGAGACAGAACAATAGCGTTAATTGATGATTTCAGAAGAACGATATTAACTTCAACTTGGGATTACAAATTATATAATCAACCTTTATGGAAGCACATATATCACGCTCTTTATTGGTTTGATTGTTGGTATTGCACACCTGAAAATTTTATCGAAGCAGATTTTCACGCAGAAAATTTACACTCTTTAGATATTGACAGTGATGTTCAGATTTCAAAAGAAGAGATGATTTCTTATCTTGATAAAGTCAAAAATAAAACAATAGTGTATTTAGATAATTTTGATGAAACAATGTTTGAAGAAATCTGTGACGGGTGTGAGGATAAAACAAGATTTGCTTGTATGCTCGGACAGTTTCCGCATGTTGCGTTTCATCTTGGTAATGTAAATTCCATAACAATAAAAGAAACAGGCAAATGGGTTTACATCCCTTGCAGAGAAAGAGATACAGATAACGGATTGTTTGATGAGTAAGGATTAGTATTGCATTTAGACAATTTGAAAATTGTGTTCCAAAAGATATTTCAGCAAGCCACTTGCACTCTAAGGTGCAATTTGGTATAATAAACCCACCACACAAACTTAATATGGACAGATTTTGCGGAGTCGTGTTTTTATTTCGGTAAAAATGCAGGCTTCTATTTTGGCGTTCTCTGTGAGATTTGTCCGAAAGTTTGTGTGGTAGCAAAACGAAGCTTTGCATTTTTCGTGTGTGCAGGACTTCGGTTTGCACACACTTTTTTTGTTTCAGGGTGCCGGCAGAAGAAAGGCTTAACCCACCTGTTCCTGCTTGGCCGTGTCAAAAATTATCGCACTCGTGAAACGGAAGTGGCCGTTATTTTCTTAACACGGAAATCTAAAATAAGGGGTTGATTCAATGAAAGACAACTTAAAGTATATGATTAAAAACTGGATAGAGTGGGATAAGAAAAGCCTTTTGTACTTTTGTGTAAGAGTTCCCGCAATGGTTTTTCTTCCTATCATAACAGCCTTTATCCCAAAAGCAATGATTGACTGTATAAATGAAGGCGTTACTGTAGGTAAGCTTACCTTGATAGTTGCTCTCTTGAGCGTACTTGTTACGGTTACAACCTGGCTTGACCCGTTCCTCAATGAGCTTTTACAGGGCAGTGCGAGAGTAATCCGTATGCGCTATGCGGTTATGGCTTTTAAGAAAAACATACACACTGACTACATAAACATTGAAAGCCTTGAGGGCAGAGAAAAGAATAAAATAGCTATGGAATTTTACCGAAGCCATTGGTCTTCTTCGGCGTACTTTATTACTCTTTGCAACGCCTTTCTCGTTTGTGTTCTCGGCGTAATAACTTCTCTTACACTCATTTACAAAATCAACATTATGATGATTTTGCTTATACTTCTCACCTGTGTGGGAGAGTTTTTCCTTCTTCGTTACCTCAACGAAAAAGAGAAGAACGTCAAAAGGTCAAGAGGCAGTATTTTTGTAAAGCTTGATTACTATTACGAGCTGAGCAAGGATAACACAGCCGCAAAGGATATCCGACTTTACGGCTTTTCAGATTACTTCATTTCTGCTTATGCAAAGTTTGTTTATGAGCTT
>JAZUNX010000071.1:0-21434 GCA_045604385.1 Acutalibacteraceae bacterium
TTTTATTTTAAACTTTTTGATAATTGAAACAAAAGTATATACATTCCCTTATCTTTTTGCTATAATTAGACTGTATAAATACTGTCTAATTATAGCATATATTTCGGTATATTGCAAACATAAAAGGAAAATTTCAAAAAATTTACATTTGGGGTGTTTAAAATGAAAAAGCTTATGGCTCTTGTTGCCGTTTTACTTATAATTCTTTCTTTATCTTTACCTGTCGGCGCCGTTTTCGATTCGGGTGCCGTAACGGCAAAGCTCAAATCTGATGTCTACTATATGGAAAGCTTGGACGAGGAAACTGCATTTTTCGACAGAAATTCCACCAAAAAGGTGCCTGCTGCCGCATTTGTAAAAATTCTTGCCGCTGTGACGGCTATTGAAAAGTGGCCCGAGCTTGATGAAAAGGTAACCGTAACGAAGAAAAATCTCTCTTTGGTGGAATACGGCTACGGAATCAGAACGGCTCTTTACAAAGCAGGCGAAAAGGTCAGCAAAAGAGAACTTATCGATTGTCTTATTATTTACAGTGCAAACGATGCGGCAAGTATAATCGCCTATGAAATTTCAGGCTCACTTGATGCTTTTATCAAAGAAATGCAGAATACTGCTGACAAAATCGGCTGCACCTCCACTGTCGTAAAAAATATCCACGGCTTTGACGAAGACGGGCAGTACACCACAGCAAAGGATATTGCAAAGATACTCAAATATGCTCTTAACTACCCTGTATTTGTGGAGGCTTTTTCCGCTTCGAGCGTAACTCTTAAGAAAACATCCCTCAATGAGGAAAGAACCTACAACGCAAGCAACAAAATGCTTAACGCCACCATTTCCGACTATTATCACTCCTCCGTAACCGGCGGCAAGCAGACCATGACCGACAGAGCAGGGGAATGTATTGCCGTTGTTTCTTCAAAGGACGGCTATTCCTATCTCACTATCGTTCTCGGTGGTAAGCTTACGGATGTGGATAATGACGGCGTTGATGAAAACACCTGTATGACCGATGCTAAAAAGATGCTGAATTGGGTATACGAAAACATCAGATACAGAGTAGTTGCTTCTCCCACACAGCACGTGGCTTTAGTTGAGGTCACATCTGGCAAGGGTACGGACAAGCTCCGACTTGTTCCCGAAAAGGAAACCTCGGCTCTTGTTCCCGCCAACGCCACCACTGCCTCCGTTCTTTTCGAGGTTGTGGAAGGCACCGTACCCGAAAAGGTCAAGGCACCCGTAAAGGCAGGCGATGTTATCGGTCAGGCTAATATCCTTTATGCAGGTCAGATTTTAGCCAAAATCAACATCGTTGCCGCTAATGATGTTTCTTTAAGCTTCACGGGGCTTATTATGAACACCGTCAGAGCAATAATGACCTCCTGGGTGTTTATCATTCTTGTGGCACTTCTTACGGTGGGTTGTATCGGCTATCTTGTTATGAGCTATAACACCTATAAAAAAAGAGAAAGACAAAAGAAAGCCATTCAGGCGAGAATACAGAGAAAACAGGAACAGCAGAAGAAAATGGCAGAAGCAAAAACCAAAAAATAAGAAAAACCGTGGGGCGGGATGATCCTATCCCGCCGCAAAATAATATGTTTGAAAAATAATATACGGGAAGGATTGATACTATGAAGAAAATCAAAGGCATTTTCGCTGTGGCGTTTACGGTCATCTGCGCTCTTTGTGTTTTCACTTTCACTTCATCGGCAGCTGATGAGGGCAAGTGGATTAAGGCATGGAGCACCACTGCCACGGAAATCGGTGTTGAGGGCTATGATTATGTGTCTGCCGTGGTACAGAATGTTGCCGCCAGAACGGTTATCACCCCCACAGCATCGGGTACGAAGATAAGAGTAAAATTTTCAAACGCCTACGGAAAAGAGCCTCTTGTTATTGACCGCGCCACTGTTGCCGTAAGTGATACAAGCAAGGGCGCATCTGGTATAGATACCTCTACTATTGTACCTCTTACTTTTTCGTCAAAATACGGTGTGACCATTCCTGCAGGTCAGGAGATTTATTCCGATGTCGCCATCTTTAACACACAGGCAGGTCAGGATATAGCTGTGTCAACCTTTATCGAGGAGTTTTCCGAAGTCCGTACCATGGGCCTTTACGGCGGTTCTACCTACCTTAACATGACATTTGAGGGAGACGGAATCGGTATGGTTGAAGCGGAAAACTTTAACCCTCTTTCGGGTGTCGAGTTTGAAGAGCAGTGGGTTTACAAAATGCTTGATCTTCTTCTCGGTTCCATAATTGGTCAGGGAACTCTCGAGGTTCCCGTTTCTGCCGGAGCAATAGAGGTAGTGCCCATTATAACCGAGGTCGATGTACTTAATCCCAATGATGAGGCATATTCCGTTGTTGTTATCGGTGACGCTACCGTTGCCAATAATTATCCTTTCTATCTTGCACAGAAAATAAACGAGCTAAACATAACCGATGTGGGTGTGGCAAGCAAGGGCCTTGTCGGTAACCGTCTTATGGGTGAAGGCCTCGGCTACGGCTCTCTCATTTACGGTGAATCACTTCTCGGCAGAATGAAAAAGGACATAATCGGTCTTGACGGAAAAAATCAGGCAAATGTTAAATATGTAGTTCTCAAAACCGGTGTACACGATATCATACATCCTGTCTGCAGTAATATCACGGGCGCCAGACAGCCCTCGGCAGACGAGCTAATTATGGGCTACAAAAAAGTTTTTGAATTCTGCCATCAGAACGGCATAAAAGTAATCGTTGTGGGCATTACTCCCTGGGGCGGCTACAGCGGAACCGAACTCAGCGCAGGCCCTCAGTATGACAGAACGACAACCGAAAGAAAAAAAGACTGGAAGATTGCCGTTGATGTAAACGATTGGCTTTCGAAAACTTCACTTCACGACGGTTACATCGATTATAACAGCTTTTCTAAAAATCCTACCGTTAACGAAGAATATATGGCAGCCGCTCTTCATCCCGATTACACCACCGACGGACTTCTTCCTGCCAACAATCTTCAAAGATTATGGGCAGACAAATTCCCTCTCGGCCTTATCGGTGTAGGCGACAAGACCAGAGCCGCAGGCGTGGGTATTTCCGAAACAGACATTACTGTTTACAGGGGAGTTCCCAAAAAACTCACAGCAAAGGTTATGCCCGAGACAGCAAATCAGTCCGTAACCTGGAAATCATCCGATCCCGATGTTGTTTTTGTTGACTCAAAGGGTAATATCACTGCGAAGGCAAAGGGAGAGGCTGTTATTACCGTAACAACCGCAGACAAAGGCTACAGCGGTAAGGGCTACACGGCTTCCTGTAAGGTAACGGTTAAGGTAAAACCCGAATCTGTTAAAATCAGCGGTAAGGAAACAACAATTTATACTACCAAATCAACAAAGCTATCTGTTGCATTCACTCCGTCAGATACGGATTTCAAAACTGTCAAATGGTCATCCTCAAACGAAAAGGTAGCCACAGTGAACAGTAACGGTGTTGTAACAGCCACCGGTAAAGGTAAGGCCGTAATTACTGCGCAATCTACGGTTGATTCCGCTGTCAAAGCAACCTACAAAATAACAGTAAAGAAAAAGGTGCAGGTTCAGGCGATTTACCTAAACTACGACGAAAGGTCAAGAAATGTGGGCACATCTTTCACTCTTGTCCCGACGATTAATCCCTCAAACGCCACCTTCCCCGAGGTGACATGGACATCTTCAAATAAAAAGATTGCCAAGGTAGATAAAAACGGCAAGGTAACAGCCCTAAAAAAGGGTACAGCCGTAATAACCTGTAAATCCGTCGATAATCCGGGAGTAAGTGCCTCCTGTATTGTAAATGTTAAAATCAAAACAAGGGGCGTTGAGCTTCCCACGAAAAAGCTTACTCTTTATGTTTCACAGACAAAGACACTCAAAGCAGAGGTTTTACCCTCAAATGCATCAAACAAAAATGTGACCTGGACCTCTTCCGACAAGAGCGTAGCCACCGTTTCAAAAAGCGGTAAAATCACACCCAAGAAGCCCGGTAAAACCACAATCACCGTAAAGACGAAAAGCGGCGGTTATAAGGCTACCTGTGTCGTTACTGTCAAAAAATATGTGGCACTGAAATCCTTTAAGCTCAACAAAACCTCCGTAAGCATAAATGATGGAAAGTCATACACCTTAAAAGCTACATTCTCTCCCTCAAATGCGTCAAATAAAGACCTGGTGTGGAAGTCAAGCAATAAGTCAGTTGCCACTGTATCCTCAAAGGGTGTGGTCAAGGGCGTAAATCCCGGAACCTGCACCATCAGCTGTCGCAGTAAGGAGACAGGCAAGACAGTAAAATGCACCGTAAAGATTAAAAAGGTAAAAGTCAAAAAGGTTCTTTTCGCCCAAAAGACATACACAGTAAAGCATAACAGAACTCTCCAGCTCAAGGCTCTCATTTCACCCACCAATGCAACTAATCAGAAAATCAAATGGACATCAAGCCATCCCGAGTTCGTCAAGGTTTCTTCAAAGGGCAAGGTAACAGGTCTTAAGCTCGGCAAGGTAGCAACTATCACCGCCACATCCGTTGACGGAAAGAAGATAGCCACCTGCAGAGTAAAGGTGGAAAAAGTGAATGTAACGGCACTTAAGCTTAACAAATCAACTGCTTCCGTTTACACGGGCAGTACAGTTACTCTCACTCCGAAATTCATTCCCTCGAAGCCTTCTGATACCAAGGTAACATGGACTTCATCTGATACAAAACTTGCCACAGTTTCCGCTGACGGTGTCGTTAAGGCACTGAAGACAGGTACGGTAGCGATAACTTGCACATCTGCTGACGGAGGCTATAAGGCAAAATGTACCGTGGTAATCGAACAGGGAATAAGAGTAACGGGCGTAACCCTCGAAAACGGTAAAACAGGCGATGAAGCAGATGTAGGTGCAGAATTTAATCTTAAAGCTACTGTTGAGCCTTACAACGCAAGTAACAAAAAACTTATCTGGTCCTCTACTAATCCTGCAGTTGCCACTGTTTCGGCGAATGGCAGAGTAACCACTCTCAAACCGGGTCTGACCTATATTCAGGTAAGATCCGAGGACGGCAGAAAGACCGCTTCCTTCAGGCTTAATGTTGTATAAAAATTTAAGAGCAATCTCAAACGAGGTTGCTCTTTTTTTCGTTATTTAATAAGCCTGTAAATCTTCACTCCGTGAGGTCTTACCGTGCAGGATATTTCTCCTATAAAGTCGTGTCTTTCCTTTGTCCAAAGCTCCGTAGCCGTGAACTGACCTTCTATTCCGTATTCGGCAAGATTTAACTTTATCTCTCTGTCTTCATCACAAAGATTGAACAGTGCCGCCACATCGTTTCCGTCCTTATCCTTGCAGTACCACACAGCCTCGTCACGGTTTCTTATCAGCTGTCTGTTATCACTCGAATACTGATTAATTTCGAGTATATCTCGGTTTGTGATAACCTCAAGGTCTTCCTTTCTGTTTTCGCGAAGCTCACCGCCCAAAATGAGGGGAGAGCGGAAAATCGACCACAGAGTGAGCATGGTTTTCTGCTCGTCGGGGGTGAAGTTGGTGTATCTGTCTCTGTCACCGAGACAAGAGCAGTTTTTGCTTATCTTGCCCAGGGGGAGCATGTCGCAGTCGGGCCAACAGCCTGTCTTTACATGTGGTGCCCACTTTTCGCATCTTTCAAACATAGTATATAGCTTGTCCCAATGGTCCCAGAAGTCGCCCGTCATTCTCCACATATTTGCATTCTGTGAAAGGTGGAAGGCTTCACTTACCACCGCGGGACCGGGGGAGAGTGAAAGCACCATAGCTCTGCCGCAGTTGTTGATGGCTTTTCTTATCATTTCAATTTCATTTCTTGCGCTGTAGGGGTCGTGAGGCTTGAATTCCGTATTGGCTATGTCGTCCACCTTAACGAAATCCACACCCCAGGAAGCATAAAGCTCGAAAATGCTGTTATAATATTCCTGCGCACCCTCGCAGGAGCGTATGCCGTACATATCCGTGTTCCAGGCGCATACGGAAAAACCCGAAGCTATATCTCTTGCTCTTTTGTTCGTACCCTTGATGGGCGTGTTCTGATGCACAGCCTGACGGGGAATACCTCTCATGATATGTATACCGAACTTAAGTCCCATAGCGTGGATTTTATCGGCGATAGCTTTAAAGCCAACACCGTCAGCACTTGAGGGAAAGCGGTTTTCTGCAGGGATAAGACGGCTGTATTCGTCCATACAAAGCTCTGTGAAATTATTATAGAAATTACTCACAGCCTTCGGCTCATACCACTGAATGTCACAGGTGATATACTCCCAGCCGTAGTCTTTTAAATTGTCAGCAACATACTGCGCATTACCTAAAAGCTGTTCTTCATTGACTGCCGCACCGTAGCAGTCCCAACTGTTCCAACCCATAGGCGGACGGGGGGCAAAGGTATCTTTTTTTAGCATATATTTTCTCCTTGGTTGTGTTTTTTATTTATTTTAGCAATTGGTGGAGATAAGGTCAAGGGGTTTTGATGAAAATTTTCAGACCTCTCCGTCGGCTTTTGCCGCTATCTCTCCCTTACCCAAGGGGAGGCTTTTTATCGCTCACTTTAAGGTTTCATCAGCCTCTTCTTTTTATGGAGAGGTGGGTTTGCATTTGTTTCTGGCGGAATAGGGTCATCTCACCCTACAATGTAACACCTTGCTGAATGGGCGGAATATCTCTTTTTCATTCACGAAACCTTCCCTGCGATTGCGCATTGTGCATTGAGAATTGCGAATTAATCTTGACATTTCCCCCATAATGTTTAAAATATAACTATATATTATAAATAAATGAGGTATTATATATGAGAGCAATCATCACAGTAACAGGTAAAGACCGTCCCGGTATCATCGCAGGTGTATGTGTCCTTCTTTCCGAAAGTAATATCAATATTCTTGACATCAGCCAGACGGTTATGCAGGACTTTTTTACCATGACAATGCTTATCGATCTTTCTGGTTGTGACAAGGCTTTTGCCGAAGTCAGTGACAGTCTTGACGCAAAGGGCAAGGAAATGGGACTTATAATCCGTGTTCAGAGAGAAGACATCTTCGACCGTATGCATAGAATATAAGGGTGTAAGGGGGCGATTCAATGCATAATCAGAAAGAGATTTTAGCCACCATTGATATGATTGACAATCAGCACCTTGATGTCAGAACCATAACAATGGGTATTTCACTTTTAGACTGCTGCAGTGACAGCGTGGAAGTTACGGCAGAAAAGATATATAACAAAATCACCACTCTTGCCAAGGATCTGGTCAAGACAGGCGAGGACATCGAAAAGGAATTCGGTATTCCCATCGTTAACAAGAGAATTTCCGTCACTCCCATCTCTCTTGTAGCTGCCGCCTGCAAGGAAACTGACTATACACCCATCGCCAAGGCTTTAGACAGAGCAGCTCATACCTGCGGAGTTAACTTCATCGGCGGTTTTTCCGCTTTGGTGCATAAGGGTATGACCAGGGCTGACATAAACCTTATCAACTCCATTCCCTCTGCTCTTGCCGAAACAGAGAGAGTATGCTCATCCGTTTCCGTGGCAAGTACAAAAGCAGGTATCAATATGGATGCCGTTAAGCTTATGGGCAAGATTATCAAGGACACTGCCGACAGAACCTCCGACAGAGGCGGTTTCGGCTGTGCAAAGCTCGTTGTTTTTGCTAATGCCGTTGAGGATAACCCCTTTATGGCGGGTGCCTTCCACGGTGTGGGTGAGGCTGAATGCGTAATAAATGTAGGTGTAAGCGGCCCGGGTGTAGTACATCACGCTCTCAAAAAATGTAAGGGTCAGCCCTTTGACGTGGTGGCTGAAACCATAAAGAAAACCGCATTCAAGATAACCCGTATGGGACAGCTTGTGGCTTCCGAGGCATCACAGAGGCTCGGTGTACCCTCGGGTATAGTTGACCTTTCCTTGGCACCCACTCCCGAAAAGGGTGACAGCGTGGCGAGAATACTTGAAGAAATGGGGCTTGAGGTATGCGGTACCCACGGTACTACTGCCGCACTTGCTCTTTTAAACGATGCAGTTAAAAAAGGCGGTGTAATGGCAAGTAACCATGTCGGCGGACTTTCAGGTGCATTTATCCCTGTCAGTGAAGACGAGGGAATGATTGAAGCCGCACTTAAAAACGCTCTTACCCTCGATAAATTAGAGGCTATGACCTGCGTTTGCTCCGTAGGTCTCGATATGATTGCAGTTCCCGGTGATACATCGGCCGAAACGCTTTCAGCCATCATCGCCGACGAGTCGGCTATCGGTGTGGTTAATACGAAAACCACCGCAGTAAGAATTATCCCCGCCGTAGGTAAAAAGGTAGGGGAGATAATCGAGTTCGGCGGACTTTTAGGCACTGCACCCGTAATGCCCGTACACGAATTTTCTTCTGCAGATTTTATTGCACGCGGAGGCAGAATACCTGCCCCTATGCACTCACTTAAGAATTAAGGTGAAGTTAAATGAAAATTATCGATATTATAAACAGCGGTAAGCCTGTTCTTTCTATGGAGGTTTTTCCTCCTAAAACGAGCGATACCTTCGAAAGTGTAAAGGAAGCCACAGAGGGAATAGCACTTCTGGGACCTGCCTTTATGTCCGTTACCTACGGCGCAGGCGGAGGTACAAGTGAATACACAGCCTTTATCGCAGAGAATATACAAAAAAACTACGGTGTTCCGGCTCTTGCCCACCTGAGCTGTATTTCTTCAAAAAAGGAAGATATAAAGCATCAGCTTGACCTTTTAAAGAGTAAGGGTATAGAAAATATCCTTGCTTTAAGAGGGGACATTCCCGAAGGAATGAGCAGAGACCATCTCGACTACCACTATGCAAGCGAACTGACGAGAGAGATAAAGGATTACGGGAATTTCTGTATCGGCGGAGCATGTTATCCCGAAAGTCATCCCGAAAGTCCCACCTCCTTCTATGATATAAAATATCTTAAGGAAAAAGTGGACGCAGGCTGTGAGTTCCTTACTACACAGATGTTTTTCGATAATAATGTCCTTTATAATTTCCTTTACCGTATAAGGGAAGCAGGGATAAACGTTCCTGTGGTGGCAGGTATTATGCCCGTCACCAATCCTAAATCCATAAAGAGAATATGTGCCATTTCAGGTATGGCTCTTCCTCAGCGCTTTATCCGTATAGTTGACCGTTTCGGCTCATCACCCGAGCAAATGGCTCAGGCAGGTATAGCCTATGCCACGGAACAGATAGTGGATCTTTATGCCAACGGAGTAAATGCCGTTCACCTTTATACCATGAATAAGCCCGAGGTGGCAAAAAAGATAAAGGAAAACATTTCTTCTATTATAGAATGAGGTTAATTTATGAGTGATAAAGACCTACACCTTTTCACCTGCACAGGTGATGAAATCTGTGTGGATAAAAACGAAGCATACCGTTATATGGGGCTCGGCAGGGACTACTCAAATCCCGAATTCGAAAGGATATACGACGAATGTCTTAATGAATACTGCACAGGTGTATTTTATAAGGGCGTGTACAGAGAAAGCTCTCTTTCCTTCGGTGAGGGGGATGAGCTTTTCTTTGATTTCTGCTCCTTTTCGAGTAAAGACCTTAAAAGGAACCTGGAAGGCTGTAAAAGTGTCATAGTCTTTGCGGCAACGACGGGGATAAATGTTGACCGTCTTCTGCTGAAATACGGAGCTTATTCCGACCTTAAGCTGATGACTGCCGACTGTATAGCCTCCTCGGGAATTGAGTGCTTTTGTGATAAACTCAATTCCCTTATCTCCGAGGGCAGAGAAACGAAGCCGCGCTTCAGCCTCGGCTACGGAGACACCGACCTTAAATATCAAAGGGACTTGCTTTTCTTTTTAGAGGCAGAAAAAAATTTAGGCATTACCCTTAACAGTTCAATGATGATGACACCGAAAAAATCCGTTACCGCTTTTATTGGAGTGAAGTAAAATGAATATAAGAGATTACCTTAATAGTGAGCGCCTGTATTCCGATGGCGGCTTCGGCACTCTTTTGCAGGCGAGGGGGCTTAAGCCGGGAGAAAAGCCCGAAATGTGGAACCTTACCCATCCCGAGGACATAACTGCCATACATCTCGAGTACCTTAATGCAGGGTCGGACATTATCTCCACTAACACCTTCGGTGCCAATCCTCTCAAGTTTGACTGCCTCGAAGAGATTATCGGTGCCGCTTTCTCTAATGCTAAAAAAGCAGTAGAGCTTTCGGGTAAGGAGAAAGCCTTTGTGGCTTTTGATATGGGTCCTACGGGCAAACTTCTGGAGCCTTTGGGGGATTTGCCCTTTGAAAAGGCTGTGGAAATCTTTGCCGAGACAGTAAAAATTGCAGAAAAATATTCTCCCGACCTTTACATCGTAGAGACTATGAATGACAGCTACGAAACCAAGGCGGCAGTTTTAGCAGTAAAGGAAAACTCGGACAAGCCTGTTTTTGTCAGCAATGTCTACGATGAAAGCAGAAAGCTTATGACAGGTGCCTCACCGAAGGCGATGATAGCGATGCTTGAAGGTCTCGGTGCTGATGCTATCGGTATAAACTGCTCTTTAGGACCTCGTCAGATGGTAGATATAGTGAGAGAATATGTGAAGTATTCCTCTCTTCCCGTAATGGTCTGCCCCAATGCAGGACTTCCCCGCAGTGTTGACGGCAAAACGGTTTTCGATGTTGACAGTGAGGAGTTTTCTGTCTGCATGGCAGAGATTGCCGAAATCGGTGCAGGAATTATCGGCGGATGCTGCGGTACCACACCCGAATACATAAAAAAGACCGTGGAAAAGACAGCGAAAATACCCTTTGCCCCCGTGGAAAAGAAGGAATATACCTTTGTTTCTTCCTATACTCACGCCGTGGAAATAGGAAAAGCTCCTGTTTTAATCGGTGAAAGAATTAACCCCACAGGCAAGCCTAAATTTAAACAGGCTCTGCGTGAGGGTAATATAAGCTATATAATAAATGAGGGCGTAATGCAGGAGGAAAAGGGTGTGCATATCCTCGACGTCAATGTTGGACTTCCCGAAATTGAGGAGGACGCCATGCTCGTAAAATGCATAAAAGAACTGCAGACAGTTTCAGCACTTCCCTTGCAGATAGATACGGTGAAGCCTTCAGCTATGGAAAAGGCTATGCGTATTTATAACGGTAAGCCTCTCATAAATTCCGTCAACGGCAAAAAAGAGAGTATGGATGCTGTTCTGCCTCTTGTGAAAAAATACGGTGGTACGGTTATTGCACTTACTATCGATGAGGACGGAATTCCCGACACAGCCGAGGGCAGAACTGCAATAGCAGAAAAAATAATAGCCGAATGTGCCGAATACGGCATAGATAAAAAGGATATTATCGTTGACCCTCTTGCTATGACTGTTTCTTCCGATAATATGAGCGGCAAGATAACTCTTGACTCGGTGAAAATGATAAAGGAAAAACTGGGAGTAAAGACAAGTCTCGGCGTGTCTAACATCTCCTTTGGTTTGCCTTCGAGAGAGACGGTCAATTCCCATTTTCTTACCATGGCATTTACCTCTGGTCTTGACTGTGCTATTATGAATCCTTATTCTGCCGCGATGATGGAAAGCTATTATTCCTTTAAGGCTCTTTCGGGTCTTGATGAAAACTGCACAGACTATATTGACTTTGCCTCTTCCCTGAAAAAAGAAACGGTGACAGTAACTTCTTCTGCCGTGCAGAGTGAAAACGAGGATATGCCGCCCCTCGTAAGAAATATAGTCAAGGGTATGAAGGATGAAGCTTTCCGTAGAGCAAAGGAGCTTCTTGAGAGTGAAGAGCCGCTGACGGTAATCAATGAATATATCGTTCCTGCCCTTGATAAGGTGGGTAAACGCTTCGAAGAAAAGACTATGTATCTGCCACAGCTTCTTATGAGTGCCGAGGCGGCTTCCCGTGCCTTTGATGCGGTGAAGGAGCTTGTTTTCGCTTCGGGTGAAAGTAAGGGTAAAATTATAGTAGCCACCGTAAAGGGTGACATCCACGATATAGGTAAAAACATCGTTAAGGTGCTTCTGGAAAATTACGGCTATGATGTAATTGACCTCGGTAAGGACGTCTCACCCGAGGTTATAGTGGAAAGAGCCAGGGAAGAAAAGGTCTCTTTGGTGGGCTTAAGTGCTCTTATGACCACCACAACCGATGCTATGAAGGAGACAGTTGCCCTTCTTAAAAAGGAATGTCCCGAAGCTTCAACTGTCGTGGGAGGTGCAGTTCTTACCAAAGAATATGCCCGTATGATAGGTGCCACCTGTTACGCCAAGGATGCTATGGAAACAGTAAGATTTGCCGAAAGCTTTTTCGGTAAGAAATAAAATCATCAGGAGGAAACATAAATGAAGAAAACAATGAAATTTTCAGCAATTATTCTTGCTGCGGTTATGCTCTTTACGGCGGTTCCCACCTTCGCTTATGCTGAAGAAACCGTAGCTTACACACCTGCTTACGATACGGAAACACCCGTGGTGCTTCTTCACGGCATCGGTCAGAATGACACCTATGTGGTCGATGACGAGGGCAATGTGCTTAAGGACCGTGAAGGTGGAAAACTCACCGTGTGGCCCTTGGAGGCTGACATCGGCGCTATGGTACGCGAAGTTCTTCCCTCGCTTCTTCTTTCAGTTTTCACTCGCAGGGATGCAGGTCTTTCCGAAGCCTTTAAAGGTAGTGTGGACGATTTGCTCTATGCTTTCAGAAAAGATAATGAGGGTAATTACCTTGACAATGTCTATGTGCCTTCATATCAATGCTCAATGGCGGCGCTTCCCGAAGAATTCCGTGAGTATTATTACAGAATGTTACCCATGCAGACCTGTGCGGATGTTATCGGTAACGATAACCTTTATCTTTTCGGTTATGACTCTTTGGGTGACATTGAAGAGACTACCCGTCTTCTTCACGAGTTTATCACAGAAACCGTCCTTCCGCAGACAGGTGCAGACAAGGTGAATCTTTGCCCCATCAGTCTCGGCGGTACTCTTGCCGTATCTTACCTCGAAATGTATAAAGAGGATCACGACCTTATCAAAAAGATAGTCTATGTAATTCCTGCTATGGATGGCTCGGATATAGTCGGTGATATTCTTACGGGCAATCTCAGCACAAGCGAAAACAGTGCTCTTTACGGTGATGTTCTCACCACTCTTTTAGGTGACACTTATACTACTCATCTTCTTGCTCTTGCTCTTCGAATACTTCTTCCCTCCGATGTGCTAAAAGGTGCAATTCAGGCTCTTGCCGAGGGCGTGGTTGAGGTTGCCGTAAGACCTACTACCCAGCTTTGGGCTCTCTGCCCCACAAAGTATTATCCCGAGGCAAGAGAAAAGTGGCTTATGGGTGACGAATTTACTGTCATCAGAAACAAGGTGGATGCCTTTATGAAGGCAAGAGAGAACTTCCCAGAAAACCATAAAGCTATTACGGAAAAGGGTGTACAGTCCTTCAGCCTCTGCTGTTATGACCTCCCGCTTTTCCCGCTTACTGCGAACTATAAGACCACTAATTCCGACGGCATCATTCATTCCGCCTCTACCTCTATGGGTGCAACCTTTGCGCCTTTAGGCAAGACTTTAGGTGAAGACTACATCGCAAAGGGTACATATTGCAGTTATTCCGGCCACAATCATCTTTCGCCCGACGGTGAGGTGGATGCCACAACAGGACTTATTCCCTGTACCACTTGGTATTTCAAAGGTCAGTCCCATGAAGGCACAGCAAACAATAAAACCTGCATTGACCTTGCCTGTAAGCTTCTTTGTGACGATAATCTGACCGATGTATATGCTAATCCTGCTTATCCGCAGTTTATGGACTTCACAGCCGAAAAGGGAAGCGAAGAAATCTCCTTTGGATCTGTTCTTAACGGTTTTGCAAAGGGTGCCGTACAGGCTTTGGACGGTGTGTTCACCTGTCTCGGTCAGTAAAATATGAAGTATAACGAAATTCAAAAGGCGGTATTTCTTTCCCGTCCCAACCGTTTTGTTGCAAATGTAAGCATTGACGGAAAAGAAACAGCCGTTCACGTAAAAAACACAGGCAGATGCCGTGAGCTTCTTAAGGAAGGTGCCGAGGTGTGGCTGGAAAAAAGCAGTAACCCCGACCGCAAGTATCCCTATTCTCTTGTGACGGTGAAAAAGGGTGAAATGCTTGTAAATATGGATTCACAGGCACCAAATAAAGCTGTAGGGGAGTGGCTCGAGGACAGCGGTCTTTTCCCTGATATAAAGCTTATCAAGCCTGAATGCAAATACAAAAATTCACGCTTTGATTTTTATGTAGAGTACGGTGACAAAAAGGCTTTCATCGAGGTTAAGGGTGTAACTCTGGAAAATGAAGGTGTGGTCTCCTTTCCCGATGCACCCACGGAAAGAGGAAGCAAGCATTTGCGGGAGCTTTGCGAATGTGTCAAGGACGGATATGAGGCTTATGTCATTTTTGTCATACAGATGAAAAATGTTCTTTGTTTCACAGCCAATGCCGACCACGACCCTGTCTTTGCCCGAACACTTAAAACAGCACACAATGAGGGTGTAAAGCTTTTAGCCTATGACTGTCTGGTTACAGAAAATGAAATTAAAATAGGGGACAGGGTTGAAGTAAAAATGTAATATTATGCCGAAGATGTACTCAAAGTATGTCTTCGGCATTTTTTGTGCATTTGTAAGATAAAAGTAATAAAAAAATTATTGATAAAAAGTTTCTTTTATGTTATGATATATTTAACAGTATTCACAAACAGTTACGAAAGGTCAGTTTATGTCATTAAAAATAAAAAATATACTTATTCTGCTGATAATTTCAGCTTTGCTTTTTTCTCTGTCTTTGCCCTGTCTCGGTGCAGAGGCAGGCTATATCGAGAGACTTTACGGTGAAGAAGACCGTATTATGTGTATCTCCCACAGAGGAGACACAGCTCTTTACCCCGAAAATTCCCTTGAGGGTATCCTTTCTGCCGAAGAAAAGGGTGCCGACGGAGTAAGTGTGGGAGTGCAGAAAACATCGGACGGAATTTATGTTCTCACGGAAAACAAAAGGCTCTCTTCCGTAAGTGATGCACCTTATGAATCTGTCAGCGAAATCACCTATGATGAGCTACAGAAATATTATCTTAAGGATAACACGGGCGCTCTCACCAAATACCGTATGGTTTCCTTAAGTCAGACCATTGACCTGACAGGTGAGTATTTTGTCATCATCGTTGATGCCGACTGGACGGAAAGAGACGGAATTTATGAGCTGATAAGTCATTTTGATGCTTTTGACAGAATAATAATAAGAGTAAAAGAAAGCCCCTCCAAGGTGGGCGAGTGGATTGCCTCAAAAGATAAAAAGGTGAATGTTATCTGTCCCTATAAGGGCAATATAATCTTTTCGGCAATTTCGAATTTCAATAAGATGAGTGAAATCGGCTCACCCTTTGTTCAGTATCAGAGCAAAAATTATTTCAGTGTGGTTTACGGCTCTTTTTTCTGTAAAAGATTTTCCGATGAAGGAGCACCCAAAGCCATAGCGCTGATGTACGACCTTGACCTTTCGGGACAAAGAAGTGACAGTCAGGAGGGCTGGAACGAGGTTATC
Organism: Acutalibacteraceae bacterium; assembly: GCA_045604385.1. Classification (GTDB taxonomy): domain Bacteria; phylum Bacillota; class Clostridia; order Oscillospirales; family Acutalibacteraceae; genus UBA6857. The sequence goes on from JAZUNX010000071.1 coordinate 15,616, forward strand.
GAAGCGGGCTACAGTGTTATTGAAACCAATAACATAGTTTCTCTCGTTTCATATATTGACAGACATCAGAAAAGTGGAAAGGCACTTGCTGTATTAGCGGAAAAAGCCCGATATATCGACACTTCACTCTATTCACAGGTGCAGAGTGGAAATCTCACTGATGCCGTGTATTATGCCATAGAGCTTTTAGAAAAGGTGTCCAGCCTTGACGAATTTGAAAAGGCATATTCATCCCTTCTTCTCTCGATGAACGAACTCTCCGTAAGTGAAAAGGATGATACACAAAAAGGACAGCTTAATATCACCGCAGGTAAAATTATTGCCGCTCTTGCCGTAGGCTCGGTAATTTTGGCGGCACAGATTTTCGTATACAAAATGCAAGAGGAGAAAAAGAGAAAATAATTGCATTTTTTGAATAAAAGAAGAAAATAACAGGAGGAATGAAAATGAAAGTTAAAGAAAAACCGTGGCTTGAAACAGCCAAAACACCTGAAGAAGTCGGTGTCTCCTCAAAGGTAGTACAGGATTTCGTTGATGCCTGTATGGAGAAAAACAAAGAGCTTCACTCCTTTATGGTAATCCGTCACGGCAAAATTGCCTGTGAGGTTTACAGAGAGCCTTTTGCCAGAGAGTACAAGCACATGATGTATTCCGTAAGTAAGTCCTTTACCTCAACAGCAATCGGTTTTGCTGTTCACGAAGGTTATTTTGATGTTGATACCCGTTTTGTTGACATCTTCCCGGAAGCCAGAGGGGATAAGGTTGACGAATATCTTGAGGAAATGACCGTCGAAGACCTTCTCACCATGAGAAGCGGTAAATCCGTAAGCGTTTTCCTCGACAGAACAAAGGACAGATGGTTCAAGGATATTATCAATTCACCCTGGATTTCCGAACCGGGTACAGAATTCCTTTATATCAGTGAAAATATGTATCTTCTTTGCTGCATTATTCATAAGATGACAGGCATGTCCGTAATGGATTATCTCAAGCCCCGTCTTTTTGAGCCTCTCGGAATCGAAAATGCTTTCTGGGAGACTTGCCCCCGCGGTGTTGAGGCAGGCGGCTGGGGACTTATGATTTCTCTTGAAGATCTTGCCAAATATACCTACTGCTATCAGCAGATGGGTAAATTTAACGGTAAACAGGTTATTCCCGAGGAATGGGTCAGAGTTTCTACGGCATATCACGCCGATAACAGCGTTTCAAATCAGGATAGCGACTGTGTCGTAGGCTATGGCTACTGCTTCTGGAGAAATGCAGGTTATGAAAAATCCTACCGTGCCGACGGTATGTTCTGTCAGTTCGGCATCGTGTTTGAAGACCTTGATGCCTGCTTCATCTCGCTCGGCGGTGAGGTAAGTGAACAGGCTATGCGTGACGTTATCTGGGAATATTTCCCCAAGGCATTTATCGAGCCCGATGCAAAGGCTGAAACTGTGCCCATTTCAATTCCCGCTTATCCGAAAGCACCTGTTAAACCACGTTCACTTGCCCTCGAAAGCAGAATCGCAGAAAAGAAAATTAATTTCAGAAAGCCTGTTGTTATCAATATCGCAGGTTACCCCGTTTCTGTTGTTCCGCTTCCCGCGTTGTTTATGGAAAGCGACAAGGCAGGTAATATTTCCGAGGTAACCTTCCGCTTCGGTGACGACGATATGTATATGACCTGGGTTGAGGGTGATGAGATAAATACGGTACATATCGGCCTTGACGGTGAATATCGCTGGGATAACATCATCATCGGCAAGATTCCCTACACTACCTGCAGTACAGGCTGCTGGAACAGCGAAAGTGAGCTTGAGGTACATATACGCTGTATTGAAGTTCCCTCTGAAAGAGTTATCAAATTTAAAATCAACGGCGATAATGTTATTATGCGTCCCTCTTCAAATCCCGACGTAGGTGTTATGGCTGAAACTCTTAAGGAAACAGTAAAAGACGTTATCAAACAGCCTGTTGTACAAACAGCAGTAAGTAAAGTGTTACCTCACCTTGTTCCTATTATCGACTCTGTACAAAGAGGTAAAATAAAGGTTGATACAGTTGGCAGAAGAAGATAAAAGAGGAGAGGAAAAGTTATGTTTTTAAAAATTTTACTCGGTATTGTTGTTCTTGCGGAATGTGTAACTGTGCCTGTATTTCTCAAATACTATTGGCCTGACAGATGCAAACAGTCCTTTATTTACAAGATTATATCAGCGGCACTCTTTGTTCTTTGCGGTTTCCTCTGTGTAAAAATTTCGGGCAACAATACTCCCTATGCTTCTCTTATGATGTGGGGGCTTGTATTAGGCTTCTTCGGGGATGTGTTCCTTCATTCCCTTCAGAATAAATCCTGGCATTTTGTGCTCGGTTTTCTCTCTTTCCTTGCAGGTCACATTGTTTACATTGTGGCTTTCTGGAAAGCTATTAAAACCACATATCCGGGCTCTCACGTTTTTGAATGGTATGAAATTTTAATAACTGTCGCCTTGTTGGCAGTAATGCTCTTTATAATGGTAAAGGCAGGTATTTTCCGTGGAAAAGAAGCTCTCATAGCACCTTTTGCGATTTACGGTGTTATCCTGTTTACTATGCTTACAAAGGGGCTTCGCTATGCTGTCGGTGAAATCGCATACGGCACCAATGACAATATGCTTGCCGTATTCCTCACCGTTGGTCTCGGTGCAGTTCTCTTTACGGTATCCGACGTAATTTTAGGCTTTACCATTCCCATGGGCAAAACCTCAAGAAAACTTCGTATAATAAACATCGGCACATATTTCGCCGCACAGATTCTTTTTGCACTCAGTATTCTTGTGGTTTATTCCGCATATCCCTTATATAGTTAAATCATCCCGTCTCTCTCCTTAAAAAAAGGGGAGAGATGTTTTTTTTGTTTTTAACTGTTTACAAAGAAAGTGTTTTATGTTAGAATAATCTGGTAAAAATATTATTACTTTTTTGAAAGGAGATTTGTGATGATAGCATTAGGCGCAGACCACGGAGGCTTTTATCTCAAGGAAGAAATCAAAAAGCATCTTGAGGAAAGAGGTATTGAATATAAGGACTTCGGTACCTACAGCCCCGAATCCATTGACTATGCGGCCATAGCCTACAGAACCTGTAATTCCGTTATAAGCGGTGAATGTGAAAAGGCAATTCTCTGCTGCGGTACAGGTATCGGCATTTCCATGGCGGCAAATAAGGTCAAGGGTATCAGAGCCGCTTGTTGCAGTGACTATTTCAGTGCCAAGTTCACCCGACTTCATAACGATGCAAATGCTCTTTGCCTCGGCGGAAGAGTAGTGGGTGCAGGTCTTGCTATTGAAATGGTTGATGTATTCCTCGATACTGAATTTGAGGGCGGCAGACATCAAAGACGAGTTGACCAGATTATGGCAATTCAGGACGGTATTTTTGAAGGATAATAAAATAAGAAAGAAGGAAATATTATGGCATTTATTAAAAGTATTATCGCATTTATGACAGCAGTAGTTTCATTGATAACGGGCTTTTTGGGTATAGATACCAAACCTGAAGATAACATTGAAAAAGCATTCAGAGTTAAAAGTTATATTGTCTGTGACAGAATTCAGGACCCTGCAAGCTTATGCAGTGAAGATTTCGATATTATCACCGATGTTATTCTTTTCGGTGTTGCGACCTTCGATAATAAGGGTAATGTCACCGTCGACAAAAAAACTCTTGACACCGCTCTGACTAACCTTAAAGCAGTTATCGGCGACAGAGATATAGAGATTACTCTTAACTTCCTCGGCCCCGGCAGTACCTCTGACTCCTCCGACTGGTATGAGCAGATGGAATCTTTGGGTAAGGAACACAATAAGGCATTCAGAAGTCTGAAGCTTAAAAAGAATATCATCGAAGTTCTCGAAGAATATGATTTTGATGGCGTACATTTCGACTATGAATATCCGACAACAAACAGTGCGTGGTTTGGATACAACAACTTCCTTGTTTCACTCGGCTCTATGCTTGGTGACGATTATACCTTGAATGTTGCTGCATCGGATTGGTGTCTGCAGTATTCAGATCTGGCTGTCCAGTTTGTTGATTCCTTTGAGCTTATGATGTATGACGTTTTTGACGAGGAAGGCAAGCATGCCACCTTTGAAACTGTTGCAACCCGCTCACAGTGGATAAAGGACTCAAACATCCCTCTCGAAAAGATAACCTTCGGACTTCCTTTCTATGCAAGACCTACCGACAGTGACGGTTATTGGTATGAGTACAAAAGCTATGTACATCAGCTTGACGAAAATGGCTTCTATACCGACGAAAATATTGGAAAGACCTTCTGGTTCAATACTCCCGATGTAATCGCAAAGAAAACACAGTTTGCCATTGATGAGGGCTACGCAGGCGTAATGATATGGCATTATACCTGTGACCTGCCTTCTGTTGATGACGCTTCGCTTCTTAAGGCTATCGGAGATACAGTATCGGTAAACTCTTAAAATAAGTGCTTGACAAAAGTATTTTACGGTGATAAAATAAACACTAACGAAAAACGAATATCCCATCAAATCGTTGACGGAGAGGGCTGTTTAAGGAATTTTCAGAGAGCCGTGCATTTGCTGTGAGTGCGGTATCTTCCGAGAGCAAAGCCTACCACTCCCGAGTGTATGCCGAAATAAGGTATGCCGTTTGCCGCGTTAAGGCGTAAGAGTGCCACCTTAACGGTGGAATACGGGTGGAACCGTGGAGTTTGAATTATGACTTCATCCTGTGCAAAAGCATGGGATGGAGTTTTTCTTTTATTTAATGAATAATGAATGATGAATAGTGAATAATTGCGGTTGCGGACAGGAGAAACAAAAAGTAAGCTCTTTTCCGCAGAGAAAGGCTGTAGTAACAGTGAGCTTTACGATTATAAATTATTCATCGGAGAAAGGAAGTACTTAAAATGATTAATGTAACACTCAAAGGCGGCGTTGTCCGTGAGTACGAGGAAGGCTCAAGCGTAATTACCGTCGCCAAAAGCCTTGGCGCAGGTCTTTACAAAGCCGCTTGTCTTGCCAGAATTAACGGAGAAATCTGCGATTTAAGAACAGTTCTCACCTCTGACTGTGAGGTTGAAATTCTTACCTTTGACGATGAAGAGGCAAAAAAGACCTTCTGGCACACCTGTTCACACATTCTTGCACAGGCAGTAAAAAGACTTTACCCCGATGTAAAGCTTGCCATCGGCCCTGCAGTAGATAACGGCTTCTACTATGACTTTGACAGCGAAGTAAGCTTCACTCCCGAAATTTTGGAAAAGATTGAAGCCGAAATGAAAAAGATAGTCAAGGAAGGTCTTTTCCTTGAAAAGTTCGAGCTTTCTCCCGAAGAAGCTATTGCTCTTATGGAGGAAAGAGGGGAGAGCTACAAGGTTGAGCTTATCAAAGAGCACGCCGATAAGGGTGAGCCTATTTCCTTCTACCGTCAGGGTGAATTCGAAGAGCTTTGCGCAGGTCCTCACATTCCCGACACCTCAAGAGTAAAAGCCTTCAAGCTTACCTCCTGTACAGGCGCTTACTGGAGAGGCGACAGCAAAAATAAAATGCTTCAGAGAATTTACGGCACAGCCTTCACTAAGGCAGCCGACCTCGAAGCACATCTTGCACAGATTGAAGAAGCTAAAAAGCGTGACCATAATAAGCTTGGCAGAGAACTCGAGATCTTCACCACCGTTGATTATGTAGGTCAGGGACTTCCCATTATGCTCCCAAAGGGTACTCACATTGTTCAGACCCTTCAGCGCTTTGTTGAAGACGAAGAAAAGAGAAGAGGCTGGCTCCGTACAAAAACTCCTCTTATGGCAAAGAGCG
>JAZUNX010000072.1:0-4556 GCA_045604385.1 Acutalibacteraceae bacterium
CTTTTGAGGAGCTTTTTTCTGAGATTCCTTGTTTTCTGCCTTTTTAGGCTCTTTCTTTTCTTCTTTCTTAGGAGCCTTTTCTTCTTTTTTCTGCATAGCGAAATATGCATTAAAATCACTTACGGAATTTTCCTGAGTAAGTACGTCAAAAAGCACGTCGAGTTCCTTTGTATCAAGGGCAGTCTGTGATTTTTTGGGTTCATCAAAAAATTTTGCAAGTGTTTCTGTAATATCTTTATTCTGTAAACCGAAGTCCTTTGCGACTTCATTAACTTTGTATTTAGTTATCATCTTATTCCTCCCCGAATTTATGAAGTATATTGGTTGCAAATCCGGTATCCGTAACGGAAAAAACCGCTGCTTTTTTGCCTATGGCTGCACCAAAATCATCCATTGTAAAAGCAGTACGCAAAACAGGAATATTTTTTCCGTTGTAAGTACACGCATGACGCATTTCTCTTTCCAATCGCTCGGAAGCATCCGAGGACAACATAACAAGTTGCGCCCCTGATGAAATTATTGATTCTTTAACAACATCGTGACCGCATAAAAGCTTACCCGCTTTACGGCAGATGCCTAAAAAACCCATTGCATCTTTTTTATTCAATTTTGTAACAGTCCTTTCGGCTTTCGCGTTCAGTTTAATTCCTTAAGCATTTCGTCGTAGACCTCTTCGGGTATTTTTGTTTCAAGGGCACGTTCAAGTCTTTTGCCTTTTCGTGCTTTATCAAAACAATCTTTATCAGGGCAAATATATGCGCCTCTACCCGATTTTTTGCCGGTCAAATCAAGACTAATTTCGCCTTGGGGGCTTTTAACCGCTCGGATAAGCTCTTTTTTGGGTTTCATTTCATTGCAACCCAGACATTTTCTCATTGGTATTTTTTTCTCTGCCATAATGACCTCACGAATTCTGAGGAATATAGAAACCGCTTTCGGGTTTGATATCTATTTTCCAGCCGGTAAGTCTTGCAGCAAGTCGTGCATTCTGACCCTTGTTACCGATAGCAAGAGAAAGCTGTGTATCGGGAACTGTAACGTGACAGGCATTTTCTTTTTCCTCGTCAATTTCTACAAGGAGAACATCTGCAGGAGCAAGTGCTGCTGCAATAAACTTTGCGGGGTCTTCATCGTAAACTACGATATCAATCTTTTCGCCGCCCAATGACTCAACGATTGTACCGACACGAGTACCCTTAGGACCGATACAAGCGCCGATGGGGTCAACATTTTCGTCTTTGGAAACAACTGCGATTTTTGTTCTTGAACCTGCTTCACGGGCAACAGATTTAATTTCAACAATTCCGTCATAGATTTCGGGAACTTCAGTTTCGAAAAGTCTCTTAACAAGACCTGAGTGTGTTCTTGAAATCATAGCTTTGGGGCCCTTGGGTGTATCCTTAACACCTTCGATATAAACCTTTACAAGCTGACCTTCTTTAAGAACTTCGTCGGGAAGCTGTCTTGATTTAGGAAGAACAACAACTGCTTTACCGATTTCAAGAGTAGCATTACCTGTCTGGGGGTCAATACTCTGAACTTTACCTGTAACAAGTTCTTTCTGTTTTGACTCAAACTCTCTGAGCATAAGTCCTCTTTCAGCATCGTGGATATCACCACGGATAACGTTCTTTGCGGTAGTTGCCGCAATTCTGCCGAACTGTTTTGTTTCAAGAGGAATTTCAACAATATCACCAACGAGGGCATTTTTGTTGTATTTTTTTGCTTCCTCGGGAAGAATCTCTGTGAAGTTATTCTGAATTTCTTCAACAACAGTTTTTCTGAGGTATACTCTTAATTCACTCTTTTCGGGATTGCAATCAACAAAAACAACATCCTCACCGCCGTATTCACGTCTGACGGATGTAATAATTGCTGCACAAACTTTTTCAAGAAGGTAATCCGCAGGAATACCTCTCTCCTGTTCGAGCAAATTGATTGCTTCAAAAAATTCTTTGTTCTGGTTGGTGGGCTTTGCCGCTTTTCTTGCCATTTTTCTTACCATTCCTTTCGATGTATATTGAAGTTAATTTTTACCATATTAAAAACTTTGAATGCTCAAAGTCGAAAACAAAAAATCAAGTCAGTCGCTCAATATTTGAATTTAAAAACTGAAATCATCTAATTTTACCCAAGCAATTTCCTTCTTCTCGGCTGTCATTGTATTTTCGTCATCAAAAGCGATTGTAACATCGCCTTTTTCCGTATAATCCACAAGCACGCCTTTGAATTCCCTTTTGCCTTCCCAGGGTCTTATGAGTTTAAGGATAACCTTTTCACCCATTGCGTAGTCAAAGTGGAAGGGACGGGTGAGTTTCCTTTCGATACCGGGTGATGACACCTGAAGATTATACTGACGGTCAATAGGGTCTTCTTTATCAAGTGGACCGTCAAGAGCGTGGCTCATATTGACACAATCGTCAATACCTACGCCTTCTTCTTTATCGATAATAATTCTGAGATAATAGTTAGCGCCCTCTTTTTCGAATAAGACATCCCAAAGGATAAGACCTAATTCCTCAGCAATGGGCTCAGCAATATCCCATACAAGTGAAACTGTGTTTTTAGCCAAATCAGCACCTCTTTTATTATACTTTTTAATTGAACTTATTATGGTTTTAAAAACAATAAATATGAGAGCAGGTTGCCCTGCTCTCACTCGTGTTCATATTCGTACAATGGGAATATACCATATATTATTATATTTTTCAAGTGTTTTTTGAAAATCTTTCGTGTAATAATTTGTATTTATTTTACTTTTATGATATATTTTATATATAAAGTCCTATAATAGAAGCGAAAACATTCTTTTAAACTTTTTGACGAAGGGGGATTTTTATGTCAAAAATCATTGTGGCAGGTGCGGGACACGGCGGTTTAGTTGCGGCAATAAAACTCGCTGAAGCAGGTCACGAAGTATTGGTTTTCGAGAGAAAAGAAAAAGAAAAACTCGGTATGCCCCAAAGCGACGCTGTTAAAAAAAGTGCTTTTATATATGCGGGTATACCCATACCTGAAAACTGTAAAACCGTGAGAAATGCCATAACATTTATACCCAAGGAAAAGGGCGTCACACCCTTTACATTACCGCCTCCGGAAGAGGATTCTATTTCCATTGATCGAAAATTTCTTATTAATATGCTTATTGATTTATGTGAGAAAGCGGGAATTCAATTCTTTTTCGGAGTGGAAATAACTTCTCCCATTTTGTTAGGCAACCGGGTTTGCGGAATTAAAACCACCCATCAGGATTTTTATGGTGATTTGATCATTGACTCCTGCGGTGTCTATTCACCTGTAAGAAACGGACTTCCCGATTATCTGTGTGTAAACCGCGAAATAAAAAATTACGAAGTTCTCAACTCATACAGGGCTTACTTCAACAAAATACCCGATGCCCCCGAGCCCGAAACACCTTACAACGTGTATCTGCGTGATGACGGTACCGTAGGGCTGACATGGCTTGTTACCGAGGAGGACAGGGTAGATTTATTGATTGCCCGTTTTCATAAACCAGAAAGGGACGAAATCCTTGAAATTATGAGGACACTCCACGAAGAAAACCCCCATATGGGAACCGAGATGCTCCAAGGAGGCGAATATGCGGCAATTCCGGTCTGCCATCCCCTTGGGGTATTGGTAGCGGACGGCTATGCAGCAGTTGGCGACAGTGCATTTATGACCTACTCCGCAACAGGCTCAGGTATAGCCTATTCTCTCATAGCAGGAACAATTCTCGCACGGTGTATTATAAATGATAAACTGTGCCGTTACGATGCAGATGTGCTCTGGGGATATCAAAAGCAATTTTATAAAGAAATAGGTTTTTCTGCGTGCAGAACTGCAATTATAAAAAACATTTTGCCCTATATGACCGCAGATCAGGCGAACGAGCTTATAAAACAAAATATTATTTCCACCGAAGAAGTTGCCAAGCTAATGGAAGAAAGACTTGATGCTGTTTTAAATGCAAAGGGTCTTACTACAATAAAAGATAAGCTTAAGCTCGTAAAGGATAACACCGTACTCAAAGGCATCATTTCAAATGTCGCCGTGTGGCTGGGCAGATTTACAGTTACAGAAGCCTCATTTCCCACCAAGTACACCTTGCAGGACATACAAAAGTGGAGCAGTAAATACAATGAATTTTTTGATTCGATACGAGCGGAGTAATTTGTTGTTATTATATTCAACGTAAGGATAACGGAAAGAGAACTACCCACCACATTTACCGAACTGATGGATAATCGATAGTGAACTACCCACCACCGCTCCGATAAACTGTATTATAATTTTAAGTTTTAGGTACGCTTAATGGCAAAACCAAAAAACATCTTGACACAAGGTGGTCCCCCTCCCTTTTTTGCTTCGCAAAAATGGGATGATAGGACCTCCCACCACCTGACGAAATAAAAAACAATTGACCCGCTTGAAACTATGTCAATAAAACAAACTATTGTTAAGTCCACTTGCGGTGCCCAAAATCGTTGGTCGCTCCTGCTCGTCGCTAACGATTTTGACCGCTACGCCAACTCACACTCCCTGCCCCGTCCACA
>JAZUNX010000073.1:0-18227 GCA_045604385.1 Acutalibacteraceae bacterium
GCGTCAGCATTATCGGTGCTTTTTGCCTTTTCTTGCATACTTATTTCGCGTTTTAAAGTGCTTCGCAGTTTCGTAAGAACTTAAAATTTCTTGTATTGAAGTCACAAAACGCAGCAAGGCTGTCGCCTTGCGAGGCTTTTGGCAAAATACGGGGAATTTTGTTCGAGAAACAAATACTGCCTTATCGGGCGTCGGCGAAACAGGTGTCTGTTTTATTGTTCTTCGTTTTCTTCTTTTAAATTATCCAAAGCAACACGCACCGCTTCAACAACGAAAGCAGAAAAAGTACAATTTGTTCCGCAGATAGCATTTTCAACTTCATCAATTATATCATTGGGGAAACGTATGCTTTTGCTTGTTGTCGGCGGAATTGAAGGAATTTTGAATTTTTTCATATAATCACCCCGTAATATGATTATACTTACAAAACAAATGAAATTATGCGTTGCATTTGTCTTGCAATTTGTAATACGATATGTTATAATGATGAAAAGTGAAAACTATAATATAAAAAATGGAGGATTTAATATGAAAAAATTCTTAAACAAAGCTTTAATGGTTTTATTGGTTGTCATTATGGCTTTCTCTTCAGTGCCCTTAACCAATATTGCTGACGCGGAATTCGGTTCACCCTTTGCTATTACTGCCGAAGCGGCGAAAAAGACCATTAAGCTGGAAAAGTCAAAATCTACAGTTTATACAGGTGAAAAATACACCTTAAAGCTTTTAGACAAAAAAGGCAAAAAGATTTCTGCTAAAAAAATCAAATGGACTACGGCAAATAAAAAGATTGCTACCGTTGATAAAAATGGCGTTGTTAAAGGTGTAAAAGCAGGTAAGGTAAAAATTACCGCTACATACAAAAAGAAAAAGTATGTTGCCACAGTAACTGTTAAAAATTCAGTTAAATTCAAAAAGTCAAAGGTAAGTGTTTACATCGGTGAAAAGTACACCTTAAAGCTTGTTGATAAAAAAGGCAAGACAATTTCAAACGATAAGATTAAATGGGCTTCCTCCGACAAGAAGATAGCCACAGTTGACAAAAAAGGTATTGTCAAGGCTAAAAAAGAGGGTAAGGTAAAAATTACCGGTACATATAAGAATACAAAGTATACAGCAACAGTAACCGTTAAGAATTTATTCAGCCTCGATAAAAGCAAGTTAGTTATTCCCGACGGTGACACAAAAAGAAAGACAATAAAGGTTACTTACAAAGGTTCAAATGTAATACGCTATGAAGTTATAAGCGGTAAGGAATTCGTATCTGTTGAATGGGCAGACGGTTGGGATGGTAATGTAACAAAGCTTTATGTTACTGCTAAAAGCAAAAAAGCTGTAGGAACTGCAAGAATTAAAATTTATGACACTGTTAAAAAGAATAACGTCGTATATTTGGATGTTCAGGTAGGCGGACCTATTGCTTCCGTTAAGGTATATGAAGATACCACCGTGAAAATTGTTTTCCTTAAAGCAGTAGAAAACAAGACAGACAAGCAGATTGATGTATATTTTGATCTAACCAACAAAAGCTCAGAGGATATGGCATACGGTATATTCGACTATATCGCTTTGAACGGATACACATTTAACTGTGGCCGGATTGTTCCGGGTATCTCTGCAAACAGCACAAAAACAGTTATATGCTCTGTTGATAACTATGATAAAACTCCTATAAATCTTAAGGATATTAATTTTATCAGTGCGAAAATGACCTTATACGGACGACAGTCCATTCTTAACAATCACACAGTAATGCTCGATAATGTTAAGGTAGACAAAAAAGCAACACCCGCATGTCCCACGGTAAGCGGGAAAAAATTACTGTATTCCGATGCAAATATAGATATCTATTTTGGTAATATAAAGAGACTTGACGGTATAGGCTCCGGTTCATTTGAGGGTAACCTCATTGTAAAAAATAAAACCAAATATACATTTACCGTTAGAGATAATCCATACAGTGTTGGTGACTATGAAGCAGACTATCTTGTAATTGCAGGCCAGAGATATGAAGCTTATGCAAGCGTGCTATCAGATGATTTTCTTACTGAAATGATGGATAAACTGGAGATTGAAGCGGATATTGCCCCCTACAGTGTTGCTTACTGTAAGTTTATTGCCAAGGATGATGGCAGATCCGTTGATGCATCTTCAATCAAAACAATCGATGGACAGATTTGTGTTGTTCCCGATGAAGATGTAGAAGGTCGTGGTGCTTACAGAGCAGTATTCGGTACATTTATAAAAACGGACCCCTCATTAAAATAAAATACAAAAAACAGCAAAGACAGGTTTTCCGTTACGGTTAACCTGTCTTTTTAGCATTATTTATATCGTAGGGGCATTATTACAGATTCAAAAGAAAATCATTTATCTCCTCTTCCTCGTCTCCTGTAACCGTTCCCTGCACAATCCCATTCCGACCTCCGCCTCTGCCGCTGAAAGCCTCATTAAGAGCTTTTGCCACGGGAAGTGGGTCAAGCTTATCGCTTACCATACAGTAGCGGTATTGCCCGTTTTCGCCCGAAAAACAGCAGACAAATTCTTCTGCTCTTTCCATAAGAGCCAGAGCGAAATCCTGAAGCATTTTTCCTTCCAATGAAGGATCAAAAATTACTATTCTCTTGTCTGCTTTGATTGAGGCAAGCTTGAGATTTAAGATTTCTCTTTTAAGTCCTACGATTTCATAGTCAAGGGACTCTTTTTCTTTTTTGATTCTTTCAACGGCTTGCGCCGTTTCCTTTTCTTTTGCTGACATAAGAACGCTGACGGCGTGGTTTTCGTCGAGCTTGTGACGGATGTCCTGAAGAGCTCTTTCACCGCAAAGAATACTTACCCTTGTTCCGCCCTTGTATTTTTCGAAAGCGACAACTTCCACAATGCCGATTTCACCTGTATTTTTTACGTGGGGCGCACAGCAGGCGCAAATATCCACACCGGGGAATTCAACTAATCTTACCTGACCGTCAATTTCCTTTTTGCTTCGGTAGGGGATGAGGGCAAGCTCTTCCTCCGAAGGGAAAAGCACCTTCACTCTGAGGTTGTCCCACACGGCTTCGTTGACAAGTGATTCTACTTTACAGATGTCATCTTTAGTAAGTACACCGTTAAAATCAAGGGTTACAACCTCACTTCCGAGGTGAAATCCCACATTATCATAGCCGTAAAGCGAATGAACAATTCCCGAAAAAATATGCTCGCCCGAATGCTGTTGCATATCCGAAAAACGCTTTTTCCAACATATTTTACCTGTGATTTCCTTGCCGATTGTGAAAAATTCAACGTTTTCCTCCGAGTTTTCCACAAAATGATAAATCTTTTCACCGATATTTTGTACATTTTCCACATTGGCACAGCCGAGAGTTCCGACGTCAGAGGTCTGTCCTCCGCCTTCGGGAAAGAAAGCAGTGCGATCAGTTTCGATATATAAGGTTTTATCTTTGGTGTAAAGGTCGGTGACTTTACAATTAAACTCGGTTATATAGCTGTCTTTGTCTAATAATTTCTCTGTCATAAAGGTAATTTCCTTGAAATTATGATAATTTGTGAATGAAAAGTCCGCTTAAAAGCTTCGGCTCAAACCAGGTGGATTTGGGAGGCATAACCTTGCCAGCATCGGCAATAGCCATAAGGTCCTCGAGAGAGGTGGGGTACATGGAAAATGCGATTACCATATCATTTTCACATCTTCTTTCCAGCTCACCGAGACCTCTTATGCCGCCTACGAAATCTATTCTTTTATCCGTTCTCGGGTCCTCTATGCCGAAAATGGGAGTGATGCAGTTGTTTTGCAGAATGGAAACATCAAGTCTTTCCACAGGGTCATTTTCATTGAAGGTGCCTTTTTTTGCAGTAACCTTGTACCACTTTTTACCGAGATACATACCGAAGGTGTGCTTTTCCGTCGGCTTGTACTGACCTTCGCCTTCGTAGGCTTCAACGGTGAATTTCTCCGAAAGCTTTTCGATAAATTCTTCTTCGCTGTTTCCGCCAAGGTCTTTCATAACTCTGTTGTAGTCCATAATCTCAAGCTCGTCTTCAGGGAAGGCAACGGCAAGGAAGAAGTTGAACTCCTCGTTTCCCGTGTAGTCGGGATTTGCTTCGCGTCTCTTCTGTCCCACCTTGACAGCCGAGGCACAGCGGTGGTGTCCGTCGGCGATGTAAAGATAGTCGATTTTGCCGAATTCGGCACAGAGAGAGTGTGTGATTTCTTCGTCATCGATAACCCATACAGTATTTGTAATTCCGTCTTCTGTAACGAAATCGTAAACGGGAGCGTTGTTTTCCTTGAAGGTATTTACGATATTGCTGATGGCTTCGTTTTTGCGGTAGGTGAGGAAGATGGGGCCTGTGTTAGCGTCGCAGTAATCCACGTGACGGATGCGGTCTGCCTCTTTGTCGGCTCTTGTAAATTCGTGCTTTTTGATTATATTATTAATATAGTCGTCAATTGATGCACAGCCCACGATGCCCGTCTGGCTTCTGCCGTTCATAATCTGGCGGTAGATATAAAAGCAGGGCTTGACCTCCTCGGTGCAAATGCCGTCGGTTACGAGAGCGTCAAGATTTGCTCTCGCCTTAAGATATACCTTTTCGTCGTAAATATCAATGCTTTCATCAAGGTCAACCTCTGCCTTGTCCACGTGAAGGAAGGAATAGGGGTTATCCTTTACCATCTCTCTTGCCTCGGCGCTGTTCATAACGTCGTAGGGGAGAGCGGCAACCTTGTGGGCATATTCTGCTTCCGGTCTTATCGCTTTGAATGATTTGAAAACTGCCATAATTTTTTCTCCTTAAATTTTATATAAATCAATTTTAACTGTTTTATATTTCTTTGTCAAGGCTTGAAAAAGTCCCGTTTACATGTTATACTGTAACGGATAAAAAGTAAAAGGGAGGAGTGGTATTATCATCAGAAAAACACCTTACATATATCTCGGTGTCTTCGGGGTAAATTTCCTTCTTTTTGTGACGAAGCTTTATGTGGGTCTGTCCTCAAACAGCATCAGCATTTATTCCGACGGAGTGAATAATTTTTTTGATTCACTTACGGGTATTTTAAGCTTTGCACTGCTCATTTCCTTGGCGAGACAGACAAATCCCCTTGCCGCTTACAGAACCAAAAAGACCGAACAGCTTCTGTCCTTTATCATTTCGGTCACGGTGGCGTTCAGCGCCTTTTATTTCGCATATAATTCCCTTGAAAGGCTTACTTATCCCACGCCTGTCAGCTTTGCGGTGAAATATCTTACGATAATTCTCGTTACTGCGGCGGTGAAGCTTATTATGTTTGCTCTTCTTCGGCTTTATGCGAAGAAAAGCGGCTCTGCCGTTGTGGGGCTTATTTCTCTTGACAGTCTGCTTGACTTTTTTATTACGTCGGTCACGGCGCTCACACTTATCCTGTCAGTTGACGGAAAGTACGCTTTTGATGCCTTGTGCGGTATGGGAATAAGCGGTGTTATACTTTTCACAGCGGTGAAAAATATTATTTCTGCTCTTTCTTTTCTTATGGAATCGCCCGCAAAGGAAAAAAGGGAAGCCCTTGCAGAACTTTTGGAGGGCATAGACATCAAAGCTGTAAGCTTCAATCTTTCCGAAGAGAAAGAGGAGGTTTACATTAAAATCAATGCCGCGGAGGAGACAGAAAGTCTTGCCCGTGAAATCGAAAAAGAAACAGGCATAAAAGCATATTTTGTCGCCTGTAAAGAATAAAAACCAAAAGGAGAAAAAACTATGAAAACAAAAGAAAAAAACGTAGAAACCAAGAAAAAATCAAAGGGCAAAAAAGCTCTTAAAGTGCTGTGCATTGTTCTTGCAGTTATCGTTGCGGCGGCAGGCATCTGTGCTGTGTTCAGCTCCACAGGTAACAAGGCAAACATCGAAAAGATTTCCGCCTTTGAAAAGGTTGAAAAACAAGATAAGCTCGTTCCCGAAAAGGATGAGGACGGAAACTGGACATTTACCACTGACAGAGATTTCAAGGTAATGCAGCTTACTGACGTACATATCGGCGGCGGCTTTATGTCGCTTAAAAAGGACACAATGGCTATCAATGCCATCGCTGCTATGGTTAAGGCTGAAGAGCCTGACCTTGTAGTAATAACAGGTGACGTTTCGTATCCCGTTCCCTTCCAGGCAGGCACCTTCAATAACCTTTCCTCT
Organism: Acutalibacteraceae bacterium; assembly: GCA_045604385.1. Taxonomy (GTDB): domain Bacteria; phylum Bacillota; class Clostridia; order Oscillospirales; family Acutalibacteraceae; genus UBA6857. The sequence goes on from JAZUNX010000073.1 coordinate 6,166, forward strand.
GCAAAGGTCTTTGCCGCTCTTATGGAGCAGCTTGGCGTTTACTGGACTTTAGGCTTCGGTAACCATGACACAGAGGCTTACTCCTATCATTCAAGAGAAGATATTTCCGAATTTTACGGCAGTGAGGATTTTGAATACTGCATTTTTGAAAAAGGCCCCGAGGATGTTGACGGCTTCGGTAATCAGATAATCAATGTTAAAAATACCGACGGTATAGTTACACAGTCATTTTTCGTTTTTGACAGCCACTCTTATGTTGACGGGGATGTTTTAGGCATTATGTGGAAGTACGATAACATCCACGAAAATCAGGTTCAGTGGTACGAAGCAGCCGTAAAGAACATCAATGCAAAGAATGCTGAAATCGCAAAAGAAAAAGATCTTGAAATTCCCGACACGGTTAAATCTGCCGCCTTCTTCCACATTCCTCTCACCGAGCAGAAGGATGCCTGGTACGAATATGCCGATAACGGCTTTGCAGACACAGAAAATGTTAAGCTCCATTACGGCACTGCAGGCGAAGGCAAAAAGGTAGTTTACTGCGGTATCGGTGAAGACGGACTTTTCGAAAAGATGCTCGAGCTCGGCTCAACACAGGCAATTTTCTGCGGTCACGACCATTACAATAACTTCTCTCTTGACTATAAGGGTATCAGACTTACCTACGGTATGAGCGTTGACTATCTCGCATATCCCGGTATTTACAAGGAAGGCGCACAGAGAGGCTGTACTATGATTACCTTCTCACCTGACGGAACCTTTGATTGCACGGCGGAAAACTACTATCAGGAAAAGTACGCAAGCGTATATGAAAAAGAAGAGGTAGTTATGCAGGAAGTAACCCGTGCAGAAATTGCTGATGAATATAAATAAGATATTGACCAAAAAGAATTAACTTGCTATAATAAGCATTAATTTCCCATTGAGGTGATGTGATGAATAAAACCGCAAAAATAATCATCGGTGTGTCTGCCGTGGCTCTTTTGGGTACGTTTGCGGCTGTGGGAAGCTTATACCTTTCTGCTCAAAAGAGTATAGGAAATCTGTCAATGGACTTCACCATAACGGCTCACACAGGCTGTGAGGGAACAGAGGACAATTCTCTCGAAGCCATACATAAGGGCAGAGAAGCCGGCGCAGACACAGTTGAATTTGACCTCAGATTTGATATGTCGGGAAAGGGTATTCTTGCTCATGATGAATATGAGAATAACCCTGTCAGCCTTGAAGAGGCTTTGAAGGCAGTTTCGCAGTATGACACCTTAAGAGTAAATGTGGACTGTAAAACCACCGATAACCTCAAAGAGGTTTACCGTATCGGAGAAAAGTACGGAATAACAGACCGACTTTTCTACACCGGTATAGAAGAAAAGGATGTGGAAGCGGCACGGACACAGACACCGGAAATTCCTTATTTCCTTAATTATTCAGTAGAAAAATTAAAGAAGAATGATGATGATTACATCTCTTCTCTCATTTCTCTCGTTAAGGAAAAGGGTGCTGTAGGTCTTAACATTAATCACGGACAGTGCAGTAAAAAAATGGTAAAAATGTTTCGTGATGAGGGCTTACAGGTATCTGTCTGGACGGCGAATGATATTTTCGCTATGCTTAAGTGTATTTCATTCGCACCCGATAACATTACCACCAGACATCCCTCGGCACTGATTAAATTAATTGAAAAGTTAAAATAAATCCAAGGAGCGTATTACAATGGAAAGAATTAAAATGGGTAAAATCGTCGAAATGGACGGCGACGAAATGACCAGAATTATCTGGCAGATGATAAAGGACGAGCTTCTTTCACCTTATGTGGAGCTTAACACGGAATACTATGACCTCGGTCTTCCTTACCGCGACGAAACTAATGACGAGGTAAGCATCAAGGCAGGCGAGGCTATCAAAAAGTACCGTGTAGGTGTTAAGTGTGCCACCATCACTCCCAATGCACAGAGAGTGGAGGAGTATAATCTCAAAGAGATGTGGAAAAGCCCCAATGCTACAATCCGTGCCATTCTTGACGGTACCGTTTTCAGAACACCAATTCTTTTGAGCGGTGTAAAGCCCGCAGTAAGAACCTGGGAAAAGCCTATCACTATTGCCCGTCACGCTTACGGTGATATTTATAAGGCAAGCGAATTCCGTATCGAAGGACCCGGTAAGGCAGAGCTTATTTTCACAGGTGAAGACGGAAAAACCGAGAAAGCAACCATTTACGATTTTGAATGCGGCGGTGTTTTACAGGGTATGTATAATAAGGATACATCCATAAAATCCTTCGCCCATTCCTGCTTTAAATACGCTCTTTCCACAAAGCAGGACCTTTGGTTTTCCACTAAAGACACCATCAGCAAAAAATATGACCAGACCTTCAAGCTTATCTTCCAGGAAATTTACGACAATGAATATAAGGAAGAGTTTGAAAAGGCAGGTATCGAATATTTCTACACTCTTATTGACGATGCCGTGGCAAGAGTTATCCGTTCAAAGGGCGGATATATCTGGGCTTGTAAAAACTATGACGGCGACGTAATGAGTGATATGGTTTCCACAGCCTTCGGCTCACTCGCCATGATGACGAGCGTGCTTGTTTCTCCAGACGGAAACTTTGAATATGAAGCTGCCCACGGCACTGTAACAAGACATTACTACCGTCATCTCAAGGGTGAAGAGACCTCAACAAACCCCGTTGCAACCATCTTTGCATGGACAGGTGCTCTTCGTAAAAGAGGTGAACTCGACGGCAACGGCGAGCTTATGGCGTTTGCTGATAAGCTCGAAAAGGCTACACTCGGCACAATCGAGGACGGAAAAATGACCAAGGACCTTGTTGCTTTGTGGCAGGGCGAAAAGGCCGAAGAGCTTACCACAGCACAGTTTATTGGCGCGGTTAAAGAAAAACTTTCAGAAATGATGTAATAAAAATGGATAATACGAATAACAATTTTGGAAATATGGAAGGCGACTTCACTTATCCTGCCCCCGATGATGGTGCAAGCGTACAGGATACGGCCTCTTATACACAAGGGGCATATCCACAGCCTCCCGAATGGACTAAAAATATTGTTATATCCTCCACGCCGTGGCCTGCTCCCGGTGATGAGGGGAATGTTTCTGTTCGGTTCAACGAATCGGAAAAAGAGGTTACTCTGTCCGCTGATGGGAAAGAAAGTTTAGCTGAAGAAGAGCCTGAACAAAAGAGAGAATGGCCTATGTGGATACAAATAGGTATTGTTGTCCTTGCTGCTGTTGTCGCTTTTGTGCTTATAAAGTATGCTTTACAGGTGAGAATTTCAACTGACGAAACTACGCAAGCCATTCAGACAACAGTCACTACCTTGCCTGTTGAGGGTACAGCCATTCCCACCACAGTACCCGCAACCTCTGCTTCCGCTGAGAAAACAACTGACGACAGCAGTACAGAAGAACCTACGGCAAAGATTGAAAAAACGACCGCCGAAAACGAGGAGCCTTCTTCTGCTTCTTCAGTCGTCAGTATAGACGATAAAGAAGTCAAAAAAGAGGTTATTGAGTATTTTAATAAAAGCAGTAACCGTGTAAAAACCGAGGCTGTAAAGGTTGTGAAAAACTTCGAAAAACGAACACATAATGAAGATAAGCTTGAACTTCCTTCGGCTATAAAGGGTGTTGCCAAAAGTGTTCTTGAAAGCAAAATAACGGATATTACCGAGCCCACAGAATATCCTTCCCGTGAAGCAATTATTGCAAGATACCCGGCACCGGGAGCAGAATGGTCAAGTCAGCTCACTCAGGATGATGTGGCACAGGCTGTCTGCGTGGAAACGGATGATGAATACGAAATTACATTGGTTCTCAATAACTGTGTAGATCCGGAACCGGGCAAGGGTACCTCAAAGGCTATGGAGTGTCTTGATGTGCCTACCGTCAGAGATACTGCGCCGCCCTTTATCACTGCATTTTCGGCTGAATATTACGATTGTGTGATTCGTTGCCGTGTCGAAAAAGCAACGGGCAGAATTATATGGTCAAACTATACCACACCTGTTCTGTTGAAGTTGGGACTTGATGCCGGTTTTGTAAAGTTTGATATGGAAATCGGGCTTACATTCGAAAAAGATTATACAATAACTTACTGATAATATAGCCTGTCCTTTTCTTTGGACAGGCTGTTGACTTAAGACGGTTAATTTAGGAGGAAAAGGAATATGAAAAAAGTGGTGCTGTGTATGCTTAATTCTAAACATATCCACTCCTCTCTTGCTCCATGGTGCCTTTTTACAAGCGCGAATAAATCCTGCGGTGACAGATATTCCTTTTCCGTTGTCGAGGGAACAATAAACGAAGAGGAGAGCAGAGTTTTCGCAAGGATAATGGCTGAAAATCCGTCAATTGTAACCTTCACCTGCTATATCTGGAACATAAAGAAAACCCTCTCTCTTTGCAGAAAAATCAAAGAAGCCGACAGAGACATTACGGTGATCTTAGGCGGTCCCGAGGTAGCGTATAATCAGAGTGAAATACTTCGGAGCAATGATTGTATTGATTTTATCTTTTCGGGCGAGGGTGAGGCAATTTTACCCGAATTTTTAAACGGGAAAGCTGAAAACACAAAAGGTGTTTCCTTCATAAAAGACGGCAAAGAGCATATTTCTTACAGGGACGAGGGCGAAAACGCCGACTATCCTTCACCTTACTGCAAGGAGTATTTTGTCTCTCTTAAGGGCAGAATTGCTTATATCGAAAGCAGTCGCGGCTGTCCCTTCAGCTGTGCCTTCTGTCTTTCGGGCAGATACGGTAAGGTAAGATTTTTCCCGATGGAAAGAATAAAAAAAGAAATTCTTTCTCTCTCCTCCTGCGGTGCGAAAACTGTCAAATTTGTTGACCGCACCTTTAACTGCAATCTTGCAAGAGCAAAGGAAATCCTTAATTTTATAAAGGAAAATTACAGCAGGGAAATTCCCGATGATGTCTGCTTTCATTTTGAAATTGCCGCAGATATTATTGATGAGGAGTTTATGTCTCTTATAGGCAGCATGCCCTCGGGCAGTGTCCAGTTTGAGGCGGGAATACAGAGCTTCAACGGCAAAACTCTTGAAGCAATCGGCAGAAAAAACAACGGGTCAAAAATATGCGATAATATAAAGCGTCTTGTTTCCTTCGGCAACTGCCACATACATATTGACCTTATTGCAGGTCTGCCCGAGGAGGATTATGCCTCTTTTGTTGATGGTTTCAACCGTGCATATTCCCTTAAGGCAAATATGCTTCAGCTTGGCTTTCTTAAAATTCTTCATGGCTCTCCCATGGATGAGGACAGAGAAAAATACCCCTGTCAGTACAGTAAAGAGCCACCCTATGAGGTCATATCCACCCCGTGGATAAGCAGGGAAGAGCTTGATTGTCTTCGTAAAGCTGAAAACGAGCTTGAGCGACTTTATAACAGCGGAAGATTTTCCTGCACTCTTGATTATGTCTTTGAAAATGTCAGAATTACGCCCTTTGAGCTGTTCTATTCCTTTGCACTTCACCTTGAAGAAAGAGGCAAAAAGGGGAGTATACCTCTTGACGAATATACCTGTCTTGTTTATGATTTTCTATCCGAACTCGGCGGGACAGATAAAAAAGTTCTTCGTGACATAATGCTCTTTGACAGAGTGGCAACCAATAATTCGGGGGTGATTCCCGACAGACTGAAGGTCACCGACAGCATGCTCAAAAAGGCGGCAGAAAAGGTACGGGAGCTTTCACCGCCTGAAAAAGGCATTAACCGCACCGTGGCAATCCTTTATACAAAAAAGAAAATTATATGGTGCGACTATAAAGAGAAGGACAGAGCTTCGGGAAGGTATAAGGTGGAAAGCATTTTTCTCGAAAGTCTTTAATGTAATAAAATATGGAAGTCATAAGAAAAATTATTAAATATTAAGAATTTAAAGCTATAATACAAAAAACAGGCTGTCCGAAATTTCGTAACAGCCTGTTTTCTTTTATTCGTTAATCCAAGTCACACTTTCCTTCATTCTGAAGCTGTAGCCGTGATCTTCCATTTCTCTCATATTCTTAAGAATATATCCCGCACCCTTTGCGGCACAGTGTTCGGGGTCAACGGCACGTCTTACCTTTATGCCGAGCCTTGCCGAAAGCTCCTTATCTAAACCCGGAAGCTTTGCCACACCGCCTGTAAGAAGTATGCCTTCGTGGCAGATGTCCGAGTAAAGCTCGGGGGGAGCCTGCTCCATAACATCGACTATTGTTTCAAAAATAATATTAATCTGGTCTTTTAATGCCTCATAAATTTCAGTCGAGGAAACGCTGAAAATTTCGGGCATACCCGTAACGTAGTTTTTGCCTGTGGCTTCCATTTCGATTTCTTCACTTCGCTTATAGGCACAGCCGACAGTGTGCTTGAGCTTCTTTGCCGTAACAAGGCCGATATTGATGTTCTTTTCTTTTTTGATGTACTGCTGTATCGCTTCGTCCATAGTGTCACCCGCAGTCTTTATGGAAGCGGCATAAGCAACGGTACCCATGGTGATGATTGCTATATCCGTGGTACCTGCACCAAGGTCAATAACCATAGTTCCGTGAGGGTGGTCAATGGAAAGACCTGCACCCAAAGCGGAGATAATTGGCTCATCGATTACGCTCACCTTACCTGCACCTGCAGCACAGGCTGATTCGATTACTGTCTTTCGTTCCAAATTTGTAATACAGCTCGGTGCACTTATGATAACATTTGGACGAAAAACACCTTTGTTACAAAGCTTTCCGATGTAGTGAGAAAGTATTTCCGTCATAACTGAAAAGTCGGAAATAACGCCGCCGATTATAGGCTTTTTAACGGTGAGTGCTTCGGGCGTTTTTTCGAGCATTTCACCTGCGGCATCACCTATGGCATAGGTTTCATTATTATAAATATCGTAAGCGATTGCATTGTCCTCGGAAAAGACAATACCTCTGCCTTCCACAAAAGCCGTAATTTTTTCTGTTCCCAGGTCTATTCCTATGTTTTGTCCGAACACTCTTTTCACCGTCCTTTTATTGTATATTACAACAAGGTTCCCGAACGCGAAGCGTGAGGGGTTCTTATTTGATTTTATTGATTTTTCTCTCTGTTGTCAAGGTCGAAAAAGTTAAGATTTGGTGTAATGGCGACCGTGGCACAGTAAACATCCTTTGCACCCCGTCTGAAAAGCACATCACAACATTCCTTAAGTGTCGCCCCCGTAGTTTTTATGTCATCGCAAAGAAGGATGGTCTTGCCCCTGATGTCTGAATTTTCCTTCGGTGAGATGGAGCCTTTGATGTTTGTCATTCTCTCTCTTGCCTTTAAACGGTGTTGTTTTTCCGTCTCCTTGTCTTTAACAAGAAGCTCTTTGCAGGGGAGAAAGAGCTTCTTCGCTGTTCTTTTTGCTATAAGGTGAGACGGGGTGTAGCCCCTTTCCCTAAGGCTTTCTTCGGAAGAGGGCACAAAGGTGACAACATCGAAATCAGCTTTTGCATAAGCGATTGCGACCCTTTCACTCAATCGGTCGCCGAAATAGCGGTAAAGATCTTTTCTGCCGCTGAATTTAAAGGAGAGAAGCTTATTCTGTATAAGTCCTTCATAATTGAATACACCCGTAATGTGAGGCAAAGCAGAGGAGTATTTGCTGTCACAGGAGCAGAGCTCTATTTCTTTTCCGCAGTGTTCACAGCAAATTTCCGAAAGTCTTACTTCCTCACTTCCGCAGCAGAAACAAAAGTCTTCATTAAAATTAAGGCTTTTACCGCATAGGGGACATCTTTCGGGAAAGAACAATCTTGACAGTATCTGTATCTTTTTCATTTTATTTTCTCTCTAAAAAATGTCTTAAGGCCGAATATCGGCGGGTCTTTTTGTCGTTGTCAACCATGGCATTAATCTGACCTTGTGTACCGACCAAAATAAGACGGCTTTTCGCTCTGGTCACGGCCGTATAAAGGAGATTACGGTAGGAAAGCTGGGGTATAACAGAGCAGACGGGCATAATGACAGCCTCAAACTCACAGCCCTGACTTTTATGCACCGTAACGGCATAGGCAAGGTCAAGCTCACCCGCATTTTCAAAGGGGTAAACGGCAATTCTTCCGTCAAAATCAATCTTCATAAAGGAAGCGTTATGGTTGATGGCGGTTATGATACCTATATCACCGTTGAAAATTCCGCTTGAAGCCTCTTTGCCTCTTGTCCAGACTATGTCATAGTTATTCTTTATCTGCATGACCTTGTCGCCTTCGCGAAAAATCTTTCCGCCGCCTGCAAACTCTTCCTTGTTTTTAGCCGCAGGGTTAAGAATGCCTTGAAGTGCCGCGTTAAGACTTACGGTACCCAGTTCACCCTTTTTTGAAGGAGTGATAATCTGTATGTCTTCTATGGGATTATAGCCGTAAGCCTTGGGCAGACGGTTAACATAAAGGTCAACCACAGTGGAAGCAGACTGAAAAATGCTGTTTCTCTGCAGGAAGAAAAAGTCCTTATCCGTATGGGTAAGGTCGGGATATTTACCCTTTACTATTCTGTGGGCGTTGGTGACGATAAGGCTTTCGAGGCTTTGCCTGAAAACCTCCGTCAGTGCCACCACGGGCAGAAGTCCCGAGGAAATAATATCCTGCAAAACGTTACCTGCACCGACGGGAGGAAGCTGGTCGGAGTCGCCGACCATAACAAGTCTGCAACCGAGAGGCAGGGCATCAAGAAGGGCGGCGAAAAGGTGGGTGTCCACCATAGAAAGCTCGTCAATGATAACCGCATCAGCCTCAAGGGGATTTTCCATATTACGCACAAATTTCGGTCTGTGGCTTCCGTCTGTCCATTCAACCTCTAAAAGGCGGTGGACGGTTTTTGCTTCTTTGCCCGTAACCTCACTCATTCGCATAGCAGCTCTGCCTGTGGGGGCGGCAAGTAAAACACGGAGCTTCTTTTTTTCGTAAAGCTCTAAAATACCGTTGAGAGTGGTGGTTTTACCTGTACCGGGGCCGCCTGTAAGAACTAAAAGCCCTTTTGTAACGGCGGTTTTTATGGCATATCTTTGCTTTTCTTCGAATTTTATGCCGCGTTTCTCTTCTATTTTATCTATATCCTCATCGACAGTTCTGCCCTGTGCAGGAGGAAATTTCAGCATAACCTTTATCCTGTCGGCTATGCTCTTTTCGTCCATATATTCTTCGGGAAGAAAGATATAACTTTTTTCGTCGAAGAAATCTTCTATAATCTCCTTATCTTCAATAAGGTCATCTATAATCTCCTGGGTCTCTTCTCTGTCTATTCCCAAAAGCTCATTTGAGGGAATAATCAGTTTTTCTCTTGGCAGACAGGTGTGGCCGTTACGGAGGTTATGCCTTAAAATATGGAGAATTCCTGCTCTGTGGCGGAAAATTGAACTGACACCCATAGGAAAGCTCTGTGCAATTTCGTCAGCTCTTTCAAATCTTATGCCGAGAGCTTCCCTGCAGAGGATGTAGGGATTTTCCGTGATTCTTTCCACGGCGGCGGCACCGAAGGTCTTATAAGCATTAAGACACTCCGTAGGGCTCATACCAAATCTTTCAAGGGAAATCATAATTTCCCTGACGGCAAACTGCTCCTTGAAACGGTTGCTCATTTCCTTTGCCTTGTCGAAGCTGATGCCCTTGATTTCCGACAGTCTTTCAGGTGAATTTTCCAGCACCTCAAAGGTATCTTCTCCGAAGCGCTCAATTATCTTCATGGCCGTTGCGGGACCTATTCCTTTGACGGCACCGCTTGAAAGATAGCGGAGCATATCTCCCGAGCTTTTTGGCAGACTTCTTTCGGCTGCAGTGGCCTTGAATTGTGTGCCGAAGGTGGGGTGCTTTGTCCAGTATCCCTTAAGCTTTATCTTTTCACCGGGACAGCATGAGGGCATAATACCGACGGCTGTGATAAGCTGATTGTTATGGTTTATATCGATAACGCTGTAGCCGTTTTCGGGATTAGAGTAAACTATATCCTCGATTATTCCGTCGATGATAATTTCTTCGATATCCATATCTGCCCTCCTTTGAAATTTGTTAAGTTACATTATACTATAAAGGCACTGTTTATTTCAAGATAAAAAGAAAAATCACCCGATAAAATCAGGTGAAATCTTTGGAGAAAATGAGTGAGCCTGTAAGCCGAGTTCTGTCATTTAAGGCAATCATCTATCTAGACCTGCAATTGCTTACAGGTTCAAGCCACCTTTCGGTTTGCGTCCGGCTGACGTATCATATCCTGTCGGTGTTGCTTCGGGTAGGGTTTACATGGCCACACAGTCTCCTGTGTGCCGGTGAGCTCTTACCTCGCCTTTCCATCCTTACCGTAAATTACGGCGGTTTATTTCTGTTGCACTGTCCCTAAGGTCGCCCTCGGCGGTCGTTAACCGTTACCCTGCCGTGTGAAGCTCGGACTTTCCTCACGTATCATAGAGATACCCGCGACTGCCCAACTCACTCACGAATAGATATTTTACATAAAAGGAACAAAAAAGTCAAGATTAATATCTGTCAAAGTAAAATAGTAATATAAAATTTTAGGGGCATACTGAAACTGAGGTGATAAAAATGGCAAAACAGGGTATGAAGCGTCCCGAGGATGAAACTCCCAAAAAGAAAAAAACTAAAAAGGAGCCCCTTGTTCCGGAAATACAGGGAAAAGCAAAAAATTCAAATGAAAAAGCAAATCCGATCACAGCGGGTACAAGGCCGCCGGATATAATGCTTCATAATTCCGGAGCGGTTTATGCAACTGAAACCGAAAAACCTATTTCAGACGCATATCCGGAAATTGACAGCGACCTTGCAATAGATAATCTGCAAAACGATATCCCCGAAGCGGATTTGCAGGATTTAAATTGAAATAAAAAAACAGACTGAATTACAGTCTGTTTTTTTAATACTTAGTGTTCGTCGTAATGGGTTTCGCCGTCATCGTGTACGTGATAGGTAGGCTCAACCTCATAAAAATGAGTCTGACCGTCTTCGTGAACATGATAACCGGGGTCCTCGACAGGTGAGGTTTTGCTGAGTATAATAGCAACAATTGCAAGAATAAGAACAACTATTGCAACGGGTATGAATATCTTTTTCATAATGTGTCTCCTTTGTTTTACGTTTTATTCATTCTATCACAAATTGGTTTTTCAGTCAACCTAAAATTACAATTGAACAGTTGACTTTAACTGATGTTTTATTGTAAAATAAAAAAAGAGAGTAATCTCAACTAACAAAAAGGAGTAAACATTATGGCAAACAGATTTGTACTTAACGAAACCTCTTACCACGGTAAGGGTGCTATTGCAGAAATTGCAACAGAAATCAAAGCAAGAGCTTTTAAAAAGGCTTTCGTATGCTCTGACCCCGACCTTATCAAATTCGAAGTTACAAAAAAGGTAACGGATATTCTTGACGGGGCAGAAATTCCCTATGAAATCTATTCAAACATCAAGCCCAACCCCACCATCGAAAATGTGCAGACAGGTGTAGAGGCATTTAAAGCAAGCGGTGCTGACTGTATCGTAGCCATCGGCGGCGGCTCTTCAATGGACACAGCCAAGGCTATCGGCATCATTATTACCAATCCCGAATTTGCTGATGTACGTTCACTTGAGGGTGTGGCACCCACCAAAAATCCCTGTGTTCCCATCATCGCTGTTCCCACTACAGCAGGTACAGCTGCAGAGGTAACCATTAACTATGTTATCACCGATGCGGAAAAGGACAGAAAGATGGTATGTGTTGACGTACACGATATTCCCGTTGTTGCAGTGGTTGACCCTGATATGATGGCTTCTATGCCCAAAGGTCTTACAGCAGCTACAGGTATGGACGCTCTTACTCACGCTATTGAAGGCTACATAACCAAGGGCGCTTGGGAAATGAGCGATATGTTCCACATCAAAGCTATCGAAATCATCGCAAAGAGTCTTCGCGGTGCAGTAGAAAACACAGCAGAGGGCAGAGAGGGTATGGCTCTCGGTCAGTATATCGCAGGTATGGGCTTCTCAAATGTAGGTCTCGGTATCGTTCACTCCATGGCTCATCCCTTAGGTGCACTTTATGAT
>JAZUNX010000074.1:0-2176 GCA_045604385.1 Acutalibacteraceae bacterium
TACGTCGACAAGCTGCTGAAAGGCGAGAAGAGCGAGGACTATGACATCCATATGTTCGTGCGCCATCACGACCACATCGACGAGAAGCTGACCGAACTGAAGAACAGCATCATCAAGTATTATCCCGACAGCCGGAAGTCCTACGTGATGAATGCCGTCTTGTTCGATATTTTCAATTGCGAGAAGGACCTGGCTTCGCACAACGAAGTGGAAGATTATCTCTTCGTGCCTGCCGTACTCCATTTGGAGCGTGAGGTTTCTCAAGCCAATACCCACAAGAAGGTAGAAGAAGCCCCTATGGCCAAGGAGGAAAAAACAGCTACGGACGACCTTAGCCAGCGTGAAAAGGAAATCATCACCTGCGTGGTAAAGGGCATGTCGAACAAGGAAATTGCCGAATCGCTGTATATTTCCATCCATACGGTCATAACTCATCGTCGGAACATTGCCCGTAAACTGCAAATCCATTCACCGACACTTCTCACGGTCTATGCCATCGTGAACAAGCTGGTTGATATCAGTGAGGTGAAGGTAAACCTATAAAATACCTAGAAATGGGGATTGCGTAGTTTCCTGAATCCGCCTATCTTTGCACTTGTAAGTTAGTCATATAGAAATTACGTAAACCACAAAGTTAGTTATTAGTTAGTAAGGATGCCCAGCGAAGTGATTTTGCGGGGCTTTCTTGCTTTTTACCCCTATCTGCATACACTCCTGTCACCGGAGTATAACGTGTTGTGATTCAATACATAACGGGTGGCAGGAGTCCTGTCACCGTCTTTTGCTCCTGCCACCCGAACATTTTTTCCCCCTTGTGAAGGGGGCTAGGGGGATGTTCCATCCGAAGGAAAATCAGTAAAAAACAGAAATATCCGTACACCTTGAAAAGAATTAATTCTTTTTCAAAAAGATCGAATTGTTTTTCAAAAACGCTTAGGCGTTTCACCTCAAACGTCTAAGCGTTTTACCCGAAATGTCCCAACGTTTTTTCTGTACGTGCCCGCGAAAAAATAATTCGCCGCGGCGGATAAAAAATATGCGGCGGCAAATTATTATCACCATTTGTACAACTTCCGCAGAAAGACGTATCATCTTCCGGCGAAACTTCGTTGATAGAGAAAATGCGAAATCTGGACATTTTTCAGTTATATTTTTTCTTTAATCCCGTGTTATTTTGAGCGAAGCGAAAAATCTGTTTCCATACACTTCTTCAGCCAGGAACGGCAGTCCAACCCCTTGTTATTCAGGTAGTCTGCTGATCCTGAAGAAGTGAATCATATTTGATGTTATACTTTGAAAAACGGCATTTTTTTAGAGTTTTATTCATTTATATTTCCTTTTTCCGAATTTATTTTATAGTTTTGTAACGTTTCCTATACCGAGAGGCCTATTGATAGCCTGAGGGTAGGTGGGAACAGACATATATTTAAGAAAAGACGTTTACTACGTTTTTGTCTTTGGCTCTTTAAAACTTCGCAAATTTTAAATAGTCAGTCAAAGAACAAAAGCAACGGTGGATGTCTACGGGGTATGTTATATACCATTGTACACTTTTTCACTAACGAAAGGTGTGCTTTGTTGTTATACATATCGGCGTGGGCTATCTCGGCGTTGCTCGTTCAGACTGACTGGGCAATGCGAAGGCCTTAAAGAGCGGGACGAGTAACAGGTACAGATTCCCGCGCTTTTTCTTTTTATATGGTTATGATCATCTGTTTTGAAACGTCTGGTTCGGGAGTCTGCTGGAAAGAAATACTTATGAATTTGTATGACTCCTTACCAAGAAAAGATATACAACAATCCCTTTCGTATATTAGGAGTATATGCCAATGCTTCCATAAAAGATATAAAAGCCAATGAGGCAAAGGCAAAAGCTTTCTTGAATGTTGGTCGAGAAGTTACATATCCTTGTGACTTCAATCAATTGTTGTCGCCCATTCAGAGAACAGCTGAAATGATGGCTTCTGCTAATTCTCAACTGACATTGCCAAATGAGAAGATAAAACACGCATTGTTTTGGTTTGTAAAAGTTACCCCTTTGGATGAAATAGCTTTCAATCATTTGGTGAATGAACATTCTGAACAAACGATGGGAATTTGGAAAAAGAAAGAGTGCTTTTCTTCTTTGCTGAATACCAGTACACAAGCTTTAGCACAAGGTCACGTATTGAAAGCA
>JAZUNX010000075.1:0-10002 GCA_045604385.1 Acutalibacteraceae bacterium
AAGATGATGGCGGGAAGAAGTGCCTGAAGTGCGCCTGCACTGCCTTCAACGAGCTGTGAAATGTAAATCTTTGCACCGAGGCTGTCTGTCATAGCCTTAAGAGTCCATGCACAGGTAAGAATAAGGATAGCGGGAACCATAGCCTTGAAGCCTTCGGGAAGAGAAGCCATAGCCTCCTTGAAGGAGATGACTCTTCTGATAAGAAGGTAAGCAATAGCAAAAACGATTGCAACGGCAGAGCCGAGAACAAGACCTACAGAAGCATCTGAATTTGAGAAAGCCTCGATAAAGCCTGTGCCTTCAAAGAAGCCGCCTGAATAAATCATACCGATAACACAGCAGATAATAAGAACAACAACAGGAAGAATAAGGTCGATAACCTTACCCTTGGGGTTGGAAGCTTCGTCACTTCCTTCAACCTTTGTGCCGCTTGTAAAGATGTCGCCCTTTTCGATAGCATTTCTTTCGTGAAGCTTCATAGGGCCAAAATCGAACTTTGCAACAGCGATAACTACCATCATAATAATGGTGAAGATTGCGTAGAAGTTATAGGGAATAGCCTGAACGAAGAGGCTCATACCGCTGTCTGCACCTGCACCTCTTGCAAAACCTGCAACTGCTGCTGCCCAGGAAGAAATGGGAGCGATGATGCAGATGGGAGCTGCTGTGGCGTCAATAACATAAGCGAGCTTTGCGCGTGAAATTTTCTGTTCGTCAGCAACGGGACGCATAACAGAACCAACTGTGAGACAGTTGAAATAGTCGTCGATAAAAATAAGGCAACCGAGAAGGATAGTTGCAAGCTGAGCACCCACTCTTGATTTGATGTGCTTTGAAGCCCAGCGACCGAAAGCAGCAGAGCCGCCTGCCTTGTTCATCATTGAAACAAGTGCGCCGAGAAGCACAAGGAAAATAATGATACCCATATTGTAGCTGTCGGAAAGAGAAGCCACAAAGCCGTCAAAGAGAACGTGGTTGATTGCGGTTTCAAAGTTGCCGCCTGCATAAATGAAGCCACCGACAACGATACCGATAATAAGTGAAGAATAAACTTCCTTTGTGATAAGTGCAAGTACGATAGCGATCACGGGAGCGAGAAGAGCCGCAAAGGTTGCATAAGAGCCAATGCTTTCTCTCACCTTGGCAAGAGCAGTTTCAATATGCTCTTTGAAGCCGGGGTCATTTGTGAGGTTGTCGGCATATGAGTCAACATAAGCCGCCGCTGATTCGCCGTCTGTAAGGTCATAATCTGTTATTTCTCCGTCAATATCAACGGAAAAAGCAGTTTCGGCATCTGCACCGATGGTGAGAACGGAAGCGTCAAGGTCAAGAACAACATCCTCACCTTTTTCTACGTCTTCAGTTGCGAAAGCAGTGCCTGTCATGGGGATAGCAAGAGCAAGAACAATCATAATTGCCAGAATAACTCTTGCGATGCTTTTCTTTGAATTTCGCATTTTTTTGTCTCCTTTGTTTTAAATTTTAAAAAGAGGTCTCAACACAGAAGACCTCAATAAAACAAAACAACTTTTGTCCGATAGCTCCCCGCGTTGCGACAGTTGACTGGATATTATCCCGCCACCCAGCAAAAGCTCTCGCAGACAGGGCTTTCGCTTCGGCACAGAAGCCTTTTGCCTTTCTTCTTCGGCTGTCGGGAGCCTCGGAAAAGTTACTGATATTCTGTGCACCTCTATCCTATTGCATACTATTATACTTATGTTTTAGAAAAAATCAATAGGTTCTTTAAAATAAAAGCAACAAGGACACCCTTTCGGATGTCCCTGCTTCTTCACATTATATATTTTCTCATTTTAAAAGCAACAAAGTGCTGTAAGCTCCTGTAATCAACGTGATATATTTTACCACCTGAACACTCACTTTTCAATATCCAAACTCACCAAAGAAACTCTCGGTTTTTTGTGCCTTTTAACTCCCCTGTCGTACATCTTGACCATATTAAAAAGAGCGTTTTATGCAAAACAAACAATATTTCCTTTTTGAAAACATATAACATACGATTTTTTCTTCAAACATTGATAAATAAAACCGCTTAAATAGTGGAAAAATAAAAAACAATGTGATATAATATAAAAGTTAAGGCAGTTTAATGGTAATTTCTGCCAAAAATAAAAGTAAATTATTTTTTTTGAGAGGTGCAAAAAATGAGCTTTAAAGAATTAATCATCAATGCAGGTTCTTCTTCATTAAAGTATCAGGTTTTTGAAATGCCCGAAGCAAAGGTTCTCGCAAAGGGTATCTTCGAGCAAATCGGCACAGCCTGTACTTTCACTCACAAAATCGACAAGGACGGCGAAGAAGTTAAGGTTTTGGACAAAAAGCCTGTTGAAGCAAAAGACCACCACGATGCAATCACCATCCTTCTTGAAACCCTTACAGACAGTGAAAACGGCGTTCTCACTTCAATGAACGACATTTCAGCCGTAGGTCATCGTGTTCTTCACGGCGGTGAAGAGTTCAGCGGCAGTGTGGTTGTTACAGAAGATGTTAAAGCAGCTATCAGAAAGTGCATCCCCCTCGGTCCTCTTCACAACCCTGCAAACCTTATGGGTATCGAAGTATGCGAAGAGATTATGAAGGGTATTCCCCAGGTAGCAGTTTTTGATACCGCTTTCCATCAGACTATCCCCGACTACGCATATATGTATGCTCTTCCCTACAAATACTATCTCAAGCACGGCATCAGACGTTACGGCTTCCACGGTACAAGCCACAGATATGTTTCTGCCCGTACCACTGATTTCCTTATGAAGAAATATCCCGGCAAATACAACCCTGACGAGCTTAAGGTTGTAACCTGCCATCTTGGTAACGGCTCCTCCATTTCCGCAATCAAGGGCGGCAAGTGCTTCGACACCACAATGGGTCTCACTCCCCTTGAAGGTATTATGATGGGTACCCGTTCAGGCTCCATCGATCCCGCTATTATCGCTGTTCTTTGCGAAAGAGAAAACCTTACCGCAAAGGAAGTTGACAATATCCTCAACAAGAAGTCAGGTATGCTTGGCCTTACTGCAGAATATGATGAAGATTTCAACGAAATCGAAGGCACAGCTACAAGCGACAACAGAACAATCGAAGGCCGTTCAAAGAGCGGAGACAAAAGAGCACAGCTCGTTGAATCAATGCTCTGCCATCAGCTCGTTAAATATATCGGCGGTTTTGCCGCTGCTATGGGCGGTGTTGATGCAGTAGTATTCACAGGCGGTATCGGTGAAAACAACCCCCACTACCGTACAAGAGTTGCCGAAAAGTTAGGCTTTATGGGCACAGCAATCGACGAAGCTCCCAACAGCGTAAGAGGTCAGGAAATCGAAATCTCCACCGAAGACTCTGCTCTTAAGCTTCTTGTTATCCCCACCGATGAAGAGCTTCTCATCGCACAGGATACTTACGAATTAACAAAATAATTCTTCACAAAAAAAGTTATCTCCTCCGCAAAAACGGAGGAGATTTTCTTTTATATTACCGTTGTCTTTGCCTTTGAACAGCTTTTTAAGGTGTTCTTTGTAAGTTTCGCCTTGCCTTTTTTGTATCTTATACCGTAGGCGGATTTTTTAACCGTGTTCTTTGATACTGTAGCCTTGGTTTTTGCCTTGGCAATATAAATGCCTGTATTGTCGCACTGATTAATAGTGTTGCCTGTTATCTTTTTAATCTTGCAGGAGGCACTGTTGATACGGATACCGTATCTGCTCTTAACCTTGAGTTTTTTGCTGTCCTTCTTTGCTTTGCCGTTTATCTTATTGCTTGTGATATTGGTAACGGTCGCTTTGTCATTTACACCTATACCGTCCGCACTCTTTGAAACCACATCAATTGTATTTTTTGTTACTGTTGTTGCAGAGGCTGTCTTGTTAAGATATATACCCGTGCTTTTGCCGCCGCAGATATAGTTGGAGGAGATTGTCTTTACCTTGGCTTTTCCCGTAAGATAAACGCTGTATTTTTTGCAGTCATAAATGCTGTTTGAGGAAATACTGCTTGCCTGTCCTTCGTTCACGGCGATACCGTAGCCCGAACAGCTTTTGATTTTGTTTGAGGTTACATAAACATTCTTACAGCCCGAAACCACATAAATACCGTTGCTCTTTGTACTGCTTACGCTGTTTGAAACAATCTTTGCACCCTTGATGTTCTGCAGCTTTATACCGAAGTTTTTTGCACCGCTTACAGTATTTTTTTCAAAGTAAAAATCCGTACATTTGTCAACAGTCACAGAAGAATAAACATTTATCTTTTTATCCGTAATGCTGTTGCCGTAAAAATAAAGCTTTTCACTGTCTTCTGCCTTTATACCGTAAACTGTGTTGCTTATCTTTCCTTTGTAATTGAAGGTAACCTTGTTGTTCCTTATGCTTACATTACTATTTTTACCGTATGCACTTCCCTTTGCACCGATGATGTGAATTGCATAAAAGTTTTTCTTGCTTACAGCACCTGTAATGCTGTTGTTTTCAACTCTCACTCCCGAAATACGGCAATCTGCGCTAAAGGTCTTTCCGTCTTTGTCCTTAAAGTTTTTAACCTCTGCGCCGATAAGTCTTATACCGAATGCCACCGAGTCGGCGCCGTTACTTTTAAGGGAGATTTTATTGTCTTTTATCACAACATTTATATCATCTCTTACCGTCGCTCCGCTTAAAGGTGCATAAAAATTGGAAAGAGAGCCGTTTGTAACCGTACCGCAGGTGATACCGCTTCCGCAGTCGGTTATAGTGTTGCCGGAAATTTCGCTGTTGATGTAATTCAGCGCTCTTACGGCATAGCTTTCTATGTTTTTAAAGGTGTTGTTTTTGAATACCATGCCGTCAAAACAATGTCCCGCAATAGCCGTATGGGTGCCGAGACCTCTGGGAATATTTTCAAAGGTACAGCCCGTTACGGTAACATTTTTTGTGGGTGTGCCGTCCTGGGCAGGATAAGAAAAATAACCATCCTTGAGGACGTCTATCTGCACCGCTTCACAGTTAAAGCCATCAAGACTGCCCGTAATTTTCATGTCACGGAACTGACAGTTCTTAACTCTTACATTTTCACTTGCGGCAAAGGTGAGAAGATGCATAACATCCGTAGTGTTTTTGAAAGTTACTCCGTTAATTTCGATATTTGATGCGTGAGCGAAACGGAAAAGGGAAGCTGTTCCCTTATTGTCCGAATCAAGAGTGCCGTTTTTAACCGTAATGTTTCTGTAACCGTTATATCCGTAAACTATGTCCTTGGCGGCACCGAAGCGAATCATTGATGCACAACCCTCTCCTCTTTTGATTACAGAGCCTGAAAGGTCAAAAACCGTATTGCTGTAAAGATTGAGATTCTGATAAAGACAGTATTCACCCTTGGGAAGCTTAACTGTATAAATGTCTGTGGATGTTGCATTGTCTCTTGCATAACGCAGAGCTTTTTCTATGGTATCTCTCGCGTCAAGAGAAAGATTGTTTGTCACGATTTCATAGGTTGCGACAATTTTACCTGCGGAGTTTGTAACTACGATATTTCCTGTCTTATCCGCCGCCGAAGCAAAGCCAGACAGAGACACAATCATTATAACCGCGACGGCTAAAGATAAAAGAGTTTTCTTCATTTTAACCGCTCCTTTCCTTGTGTTTAATTCTATCATAGCACAGCGAGAATTGTCAATCAAAGGGCATCAAGAGATTTTTGAAAATTTTTCCTGTGACACTTGGAGTACATACTCCACCTGTATTATAATGATGAAAGGAGATGATAAAAATGCTTAAAATTCTCGTTTGTGACGATGAAATAAAAATCCGCAACACCCTTTACGACTATTTCACCGCAAAAGGTTTTTTCGTTACCACTGCTTCAAACGGCAGAGAGGCTATAGAAAAAACCGAAGAAAAAGATTTTGATTTAATTATCCTAGATGTGCTTATGCCTGTAACGGACGGTCTCACCGCCTGTAAGGAAATACGCAAACTCACCGACACACCCGTTCTGTTTCTTTCCGCTTTGGGCGAGGAAGAAGATTTGCTCAAAGGCTACAGATACGGTGCAGATGATTATATTGTCAAGCCCTTCCCTTTATCGGTGCTGACAGAAAAGATAATCACCACCGTCAACCGACACAAGGGCATAAATCCCAAAAACCGTCTGACCGTCAGTGGTATCACTCTTGATTACGGCACACGGAAGGTTTTATGTGGCGAAAGAGAAATTATACTGCCCGCCAAAGATTTTAACCTGCTTGCTCTTTTAATGGAAAATAAAGGAAATATTCTTTCCCGCGAAATTATTCTGCGGAAAATATGGGGCTATGATTTCGACGGAGACGAAAGAGTGGTTGACACACATATAAAAAGAATAAGAAAGGTTTTAAGAGAGCGCGCCGACTGCATAAAAACTGTCATCGGCACAGGCTATGCATTTAAGAAGGAGGATGAAGAATGAACAGAAAGAAGCTGCGTTTTATAATAATTGCACTGTCACTTTTCTTTTTTATGGTTTCAAGCTATACCAATTACACAGCATCATATAAAAATATACGTTCAAATCTTTTCAGGCAACCCGATGAAATTATTTCAGCAGTACAGGATTATCTGTACAGAGACGAGGATTTGCTCGAACGCCTTGAAGCGTCCGGTGTTTCCGTTGCTGATTACATAGCTTTTCTTGCTGACGATTGGATTTCAGCAAACCCTCATCAGACAGCAGTTCTCGATGAAGACAGAAGCATTGTTTCTGTTGGCGAAACTGCCGTCTTTATAAATTCTGTAAATGCAGACAACAAAAAGTGTTACTTTTTTAAGTTAGAAGATTATATAACACCCTCTCTACGAAAGGAAATGTTGAGATTCAGATATTTTAACTCAATTACAAATGTAAAATACATCTCCTTTTATCAGGAAGGAGAAAAATACATTCCCGTAGAAATTTGTTTGGAAAGTTCAGATACCAAAAAAGCCAAATCCTTTTATTTTACAGACTATGAACCCACCAAATTCTTTAAGGATAACCTTTATAATATTCACTTTAATCTGTGGGGAGAAGGCGAAAGGCTGTTCGAAAAGAACTACAGTAAAATGCTCCGTACAAATCTTAACGATGAAAGATACCGCCATCCCCACCACACCACTACCAGCGATGTACAGGCTTATCCTATAAAAATCGACGGTGAATTCAATTATCAGCTTTATGTAGCCGTAAAGGAAAACCCTTATGTACGAACTCTTACCTCATCATATTTCCTGCGTACCGAAATACTTCTGATATTCGCCTTCGCTTTACCTACAGTATTTATACTCTTCTTCTCTATGAAATATTTAAAGAAAAAGGAAGAGCTTGAAAAATCCAAGCGCACCTTTATTTCCGCCGCCGCCCATGAGCTTAAAACACCTTTAGCAGTTATACAGAATCAATGTGAATGTATTTTAGAGGGTGCCGTAGACGACAAGAAGGACGAGTACATAAAATCCGTTTACGATGAAGCCTTGAGAATGAATGACATAGTTTCTTCTCTGCTGACCTTCAACCGTCTTTCCTCTGCTGAAAAAATCGAAAAGGAAAGGTGCAATCTCACCTCTTTAGTCAAAGAAGAGACAGAAAAATATCTTCCCTTTGCGTCTTCAGTCGACGCAAAAATAAAAGTAACAGCAAATGCGGATGTTTTCATCAACTGCAACCCTAAACTGATGGCTTTGGCTGTGGATAACTACCTTTCAAATGCCGTAAAATACACCACAGAAGAAAAAGAAATCGAAGTCACCCTTACGGTGGTAAAGGACAGCTTTTGTCTTGAGGTTTTCAACACCTGTAAGCCTTTGAGTGAAGAAACGCTGAAAAATGTCTGGAATCTTTTTGAAAGACAGGATATTTCAAGGACAAGAGACGGCTCCTCCACAGGAATGGGGCTTCCTATATGTAAAAGAATTTTCGAATGCCACGGCTTTGACTATAGCTGTAAAAACACTACTAAAGGTATTGTCTTTTCGGTTAAAGGTAAAATATAAAGCCTTTATATTTAAACAAACTGCTTTTCTAAAAAAAATCAACCCGGCAGAAAAAACTGTCGGGTTACTGTTTTTTTGTTATGGATGAAAGGTTCTTTTGAGACGCTCCGAAAAACTGATGTCCGGATTTTTAAGATTTGTTTTCCTTTCTTATCGAAAACACAATATATATCGCATATCCGCCACTTATCAGCACCAGAAAAAGGCAGGAATTTATTCTGTCCCCGTCTGTTAATCTGCTTTCATCTGCAAAGGCACTAAGGGCATTGAAAACTCCGTGACCGACAATGCAGGGAATAAGGCTTTTTGTCTTATAATAAATCATTACAAACACAAATCCTGCCGCTACGGCATATATGACCTGAAGAAGATTCGGTATAAGCTCCGCTCCCGAGCCGTTAAAAAGATTTATTATGTGACCTATGCCGAAGGTAATACTTGACACTGCAATTGCCGATTTTATCCCGTCCTTTGCCATAGCATTAAAGAGAAGGCCACGGAAGATTACCTCTTCGAGAAAGCCTACAAAAAGCATTGTAAGCATATAAAGAACAGTTTCGGCAAAGGACAGATTAATTCTTACACCGAACATCATATTTGCCAAAAGCATAACCCCTAAAGGGATATAGTAAAGCATCTCTTTTGCCGATTCCTTTGGTTTACAGAGACCGTATTTTTCACTTAAGCCGTTTCTTTTTACAAACCAGAACAGCACCAGAGACAATAAAAGACTAACAGGCAGACTTATAATATTTCTGACACCGACCTGCCCTGAAAGATTATCTCCCACACTCATAAGGACGCAGTAAAGGACTATCCAGCCTATCGCGAAAGCGAGTTCATTTTTCTCATAAAGTTTTTTCATTGTATGCTTACCTTCTTGTGTTTTTCAGGAAACCTGTGTAACCGTTAACTGTAACTGATACACGTTTTCTTTACCGCTCAAATCAACAGTCTTAAGCTCAAAATACAGATTGTTTTCAAACTCCTCTATATTTTCGACTTTGTTTCCGACGATTAAATCATCACCGCTGATTTTTCCGAGAACTCCTTCGGGGCTTACCGAAACTCCTGTCATATCTGTCACACGGTTAGACATAACGGTTCTCTTTTCTCCGTCTGTCAATATATAAAATGTGGTTGAATAATAAGTGACGCCCGAAAGAATTTCCTGCGAATTCACTTTTAAGTCTCCTCCGCAGAAGGTTTCTTCCGCTTCACTCAATACAACCGTGCCGTTTGAAACAGTAAATAACTCATTTGATCCGCTGAAGGAGTAAATATTCTGATTGGTTGTGACTGTATTACCGCAACTGACCAAGCTTATTATACAGAACAGTGAAAAAATTATTATTGATAACTTTTTCATGTGTTCATCTCCTTATTTTTGATAATATCATCATATCACACCTTTAAACAAAAATAAAGAGAAAAGTAAAAAACACACTCCCGATTTCTCGGAAGTGTGTAATAAGTGATAAACTGATTATCGTTTTGAGAACTGAGGTGCACGACGAGCGCCTTTGAGACCGTACTTCTTTCTTTCCTTCATACGAGGATCACGAGTGAGAAGTCCTGCCTTCTTAAGCCCTGCGCGGAGCCCTGCATCATACTGAAGAAGAGCACGTGCGATACCGTGGCGGATAGCACCAGCCTGACCGGTAACACCGCCGCCTGCAACACGGCAGATGATATCGAACTTATCGGTAGTCTCTGTAAGAGTAAGAGGCTGACGAACGATAAGCTTTAAGGTTTCGAGACCGAAGTAATCGTCAATCTCTCTGTCATTGATGATGATTTTTCCGGTACCGTTGTATACGCGAACACGGGCAACAGAACTTTTTCTTCTGCCTGTTCCGTAGAAATAAGGCTTAGCTTCAAACATAATTTCTGTCTCCCTTCTTAAAATTCATACTTTTCGGGCTTCTGAGCTACCTGCTTGTAGTCAGCACCGCTGTAAACGTGAAGTCTTGTAAGAGCCTTACGGCCAATGGTTGTATCGGGAACCATTCCC
>JAZUNX010000076.1:0-30588 GCA_045604385.1 Acutalibacteraceae bacterium
GTATTCGTTGATCTGGTCAACAAACTCGGGGATAACCGATGATGCACCGTGAAGAACGATGGGGAAGCCGGGAAGCTTCTTTTCGATTTCTTCAAGGATGTCGATGCGGATTTTGGGATCCTGACCGGGCTTGAACTTGAATGCGCCGTGGCTTGTGCCGATAGCGATTGCAAGTGAGTCAACGCCTGTTCTTGTAACGAAGTCAATAACTTCTGCGGGGTTTGTGTATGAAGCGTCTTCAGCTGAAACGTTAACGTCATCCTCGATGCCTGCAAGCTGACCAAGCTCGCCTTCAACAACAACGCCGTGTGCGTGAGCATAGTCAACAACCTTCTTTGTGAGAGCAACGTTCTCTTCATAGGGAAGGTGTGAGCCGTCGATCATAACTGATGTGAAGCCGCCGTCGATGCAAGCCTTACATGTTTCAAAGTCGGGGCCGTGGTCAAGATGAAGAGCGATGGGAAGGCCTGTTTCTTCAGCAGCAGCCTTAACCATAGCTACAAGGTAGCCGTGAGAAGCGTACTTTCTTGCACCCGCGGAAACCTGAAGAATAACGGGAGAGTTGTGCTTCTTTGCAGCTCTTGTGATACCCTGAATGATTTCCATGTTGTTTACGTTGAATGCACCGATAGCGTAGCCGCCCTTGTATGCATCCTCAAACATTTTTTTGGTTGTTACTAATGGCATAGTTAACTACTCCTTTATTTGAATTTTTGTTTAAGTTGGCGAGTGTAATCCGAAACAGTTTTTTGAATGTGGATTTTCGCCATTCTTTCGTTAAAATACTCGTTAATCCGAAAGGATTAACTGTGTTTTGTGCCTCAACCTGATAAAAATCCGCTATTCAAAAAATCATTGACCTGAAAGTTAAGATTTTTATTTGGATTTTTGGATGCTGAGAACGATGAAAGGCTGACGCCTTTTGAGTATGAAGCACCGAAAAGCCTTTAAAAATAACACTTTCAGGCTATTTCGGAGTACACTCGCCAACTTATATTTTTAACAGGTAAAGTATACTCTGTTATTTTATACTTGTCAAGCGTTGGGTGTGTAAGTGAAGGCAAAGCAGTGTGAACGGATTCTGCCGCCCATTACCTTGATGCGGAAATCGTTACCCGTCATAATAGTACCGCCCACATTGATGGAAGAGATATAACCGATGTCGTCTCTTACTGCGCTGTCGTGGGTGATGATACCGAGCCAGGTTGAAGGATCGCCTGCAAGGGTAATCTTTGCATTTTCCTTTACAAGTGCTTTGAGGTCATCACTTGAGATGGTGTAGGTTGATTTGAAGTTCGGGTCAAGATAGTCACCGTAGCTCTTTCTGCCGCCGCTGAGGTAGGGAACTGATGCACCGATGCCCTTGCCCCATACATTATAGTAGGAGGTGGTAACACCTGCACTCATAGCGTGGAAGGGTGTAACGGCAACATCAGAGCCGTTTGCGATATAGTATCCGCCTGCCATAATGTCGTCAACAACGGAGTAAACTGTCTGTGAGGGAGTTTTACCGAAGGCGGTAGCGTCAGCACCAAGATTGAAGCCGTTATATTTGGCGAAGGTGTAAATGGCAATAGCCTGTGCCTTGAGGGCTTCCACCTGGAAGGAGCCGCCCATTTCAGATTCGAGAGCAGAGGCGATGAAATCTCTGGTGTTATATTCGGTGCCTGCATACTTGATTTTTGCGGGATAGGCATCACCGGAAACTATTTTTGTGTTTTCACTTGCATCGTAGTAGTAGTGCGCAAGAATCTGCCAGGCATCCCAGCCCTGTGTGGCAAGGTAGTTGGCACCTATCTGGCTCATACCCACACCGTGACCGTAGCCGAAAACATAGAAGGTGAAGACACCTTTTTCCGATGGGGCAGGTGCTGTGGTTGAGGTAGCGGAAACTTCGGGAGCTACCTGCTCGGTAACACCGCCGTTAAGAAGGGCAGGGTCCTTGGTGGTGTTCACGAAGGGATTAGCTGTGGTTGTAGGTGCTTCGGTGGACTGATAATATGCAGGGTTGTTTACGGGAATTGTGGGAGCTGTTGTGGTTGTTTGCGGCTTTAACATAAAGTATGTCATTATCATGGGACTTATAAGAGCAAAGACAAGAACCACAGCCGCAAAAATAAGCATACCCTTTGAAAGAGTAAGGAAGCCTTCTTTAGCTACAGGTGCGGGGGCTTCTTCCTTTTCTTCCTCTTCATCGTCGCTGTAATCGATTTTTGCTATTGCAGTATTGATTACCTCTGCCTTCTGACACACAATGTCAGAAAGAATGGTTACGGCGTGGGGAAGAATGAGGGGAATATCGTCGGGGTTTACGGTGTTGATTTTCTTTGCCTTTGCCGTGCTTCTGTCAACAACGGCAACATAGGCATAGTAAGCGGTCTGTCCGTTTTCGTTTTCAACCGAATAAACAGGAGAAATTGAGGCACCGAAATCACATTCCGTGTTATACATAGCCTCTCTTGCGTGGCGGATAACCTTCATGGATTCGCTTTCTTTTGCAATCGAAGCGTCATCTTCTTTATTCTGAAGGGCTTCTTCGAAATCTGCTTCCTGGTCTTCCTCTTCCTTCGCTTCTTCCTCGGGGTCGGTTATTTCAACAAAGCCTATTGTGTCAGTGAGACCGTCGATTTTATCGTAAAGACTGTAAATCCACATAGTGGCTTCGCCGGTGGTAAGAGCAACCTTTTTTTCGAGTTTTGTAAGAGAAGCGACTAATTTTTCCACAGAGGAAGTAATATCGTAGTCGGGCATCTGTATTTCTTCGCCTGCAAAGTCCGCAAAGGGATTGTTGCTGCGTTGATTTAAAAGAGCAAGAACCTTCTCCTCGTTTTTCACAACACTTGAAAGTACATCGTCAAGGCGCATAAAATCAAGGGGGATGAAGGTAAGTCTGCCCGAAAGAGCCTCACAGGTAAAACCGCTGTAAAGACCGTCGGCAGTGAGATGGATAACACTGTTTTCGGGAACAAGGCAGTGACCGTCAACATCGATTTCGGAAACATCGTCACCTGCATTGAGGGTGATGAAATCGGCAATTTCAGGTGAAGAAAAGCTTTCGAGTATAAGCTTTGTGATAAGATTCTTCTTTGCATCGATGAAATCAGTGTGCTCCGCGGCGACAATTATGTGTTTGCCCTTTTCGAGAGCCGACATCACCGCTTCAAACATTTCACCGTAGGATTCGAAATCCTCGATAGCTTCTTCCGAAAGACCGAATTTGTCGAGAGCGAGACAGATTTTATAAATGGAATCGGAAGAAAAAGCGGAAATATCCTTTAATGTGTATAAACGTATCATTATATTTTTAACCTCCCAATAAGTGGTTTAGTTATCAGCCGACTTCCCAGCGGCTTGCATTTACATAGGGATTGTCGAGTTTCTTTTTACTGTAATATGCCTGGGGATACCTGGGGCTTGGGTTGACGACTGCTTTTGAAACGTCAACATCCGTGCTTTCTCCGGGTCTTACAAGTCTTGCTACCACAACAAAGCGGGCATCCTCAAACTCGTGTGAGCAGGTTGAAAGAGTGAGAAGCTTGTCTGTGGGCAAAACGTCAACGCCTGTGTCGTAAAGGGAGCGCTGGCTCATTTCATTGAGATAGGCGGCAAATCTGTCCTGTGTGCTTAAGGATGCGAAGTAATATCTGAACAGATAACCGTTGTCATCTTTTTCATAGGCGTTGGTTATAAAGGCGGCAACAACCTTCCAGGAATAGTCCTTGTAAAGAGTGTTGAAGGTTATTACGGGAGCGGCTCTGAAGCCGTCGATGGTCTTATATTCATCAAGAGCACCGAAAACCGTACCGTTATTCATGTGGTGGCCGAAGATGATGGTGTTTGTGTCAAGTTCGACAATATTATTTACATGGGTTACAAAGGGACAGCCGTACTTGGTGCTTTTGCCGTAGAAGTTCTTTTCAAGGTATTTGGAGTCGTTTTCAGCCTGTACAATGGGAAGGCTCAAATCTATTCCCCTTGCCTCAAGATAGCCTACAAAGTCCGGGTTTGTGGCATAAAGCTTTGCATATTTGAGCTGAAGTCCCATAGGGAAAATTACATTCGGGTATTCCTGCTGTATCTGTGCCCACTGCTGTTCGGGGGTAAGAGGGACTGTGGTGGTTTTATCCTCGTCCTTTTTATTGTTTTTCTTTGTGGTTGCCGTATTGTCTTCAGTTACAGGCTCGGTGATAATAAGGTTGGAAACGCCTTCCTCGAGCTTGTTATTTTCGCTTGAAAGACGGTATTCATTGATAAGCATTCCTGCTGAAATAACAATCGCAATAATTGCAACGGTGAGCACGATACGACGGATTATTTCAGAGGCGGAAAGCTTTTTCTTCTTTACGTCTTCCTCCTCTCTGCCGGAGCTTATGTCTGTGATAACCTCGTCAGCTGTGTCTTCAATGTCAAAGCCGCCGCTGAAATCAAGGGGTACATCCTTGATTTTGTCGGGAGTGGGTCGCTGATAAGCAGAGGAGCGTCCCTGTCGGAGTAAAATGGAGTTAAGCTCGTAGGTGCTCATTTCCATTTCCTCAACTTTAAAGGAGTTCTTTTTAGGTGCGACAGATTTTGAGGGGAGAGAAACCGTTTCTTCCTCAATCTCTATATCGTCAGCCATTGAGGGCTTGGTGTGTATGGGCTTTCGGGGTTCAGCTTTCTGCGGTATATCGGTTACGGGGATTTCTTCTGCAGTCTCTTCCTCGCCGTACTGCTCATACTCTTCGTCAGGCTCTGTGGGCTTGTCGAAATCGGCACTCTGATAAAGAACTCTCATGCCTGAATCAACCTGACCTGCAGGGGGTTCGGGTTTAGTCTGCGGTTGGGGAAACTGCGGCTGGGGGAATTGAGGCTGAATACCGTACTGCTGAAAAATCGCATTCAGCTGTTCCTGGGTAAGAGGAACCTGCTGCATGGGATAGCCGGGCTGTCCGTAGGGTACCTGACCCACAGGTACATAATAGACAGGCTGTCCGTAAGGTCCCTGCTGAACATATATTGGCTGCTGTAGAGGGGGCTGTTCAGGAGGGAAATTACCTCCTGTTCCCTCAGATGTGCCTGAAGGCACGTTGTTCTGTGGGGACATATTATTGTCCTGATAAATGTTTTTCATAGTTAATTCCTCTGATAAGAATTTATAAATTCCTTGATACTGCCCTCTGACCTTAATTCAGGGCTGTTTATAATACAAAGTCTTAATTGATTGATAGCGTTTGAGGCGGAGACATAGCGGTTATAATCTCTGCAGTTGCCGCTACTTCTGCCGTGAAATTCTTTGAGATAAAGGCTTTCACCGTCGGTAACGGCGATATATATAAGGCCGACTTCCTTTTTCGGATCGTCGCTTGTGGGGCCTGCCATGCCTGTAACAGCTACACCGTAGTCGGCACCCGAAAGGTTTTTAACTCCCAAAGCCATCTGTGCGGCGACGATGTCGCTGACAGCACCGAAACGGGCAAGGTCGTCGGGATTTACATTCAGAATTTTTGCTTTTATTTTATTTGAATAGGATACCACACCGCAGTGAAAAACCTGTGATGCACCGCTGATGTCCGTTATTCTTTTGGCACAAAGACCTGCCGTACAGCTTTCGGCAAAGGCGGCGGTAACACCTTTTTCTTTCATAAGGGAAACGGTAGCCTCTTCGATGCTTTGGGCATCAATGCCGTAAATGAAACAGCCGAGCCTTTTTTTAATTTCCTCAATAAGGGGAGAAATAAGCTTGTCTGCTTCATCTTCACTTTCCGCTTTGGCGGTCACTCTTAAGAGTGCCTCGCCGTCCTTGGCGTAGGGAGCTACGGTGGGATTTTCACTTTCTAAAAGGTCGGATACCTTTTCACTCATGGCGCTTTCACCTATACCGAAGGTGCGCACCGTGTGGGATTTTATAATTGAATGTGAAAACTGTTTAAGATAGGGAACAACATATTCTCTGAACATAGGCTCCATTTCTCTTGGCGGACCGGGAAGAATGATAATCTTTTTTCCGTCTTTTTCCATAATGAAGCCGGGGGCAGTTCCGTTTTTATTGGGGAGAACGGAGCTTTTTTCGGGAACGAGAGCCTGTTTTGTGTTGCTTTCGGGCATTTCCATACCCTTATATAAAAAATAAGATTTTATATCCTCAAGTATATCTTCTTTTAAAAGGAGTTTTTTTCCGAAGTATGCAGCGCAGACCTCTTTGGTAAGGTCGTCGGGAGTGGGACCGAGACCGCCTGTGAGGATAACCGTGTCAGCTCTTGAAAAGGCTTTGTCAAGGCAGTCGGTAAGTCTTTCGTCGTTGTCGCCTACTGTGGTCTGATACATAAGCGAGATACCGAGGGCGGCAAGTTCTTTCGAAAGGAAACGGGCGTTGGTATTCAGAATATCTCCTAAAAGGATTTCCGTGCCTACGCTTATAAGTTCACAGTTCAAAAGTCTCACCTCTTTTTTGTTCGCAATTCACAATGCGCAATTGCGGGATAGTTTTCGGGAAGGAAGAAATGATATTCCGCCAAATTAACAGGGTGTATACAGTAGGGGTGACCACCGGTCGTCCGCCGAATCAACGCAAACCGAATTAGTATAATCTATATCTTTATCTTTAATTTTTTATCGCACGATTATCTCTGTGGGAACGAAAGCAGAATTATATTGCGGTAAATCTGCAACCAGAATTGCGAATTGATTAAACTTTTAATCAACAAACTCAAATCTTGTTGTTTCAATTGCTCTGTCAATCATTTCGCTGAAATCGAATACGCTTTCGGCTTTTTCGATAAGCTCGATGGTAGGTCTTGTTCTCGGGTGCTTGGGAGTGAAGACTGTACAGCAATCCTCGTAGGGGAGAATTGAGGTTTCGAAGGCACCGATAGCTCGGGAAACGGTGATGATTTCGTTTTTATCCATACCGATGAGAGGGCGGAAAACGGGCATATTTACAGCCGCATCCGTGCAGGCTATGGCACCCAGGGTCTGGGACGCGACCTGACCGAGGCTTTCACCTGTGACGAGTGCACCGCAGTTATCTCTTTCGGCAAGGCGTACGGATATTTTCATCATCATTCGTCTCATAATAATGGTGAAAAGCTCTTCGGGGCAGTGTTCCTTGATTGCTTCCTGTATTTCCGTGAAGTTGACGACGGCGAAGTTTACTCTGCCACTATATTTTGCCACGATGGAAACAAGGTCACGAACTTTCATTTCTGCTCTTTTGCTTGTGTAAGGGGGAGCGGCAAAGTGAATGGCAGAAAGCTGAAGACCTCTTTTTGCCATCATCCAACCTGCCACAGGGCTGTCGATACCGCCCGAAACGAGGAGGGCTACTCTGCCTGCAGTGCCGACGGGCATACCGCCTGCGCCCTTTATCTGATTGCCGTGGATAAAGACGTTTTTATCTCTTACCTCCACGGTTACGGTAATATCGGGATTATGAACATCCACCTTAAGAGATGGAATGTTGCGGAGAAGATGTGCGCCTACCTCACGGCAGATTTCGGGTGAGGTGAGAGGAAAACGCTTGTCACTTCTTTTGGCATTTACCTTGAAGGTTTTAACGCTTCTCAAATCGTCACCTAAATATGAAAGAGCCACATCTTTCATACACTGAAGGTCCTTTTCGGTAACTGCCGCCTTCGAAAAAGCAACGATGCCGAAAACCTTCTTTATGGTTTCCACTGCCGCGTCAAAATCCACGTCCTCGTCAACGGGTTCTGCAACGATGGTTGACTGGGATTTCAGGAAAGTGAATTTGCCTGCAGATTTAAGCAGACGGCGCTTCATATTTTTTACGAGTACATCCTCGAAGGTGCTTCTGTTGAGACCCTTGAGAGCAAGCTCGCCGTTTTTAATGAGTAATATTTCTTTCATTTGTTACCTCTTATTTTTTCATAATTACTTTCATAGCCTTGTCAATTGCTTCAAGGAAAAGGTCAAGCTCTTCTTTTGCGGTGAATCGTGAAAGGCTTATTCTTAAGGACGAGTCGATAAGACTGTCGGGAAGATTCATGGCTGTCAGCACGTGGCTTTTGTGTCCCTTTGCACAGGCAGAGCCGGAAGAAACATATATTCCGCAATCGGAAAGGAAATTCAGAAGAGTTTCACTCCGGTAACCGGGAAGGGAGATGTTTACGATATAGGGCAAAGCATCAGCGGGGCTGTTTATGATTATGCCGTCTCTTTTACTGATTTCTTCGGCAAAGCCGTCACGCAGGGCAGTGACCTTTTCAAGGGAAGCTTTCACCGTAAGCTCCTCTACAGCACCCATAAAGCCTGCAATTGCAGGCATAGGCTCCGTGCCGGGGCGGATGTCCTTTTCCTGTCCTCCGCCGACGGCGACAGGAGTAAGCTTCGTGCCTTTTTTTATGAAGAGTGCGCCTACACCCTTGGGTCCGTGAATTTTATGGGAACTGACGGTCATAAGGTCTGCTCCGAGTTTTTTTGAATTAAGTGGGATTTTACCGAAGGCCTGAACGGCATCGATGTGGAAAAGGGCGGGAGAATTTTTTCTCTTTATAACTGAGGCGATTTGGTCTACGGGCTGAATTGCACCTACCTCGTTATTGACAGCCATAATGCTGATAAGAATTGTCTTTTCGTTGACGGCATCAATGAGGGCAGAAAAATCAAGTCTCCCTTTTTCGTCAGTGCCGATACGGATGACTTCAAAGCCTTCCTTTTCAAGTCGGTCGAATGCCTTTTGCACACTAGGATGCTCCACGGCGGAGGTAATAACTCTGTTACCCTTTCTTCTGTTACCGTAAGCGGCACCGAAAACGGCAAGGTTATTTCCCTCGGTTCCACCGCTTGTGAAAAAGATTTCGTCCCTTTCACAGGAAAGAGCCTTCGCGACAGTCTCTCTTGCCTTTAAAAGAAGAGTGTCAGCCTCGATACCCTTTTCGTGGAGAGAGGAAGGATTGCCCCAACAGTTTTCGAGGGCATAAATCATATTCTTTTTGGCTTTTTCGCATACCTTTGTGGTAGCACTGTTATCTAAATAAGCGCCCATAGGACATACCTCCTCATCATAATCTTAACTATTATACTATAAAGGTGAAAATTATTCAATGGTACATTGTCTAAATTAAGGGATATTTTTGTAAAATTTTCGTAAAATAGTTTTATAAAATACTAATAATGTTTCGGAGGAAAGAATGATGGAAAAGAAAAATAACAGCACAAAGAGCAAAGCTATATGGGTTTTATCGGCTCTGTGTCTTGCTCTTTTTATTCTTACGGTTATGAATTCTGCGAAGATGAAAGCCCTCGAAAGAGACAGTGAAATCCAGAGGCAGAAATATCTTTCGGAGCTTTGCGAAAGTCTGGACAGTATGACCGTAAGCCTCAATAAAAGTCTTTGCACCTCTACGGCGGAAATGTTTCATAAAAACGGCAACGACCTTTCAAAGCAGGCGGCTGTAGCCAAGGTAAGTCTTTCGGGCATAACTGACGAGAGCATTATAACCGACGAGATATATAAATTTTTGTCGCAGGCAGGGGATTATGCACTTTATCTTTCGCAGAAGGAAAGCTTTTCTCTTACCGAAGACGAAATGGAAAAGCTGAGAGCTCTTTACGAATATTCAAAGTACCTTTCCGATTCCTTTGAGCAGATAAGCAGTGACTATTATTCGGGCAGGGTGGCATTTACGAAAAAGGTGAATAATCTTCTCTCTTCTGCGGAGAGTGAAGGCATAACCTTTTCTGACTCCTTTGCCGACATACAGCAGACTATGGGGGATTATCCCACTCTTTTATATGACGGACCCTTTGCGGATACGGTGATAAATAAAAAAGCCCTCGGCCTTCGGGGTGATGAAATCACTGCTGACGAGGCGAGGAAAAAAGCGGCGGAATATATGGAATGTGAGGAAGGCGGACTTAAAAAGGAGGCAGACACGGAAGGGGCAATTGACCTTTACTGCTTTTCCTACGGAGACAGGACTGTGGGTATTACCAAAAAAGGCGGTATGCTTTGCTATATGACCGATTCGGTATATGCAGGTGAGGCGACAATCAGCACCGACGAAGCAATAAAAAGGGGAAAAGAGTACCTTAAAAAGACAGGCTTTACAGAAAATATGACAGAGACCTATTACAGCACCTATGATGGGATTTGCACAGTCAATTATGCCTTTGAAAAGGACGGTGTTACCTGTTATTCCGATCTTGTAAAGGTAAGTATTTCTCTTGAAACAGGTAAGGCTGTGGCTTTGGACAGCAGTGGCTATCTTATGAATCACAGGGAAAGACAAGTGAAAGAGGATATACTTCCCCTCAAAAAGTGCAGAGAGCGTCTTTCGCCTTATCTTGCCGTAATATCCTCAAAGCTCGCCTTTATCCCTCTCGAAACAGGAAAAGAGGCTCTTTGCTATGAATTTCACTGTAAAGACGCAGAGGGACAGGAAGCCTTGGTATATATAAATTCGCAAAACGGAAAAGAGGAAAACATCCTGCTTCTCCTTTACAGCGATGACGGAGTGCTGACCAAGTAAATCCGATAATGAGAAAATATGCAGTGCTCATTAACGGGCGACATCTGTCAAAAAACTCTTATTTGTTTTTGCTAACTTAAAACAAACCTTAAAAATATTGTTAATCAAAAGTAAACAAAACCGGTAAACTATTGCAAATTTTAGACAAAAGTTGTAACATTGTTGTACAACAGATTGATAGTTTTTTCATTTTCATAGTTACCTCAATCAAATTCCCAACAAAAAATCCTCGGTCAGACCGGGGATTTTTTGTTTATCAGATTTGCATAATTATTTAATTTTTACACTTATTTCCCCACTTCCCAGGGTTTTAATTTCGCCGCTTTCCGTTTGCACAACAAGGCGGCACATACTGTCAATATCTTCGGCAACCGCATTGTAATCGCCGTCAGGTGAAATTACGGTTATTTCTTTACCTAAAAAAAACAGTCTGCTTTTATAAGGAGGGAGAAAGTCTTTGCTTTCGATTGTTCCGAAGTGATACATAAAGCGGTTTACGGCTTCGGCAATAAGACGTTCACGCGCGTCTGCCACTTTTTCGGTTAAAGCACCTGCAATATTTTTGATTTCTTCAGGGAAGCCTCCTTCGGGAAGGGCAATATTTATGCCAATACCCACTATAACATAATCGGCACCTTTTTTTGTGAATGCGCCTTCCGTGAGAATGCCTGCCACCTTTTTACCGCCGACGAAAATATCGTTTACCCATTTGATGTCTGCCTTTATACTCATGACCTTTTCAATGGCTTCGGCTACGGCTACGGCACAAAGAGGAGTTATAAGAGGGCATAGGTCGGCCGGAAGATCGGGATGAATTAGAAGGCTCATATAGATACCCGTATCCTTGGGGGAGAAAAAGCTCCTGCCCTTTCTGCCTCTGCCTGCAGTCTGGCTTTCTGCCACGAAAAGAACGGGTTCCTTTGTTCCGCCGAGAGCGAGTTTTTTTAATTCGTCATTGGTGGAGGCAGTTTCCTTTACGGTTATTATTTTTATGTGTAGATTTTCTTCGTCAAGATAAGATTTTATCCGCGCTTCATTCATATACGGTCTCCTGTTATCTAATCAAAACTCTAATATTCTTACAAAAAATTGTATATCTATTTTAGCATTTTTCTGTTAAAAAATGCAATAGTGAGGCTGAAATAAAAGGAAAAAGCCCCGTAATTATTAAGATTTTAGCGTAGTACTTGACAAAAGGGGTGCAAATATATTAAAATGATTGTCAAAGTTATAATTGTAAAATGAATAAAAGTTATATTTATTCATTTTTGCGGTTATTCTAAAATGGGCGATGCCCGAAAAATTTATCCATAGGAGGAACATTATTATGAAAAAAATTCTCGCAGTTCTCCTCGCAGCTCTCATGCTCTTCACACTTGCAGCATGCGGCGGCAACGGCGGAGAAGAAACCACAGCAGCAGGTGATGATACCACAGCAGCTGCAACAGATGAAATCATCAAAACAATCACTACAGGTACAGGCGGTACCACAGGTACATACTACGCTTTCACCACAGCAGTAGGTCAGGTTCTCGGCACTGATGATTACAAATTCAACGTAATTTCCACAGGCGGCTCACAGGCTAACATTGAAATGATCGCTGACGGTGAAGCACAGTTCGCTATCGTTCAGAACGACGTTATGAACTACGCTTACGAGGGCACAAACGGCTTCGCAGAAGCTATCACAGACTTCAAGGCAGTTGCCTGCGTATACTCCGAAGTTTGCCAGCTCGTTGCTACAAAGGCATCAGGCATCACCTCTCTTGCTGACCTTAAGGGCAAAACAGTAGCAGTCGGTGACGTTGGTTCAGGCGTTTATTACAACGCAGTTCAGATTCTTGAAGCTGCAGGTCTTGACATTGACAAGGACATCAATAAGGTTACCGCTTCCTTTGGCGATTCAGCTACACAGCTTAAGGACGGCTCCATCGATGCAGCCTTTATCACAGCAGGTGCTCCCACCACAGCTATCACAGACCTTGCTACTACCACAGATGTAGTTCTTGTTGACCTTGGTGCTGACATTATCGACGGCCTCATTGAGAAGTACCCCTTCTATGAAAAGTTTGAAGCTACAGCTGACAACACCAAGTATGACTTTGTAACAGATACAGTAAATACAGTTGCTATCAAGGCTACATTCGTTGTAACCGACAAAATGAGCGACGATCAGGTTTACGAAATCACAAAGAACCTTTGGGAAAAGCAGGCTGATATCGCAGTTGCTCACGCAAAGGGTAACGAAATGGTTAAGGAAAGCGCAGTTGCTGCAGTTGGCAAGGTTCCCGTACATCCCGGCGCTGAAAAATACTATAAGGAAATCGGTATTATCAAATAATTTTCCTTAAAAACAAAACTTAATCACTTAAAATAAATGCTGCACCAACCTGCAGCATTTATTTAACTTTTAAAAATTCAAAGCAAAGGAGGAGGATTCATGGACGAAAAAAAAGTTGTCGAAGTTGACGAAGTGGTTGATGCCGATGCGATTATGCAGGAGTTTGACCGTGAAAGTAATGTCCGTGTGTTCACCGGTTGGAGAAAGAAAGTCATAACAGGTCTTATGGCGGCTTTCAGTGTTTATGTGGTGCTTATGGCTCTGGTTTTACAGAATGCCACAAAGCACACAAAGCTCACAACCTTTATGGCTTTTATTATGTTTATGGGATATATCATTTTCCCTGCATACAAAAAGCAGACCAAAAAAATTAATTATGTTCCCTTCTACGATATAATTCTTGCCGTAGTCGGCGCAGGCTCATTCCTGTACTATACGATTTTTCAGGAAGATATTATCTTTATGTCCAGAAGAATAGGAACTCTCCAGATTGTAATTGCACTTATTGCGATTATTCTTATGGTAGAGCTGTGCCGAAGGGCGGTAGGTCTTCCGATTATCTTTGTTGTGGGAGCTTTTGTGGCTTATGCGGCGATTAAAGCTTTTACGGCAAACCCAGACATAGCCTTGAGAAGTCTTATGTACAGCCTTTTCTATGATGTGGCAAACGGACTTTTCTCTACTCCTGTTTATGTTTGTACGACCTTTATCGTACTCTTCATTATTCTCGGCGCCCTTTTAGAAAGAACGGGTATCGGCACATTCTTTGTTGACCTTGCAAACTCAATTGCAGGCTCATCCATCGGTGGTCCTGCAAAGGTTGCTGTTATCTCAAGCGCCCTCGAGGGTATGTACTCGGGCTCTTCCGTTGCCAACACCGTAGGCAGCGGCTCAATCACCATCCCCATGATGAAAAAGACAGGCTACAAACCCGAATTCGCCGCAGCAGTTGAGGCGGCGGCTTCCACAGGCGGTCAGATTATGCCTCCCATTATGGGCGCGGCGGCCTTCCTTATGGCTGAAATGACAGAAATGCCCTATTCAAAAATCGCTGTTACCGCCATTCTTCCCGCTGTTCTTTACTTTATGGGCATCTTTATGATGATTCACTTTGAAGCAAAGAAGTTAGGTCTTAAGGGCCTTCCCAAGGAAGCACTTCCCAACTTCTTTAAGCTTATGCTTAAAAACGGCTATCTCCTTATCCCCATCGTTATGCTTGTTCTTGCTATGAATAAGTTCAGTGCAGGTATTTCAGCCTGTATCGCTATTATGGGCGCCCTTATCGTTTCTCTTGTTCCGAAAAAGCTGGACAAGAATAATATATGGAGACTTGTTTTCCCGGCACTTCCTGCTCTTGCATTCCTTATTATATGGCTTGTAGGCGGTAAGGTAAGTGCGGCTATACTTGTGGGTATGGTCTTAAGTATCGCTCTTTCCTTTATCACAAAGGACACAACTATCCTCACTCCGAAGGTTGTTGTTGAATCTCTCGAAAACGGTGCCAAAAACACCATCGGCGTTTCCGTTGCCTGCGGTATGGCAGGACTTATCTCCGGTGTTGTTACAATGACTGCTCTCGGTCAGCTTCTTATCAACACTCTTGTTCCCATCGCAGAAAACAGTATGTTCCTTGCCCTCTTCCTTACAATGATATGCTGTATCGTTTTGGGTATGGGTGTTCCCACCACTGCGAACTATGTTATTATGGCGACCATCACGGCTCCCATTCTTATCAAGATGGGTCTTCCCGTTCTGGCGGCTCATATGTTCGTGTTCTATTTCGGTATCGTTGCGGATATTACGCCTCCCGTTGCTCTTGCCGCTTATGCGGGCTCGGCTATCGCAAAGTCTAACCCGATGAAAACCGGTGTCACGGCAACAAGACTTGCCATTACCGCCTTCATCGTGCCTTATATTTTCGCATACAGCCCCAAAATGCTCTTCATTGACAGTGCATGGTATGATGTTGTTCTTATTGCCATAACTTCAGTAATCGGTATTTATGCCGTTGCGGCAGGTATGGAAGGATATATGTTCAGCAAATGTCCCTGGTGGCAGAGAATTATGCTTTTAGGCGGCGGACTTCTTCTTATTATTCCCGGTGTTGTTACTGACCTTGCAGGTATTGCATTGACAGCTGTGGTAATTATTCTTCAGAAGCTTAAGGAAGAAAAGAAGAATGGCGGCACTCCTGAAGTCGCACAGGTAAGCGATGTGGCTTAAGTAAATAAGATTAAAACCGCACTATGGCTTTGAAGGCTGCAGTGCGGTTTTGTTATTTGAAGGGAGTCGGTATCTTGTAAAGCTGAATTTTAAGGATAACCTTTCCTGTGGTATGTATGAAGCGTAAAAACAAGCAGTATTTTTTCTTTCCGTTTTTCAATACCTTTTTTTGTTTATTCACAGAAAACAGAATAAAATTTTTATTCACGAAATATTTACTTTAACACCTTGACAAAAATAAGGAAAACGAGTAAATTATAAGTAATGCTTATTAGTATGGAAAACTATATAATCTCAACAAAGGAGAGAATTATAATGATGAAAAAAGAAATTAAGATTGCTATTGCTGTCGTACTCAGCATATGGTTCTTTGTGATGGGCTTCGAACTTGGTATTTACAAAGAAAGAAAGGCTAACATTCAGGCAGGTAACGAGGTTGTGAACACTGTTAATCCTACACCCCAGCCCACTGCTCCTACAACCACCGAGCCTACAACCGCTGCTCCGACAACTACCGCACCCACCACTCTTCCTCCCGTAATTGACCCTAATCAGAACTCAACTGCTCCTACCCAGCAGCCCTCTTCACAGGCTCCCACAAATAATGATCCTTCATCTCTTTCAAAAGCTCAGATTATCGAAAAGATGAACGGATATATGAAGGATCTTAAGGCAGAACAGAATGTACAGGCTCATAAGGCTGAAAACATTACTATCGAAATTACAGATTGCTCTATTCCTGCAGCTGTGAGTCTTATCAATGATGTTGTAAAAAATCTTGCAGGCTCAGAAGAGCTTGATTATGCAATTGCGAATGGTGCCACTACAGCCGGCGAAACAATGTTCGGTATCATTCCTCCCACAAACAAAGATTTCCTTCTTACAGATGCAGGTGTTCTTACAGCTACAGCCAAGACATCAGGCACAGATACAGTTTACACCGTAATTCTTGTAGAGGAGAATACCACTGTTACTTCTCCTGTTCCCGCACATAACTCCACCGCTATCGGTTATCTTGATATTGCTTCTCTTGATCTTCCCGGTGTTACAATTGCTGAAGCAGATATGAAATATCCCGGCTCAACTGTTGAAATCACAGTTAATGCTGACGGAAAGGTAACAAAGCTTGTTAACAAGCTTCCTATGTCAGGCTTCGGTAAAGCTTCTGTTGCCTTCTTTAATCCCAATGCTACCTTCCAGGGTGCACTCGACGAAAGCTGGACATTTACTTATTGATAACTGAAAAGAGCAACCATGACGGTTGCTCTTTTTTAATGCAGAATGAAGGGCGCAGAATGACGGGAGAGATTTTTGGTAACGGAAAGCGACATTCCGCCAAAGCAACAGGATATAATCATAATTTACCCTTTAACTTTTTCTGCAAACTTTTTATTCAAATACTTTCTTAAACAAATCAAGTCCCGAAACCTTCATAACCGCACTGCTTATACGGGAACATGTTGTGCCGAAAATTTTATTGCCTACACACATAAAGTGAGCATCTATGCCGAAGACCATATCTTCTCTCTTATTCTTCATACCTTTAAGGATATGCTTGCACATTTTTTCGCAGTCGGTGCTTATAAAGTCCATAGCCTTTTGTGCTTTGCTTTCCACGGGAGCGCCCTGGTTGCGGAAAATGTTTGTTTTTGTAAATCCGGGACAGACAAGACCTATATAACATTCTTTTCTGTATTCCTCTCTCACCGCATCGGTGAGACTTTTAAGGGCGGCTTTACTTGCCGAATAAACGGAAGTACCCGCCAAAGAGCAGAGGGCGGCAGAGGAAGCGATATTCACAATTGCCGCACTGTCCGATTCAAGAATAACGGGCATAAGACAGTTCATTGAATAAAGACAGGAGTAAAAGTTTATGTGCATAGCCTTGTCAAGCTCATCAACCGTATAATTGAGGAATCGGTCAAATTTCGGGAGAATACCTGCATTGTTGATAAGGATATCGGGCTTTAGGTTTTCTTCTTTTACGGTTTCGGCAAATTTTTCCCAGTTTTCCTTAACGGAAACGTCAAAGGTGTAATAGGTGAAGCAGTCGCTTTTACTTCCGAGAGAGTTTTTGAGATTAAGAAGTCTTTCTTCGTTACGGGCGATACCTATAACCTTACATCCGTGCTCCTTTATAAGCATTTCTGCTATATCCTTACCGATACCGCTTGAGGCACCCGTAAGAATAACGGTTTTATTATCATACCAACAGTTACTCATATTCATCCGCCTTTGCATTTTTTTTGATAATATCACTTAAGAAATACACAACTGTTGAAAAAGTGTTAACAAAAGATTAACTGACGCTTATGCTGCTGTTGCTTTTGAATAAAAAGATTAAAGATGTTTTCTAAATATTGACAAACGTAGTTTTTTGGTCTATAATCAAAATACATAGGTGTCACATAACACCGCATTATTAAAGTAAATGGAGGAAATCCTTATGAAAAAAGCATTATCAATAATCCTTTCCGTGCTTGTAATTTTCTCAATGTTCAGCATGGTGGCAGCAGCTGCAGACGAAGACCTTGTTAC
Organism: Acutalibacteraceae bacterium; assembly: GCA_045604385.1. Taxonomy (GTDB): domain Bacteria; phylum Bacillota; class Clostridia; order Oscillospirales; family Acutalibacteraceae; genus UBA6857. The sequence goes on from JAZUNX010000076.1 coordinate 17,572, forward strand.
TGTTAAGTTTATGGTTGAAGGCAAGGTTTACAAAGAAATCAGAGTTGTGCCCGGACAAAATTTTGTTCACCGTATAGTTGAAGGCGGCGATGCAGAACTCGGTATTCCCACCAAAGCACCTACTGAAACTACAGAGTACATCTTCAAATTCTGGAAAAATGAAGCAAACGGTCACGAAACATCGGCAGCTAATGTTCCTGTAGCTACCGAAGACACAGTTTACGTAGCAGTTTTTGCAGAACAGGAAATCGTTGAAAACCAGTCCTTATGGGCATTCGTAAGAACTATCTTTGAAAGAATCAATATGATTTTTGAATACTTCGCAAGGGTATTTGAAGGTATCTTCGAATCTTAATGTAAAGTGTATACTGTTGCCGCATTGATTTGCGGCAATTTTTTTTCTTTATGAAAAATTTTCTGTGCGGCATTTTTCATTGACAAATAATTTTATAAATGGTATATTTAATAGTAATCAGAATTTATATCCCGTGAAAGAAAGAGGTAGGTTATGAGTATTTATACAAAAGAAGACATAATCCGCATAACAAAGGAAGAAAAGGTAAACTTTATCAATTTGCAGTTTACGGATATTCTCGGCACACTCAAAAGCGTTTCCGTAACCACAAGTCAGCTTGAAAAAGCTCTCAATAACCGCTGCATGTTTGACGGCTCATCAATTGACGGCTTCGTAAGAATTGAAGAAAGTGATATGTGTCTTTATCCCGACCTTGACTCTTTCGTTATTTTACCCTGGGATGAAAGTACGGGAAAAACCGCAAGACTTATCTGTGACGTTTATAACTCCGACGGTACTCCTTTTGAGGGTGACCCCCGTTATGTTCTTCGCAGAGCTATTGAAAGAGCGGCAAAGATGGGTTATACCTGTAATATCGGACCAGAATGTGAATTTTTCCTTTTCCATAAGGATGAGCAGGACAAGCCTACCACAAGAAGCTACGACAAGGGCGGCTATTTCGATTTAGGTCCTGTTGACAGAGGTGAGGGCTGTCGCAGAGATATTTGTCTCTGCCTTGAAAAGATGGGCTTTGAAATCGAAGCATCCCATCACGAAAATGCTCCCGCACAGCACGAAATTGACTTCAAGTACGATGAAATTTTAAGAACAGCCGACAACGTTATGACCTTCAAGTACGTTGTTAAAAATCTTGCAAATCAGCACAATCTTTATGCTACCTTTATGCCCAAGCCCATTTACGGTATCTGCGGCTCGGGTATGCACATCAATCTTTCTCTTTTTAACGGTGACAAAAATGTTTTCTGTGACGAAAATGACGAAAGAGGCTTAAGTGAGGTTGCCTATAACTTCATCGCAGGTGTTATGCACCACATCAAGGCTATCACCGTTCTCACAAACCCCATCGTAAACTCCTATAAGAGACTTGTTCCCGGCTATGAGGCTCCCGTTTATATCGCCTGGAGTGCAAAAAACAGAAGTCCCCTTATCCGCATCCCCACAGCAAGAGGCACAGGTACACGAATCGAGCTTCGTAATCCCGACCCTGCCGCTAACCCTTATCTTGTTATGGCGGCTATTCTTCAGGCAGGCCTTGATGGTGTGGAAAAGAAAATGACACCTCCCGCTCCCGAGGATTCAAATATCTTCAAGCTCACAGCCGAGGAAAGAAGAGAAGCAGGCATCCACTCTCTTCCCAAAACTCTTTATGACGCCGTAAGAGAATTCAGAAAGAGCGACTTTGCAAAGGAAGCAGTGGGCGCTCACGTATGGAAGAAGTATATCGAAGCCAAGGAAGAGGAATGGCGCGAATACAGCACAAGAGTTTCACAGTGGGAAATCGATAAGTATTTAGGCAAATATTAATATATTCAGGGCAACGGCAAAGTGCTGATTGCCCTGTTTTATCCCTGAAAGGTGTTTAAATAAATGGAATACAAAATTAATCCGATGGCTTTTGCCGGGATTTTTCCCGTGCCGAATTCATTAGTTGACGAAAATATAAGACTTGCCAGCGTGGTACAGCTCAAGGTGCTTTTATATATGCTCCGTCACAGTAATGACGGTATGTCGGAAACGGAAAGCATAGCCGAGGCTCTTTCTCTCGACGAGGACGATGTGAAGGATGCTATGATTTTCTGGGCTGAAAGAGGACTTCTTTTAAAAGAGGGACAGACTCCTACAGTTACAGTGAATATTGAAAAGAAGGAAGAAAAAAAAACTGAGCCCGTGAAAGAAGAAAAGAAGGTGTCCGACATACCTATTTCAAGACCCTCCTTCGAGCAGGTTGCCGCAAGACTTAAGGAAAGTGACGAAATTACTGTTCTCTTTCAGGAGGCACAGACAGTTTTAGGAAAGACAATCGGCTATGACGGTCAGTCGGTACTGCTGATGCTTTATGACAGCTACGGACTGCCCACGGAAGTTATTCTTATGGCTATCGAATATGCTGTTTCACTTAAAAAGACAAGCTATGCCCATATTGCCCGTATCGGTAAACGCTGGAGTGAAATGGAAATCGATACCCTCGAGGGCGCTATGCAGTATATCGAGGAGCATAATATCGTTGACGAAACCTGGGCAAAGCTTCGTGAACTCACGGAAATTTCCAACCGTCACCCGACGGAAAAGCAGAGAAAATATATGGTTGCCTGGGTGAAGGAATACGGATACAGCGTGGATATTATCTACTGCGCCTACGAAGAAAGCATAGACAACACGGGTAAAATGAGTATGCCTTATATGGATAAGATTATCCGTTCGTGGCACGAAAAGGGTGTAAAGACCCTTTTCGATATTCAGAACGAAAGAGCAAAATGGGAAACGGAAAAGAAAAAGCGTTTTTCGAAGGATAAGAAAAAGACGGATAACGCCGAAAGCAATCCTTCCTACGATATTGACGAATATATGAAAAAATCCCTTAATCTGCAATATGTAAAAAATGACGGTAAAAGCGGGGTGTGATTATGGCTTACAAAAGAAGCGTATATCAGAGAGCAAAGGAAATTTTGGACGAAAGAAAAAAAACCGCCGAAGCACAGGCAGAATTCCGTCATTCGGAGGTTATTATGAAATGTCCCAAAATTCTTGACATCGAAAGAGAGATGGCACAGTGCGGTGCAGACGTGGTCAAGGCTGTGGGAATGGGCGGCGATGTGGCTGAATATGTTCGCGGTCTTGCTATGAAAAATCTTGCCGCACAGGATAAAAGAAAGTCTCTTCTGAAAAAGGCAGGTTTCCCCGAAGATTATCTTGAGGTAAAATATAACTGTATCGTATGCAAGGATACAGGCTCCCACGACGGCTATTACTGCCCTTGCTATAAAAAGCTTATCCGTGATGTGGCACGAGATGACCTTGATTCAAATTCTCCCATCAAAAAATGCACCTTTGATAATTTCCTCACGAACTATTATCCTGATGTGAAGGATTCCGTTCTGGGAGTAAATCAGAAGGAGCACATGAGAAATACCCTCAATTTCTGCAAAGCCTATGCGGAGGATTTCTCCCTTAAATCAAAGGGTATTATAATGATAGGGAAAACAGGTCTTGGTAAAACCCATCTCTCCCTTGCTATTGCAAACCGCGTCCTTGAAAAGGGTTATGATGTTTACTATGACAGTATACAAACCATTATGTATAAGCTGGAAAAGGAACATTTCGGCAGAAGCGCACCTGAAGAAAGCATAAAGGATGATATTCTTAATTGCGACCTTCTTATTATCGATGACCTTGGTGTGGAATTTGTCACACAGTTCACCGTAAGCGAACTGCACAATATCATAAACATCCGTATGCTCCGTTCCTTACCTACCATTATCAGCACTAATCTTGAGCTTTCTGAACTTGAGGAAAAATATACACAGAGAATAGCATCGAGAATAATGGGAAGCTGTTATCCGCTTCGTTTCTGCGGTAAGGATATAAGACAGATGAAATAAGATATAAGAAAAACAGAAAGCAAAAGAAAAATGCTTTCTGTTTTTGCATATATAAAAGAAGAAAGGAGTTTCTGTCAATTCAATATCTCATCAGCCTTCTTTTTATCGCTGTCCTCTTCAACCTCTTCGGGAGGCACAACAAGGGCAATAATACTTGAATGGGTAATGAACATGGTCCGTGCATAAGCATAATCTCCGATTTTATCGTATAATCTTCCTGAACTCACGGTACCGTCATAGACTGTATGTACACTGTTTGCCACATAACCTATAGTATCGATAAAGGGAAGCTCGGCAACGACAGCTTCACTGTCATAGGAGTTGTCAAATTCTTTTCTGATTTTAAAAAGCTTACCTACGGAGAAAGGCTTGAATCCGTAATAGTTTTTGATACCTGTTATTGTTATGAAATAGCTTTCCATCAATTTTCGTTCCTTTATCTTTTTATTGTGATACCATTATATCACAAGCACAGTCCCGATATTTGGAGTTTGGTTGACAGAAAAAATTTTTCTTTTTTTCGGTAAAAACTCTTGATAAAAGGTAACACTTTTAGTATAATCTTAAAAGCAAAGTGAATATGCTGGAATAGCTCAGTTGGTAGAGCAGCGCATTCGTAATGCGCAGGTCGCGTGTTCGAGTCACGTTTCCAGCTCCAAAGAGAAACCCCCTCGGAGTGCAGTGCTTCGAGGGGGTTGTTGTTTTATGGTGGACCCGAAGGGGCTTGAACCCTCGGCCTTTCGGTTGCGAACCGAAAGCTCTACCAACTGAGCTACGGGCCCGTGGGGAAGTGAAATAAAAAAACCGGAAAATCAATGCAGAGCGTCGTATGTCATCGTTGCGAAAATGTACCTTTGGTGATGATATGCCGTCGCTTTCGCAACGGATAAAAAAAGACAAGCCGAAGCTTGTCTTTTTTGGCGCGCTGTAAGGGACTCGAACCCCTGACCTACTGGTTCGTAGCCAGTCACTCTATCCAGCTGAGCTAACAGCGCATTTTTAATTGCCCAAGTATATTATCACAAATGAGTGCGGTTGTCAATGATTTTAAGAAAAATTTTTATTTATTTGACCTGCTTTATAATTGATATTTGCTTTTCTTTATGATATTATCTTTTTATAAACAGAAAAGGAGAGAACGAAATGAATATATGGCACGATATTAACTCCGAAAGAATAAAGGTGGAAACCTTTGACGCCGTAGTAGAAATCAGTAAGGGCAGTAAGATGAAATACGAGCTCGATAAGGAAACGGGTATGCTCCGTCTCGACAGAGTTCTCCACACCTCAACACACTACCCTGCAAACTACGGTTTTATTCCCCGTACCTACGCTCCTGACAATGACCCTCTTGATGTGCTTATTCTCTGCTCGGAAAGAATTGAGCCTATGTCGCTTGTTGAGTGCTATCCCATCGGTGTTATCACCATGCTCGATAACGGAGCTGCCGACGATAAGATTATCGCCATACACAGCGGTGACCCCACCTATAACAGCTACACGGATATAAGTCAGCTTCCCCAGCATATATTCGACGAAATGATACACTTTTTCACCGTTTATAAAATGCTCGAAAACAAAACCACTGCCATCGATGAGGCAAAGGGCGCCGATGTGGCAAAGAAAATCGTAAAGGATGCTATCGACAGATATAAGGATCTTTTTGTGGGAGATAAATAATATGAAATTTATTATGCCCTCATACTGTGCTTCCTTTCGCTGTTCAGCGGATAAGTGCAGTGACAACTGCTGTATCGGCTGGGAAATTGATATTGACGAAAAGACGGCTGAATTTTACTCGCAGGCAAAAGGTGGCTTCGGTGAAAGGCTTCGGCAAAATATCACACAGGGTGATTGCAGTTCCTTTATTCTTAAAGGTGAACGCTGTCCCTTTCTCAATGAAAAAAATCTTTGCGATATAATAATCAACCTCGGTGAAGAAAACCTTTGTCAGATATGTTCCGACCATCCACGGTATTATGAATGGTTCGGCGAAATCAAAGAGTGCGGTGTGGGTCTGTGCTGTGAAGAAGCGGCAAAGCTTATCCTTACTGCGGAAAAGACTTTGGAATTTACGGTGAGCGAAATCCCTTACGAGGAAGGAGACGAGCTTGATGAAGGTCTTTTCTCTCTGCTTTATGAGGCAAGAGAGGTGATTTTCTCTCTTCTTATGAATGAGGGCAAAGATATAAAGGAAAGAGTGGCGAAGGTTTTATCCTTTGCAGAGCAGGTACAGCTTAATATCGATAACTATAATGACATTATCCCCGAAGGTTATGAGATTCTGAAAGCAGAAAAGGGTGATATGCTCTCTGTGCTGAAAAGCCTTACTGTTTTGGAGCCTATTGATGAAAAGTGGACGGAATATCTTGAGCGCATCATCAGCACCTACGAGGATACACCCGAAAATGGAAACATATCTCTTTATCAGAAAAACCTTCTTATCTATTTTATATACAGATATTTTCTCAAGGGTACCTTTGACGGGGAGATTTTATCGAAGGTCAAGCTTGCCTGTGTCAGTACGGCGGTAATATCTTATCTCGTAAGCAGAAGTGACGGCAATTTTACCGATATAGTTGACATATGCAAACTCTTTTCAAAGCAGATTGAGTACAGTCAGGAAAATATAGACCTGCTGTGTGAAATGTTTTATGAAAAGGACTTCTTTGAAAGCAAAAAAATTATTGGTCTTTTCTGACCGAAAAGGAGACTGTAATGGCAAATACGATTTACAAGGATATAAGAAAAAAACACGGACTTACCCGTGACGACGTCTGCGACAAGGCTATGGAAATGGGAATGCCCATTCAGCCCGAAAGGCTCGAAAGAATAGAAAACGGCAAATACCCCATCAACCCCGAAGAGGTGCTTCTACTTGCCAGGGTTTACGGTGAGCCTGCTCTTTGCAATCTTTACTGCTCAAAGGAATGTCCCATCGGCGAAAAGTATGTGCCCGAGGTCAAGGTAAAGGATCTGGCGCAGATTGTCCTTGAAATGCTTTCTTCCCTCAATTCAATGAAAAACAGTCAGGAAAGACTTATTGAAATAACTGCCGACGGAAAAATCGACGATGACGAGATAAAGGACTTTGTTTTTATTCAGAAAGAGCTTGAGCGTATCTCCATTACTGTTGAATCTCTGCAGTTATGGGTAGAGCAGATGCTGGCAGATAATAAAATTAATTTAGATAAGTATAATGAGATAAAAGGTAAATAACCTCTCCGTCAACCTGACGGTTGCTACCTCCCCTGAAATCAGGGGAGGCTTTTTTCACTTTCATTGAGGGTTGTTTACCTCTCCTCGGTGAGGAGGGGCGGTGGCGAAGCTGACGGAGAGTTTTTTTGCACAAACTGTAATTTTTTCTATATAAAATTTGCACTCTTTGTCATTCACTTTTCGTTCCCGATGGTATATCATATAACCACAGAGCAAAAACCTGCCTTGTTAAACATATTCTATTGACAAAGGTCAGGGAATAATTTAAAATAGAACTATAATAATGAAAAGGAGATGAAATGTATGAAGGAAGACGTAATATTCTGGCTGGCGGCAACGGTAATTCTGTTTATTGCCGAAGCGATTACGGTAAATCTTGTCACCGTGTGGTTTGCTCTGGGTGCGCTGGCGGCATTTATTGCGGCAGTTGCAGGTGCACAGCTGTGGTTGCAGATTGTACTGTTTCTCGTCGTGACCGTTGTTACCCTTATTTTCACCAGGCCCCTTGCGAAAAAACACATCAACGGTAAGCACGAGGCAACCAACGCTGATATGGTAATCGGTAAAACTGCCGTGGTTACGGAGGCTGTCGATAATCTTGCCGCAAAGGGTGCCGTTACCTGTATGGGTAAGGTATGGACAGCGCGAAGTGAAAACGGTGAAAAAATAAGCGAGGGTGACGAGGTTACCGTGGTGAAAATTCAGGGCGTAAAACTTATAGTCTCGCCGAAAAAGGCTGACTGATAAATCAAAAAACAAAAATCTAAATGAAAAAAGGAGAACACATTATGGAATTTGCATTACCTATTTTAATTATCTTGGTTTTAGCAATCGCAGTACTCGTCAAAAACATCAGAGTTGTACCTCAGGCAAGAGCGATGGTTGTTGAGCGTCTTGGCGCATATAAGACAACATGGGAAGTGGGTCTTCACTTCAAGGTGCCCTTCATTGAAAGAGTGGCAAAGACAGTTTCACTCAAAGAGCAGGTTGTTGACTTCCCTCCCCAGCCTGTTATCACAAAGGATAACGTTACAATGCAGATTGACACGGTTATCTACTTTGAAATCACAGACCCGAAGCTTTATACCTACGGTGTTGAGCATCCCCTCACCGCCATCGAGAACCTCACAGCTACTACTCTTCGTAACATCATCGGTGACCTTGAGCTTGACCAGACTCTTACCTCCCGTGATGTTATCAACACAAAGATGAGAAGCATTCTTGACGAAGCAACTGACCCCTGGGGTATCAGAATCAACCGTGTGGAGCTTAAGAATATTATGCCTCCCAGAGAGATTCAGGATGCCATGGAAAAGCAGATGAAGGCTGAACGTGAACGCCGTGAAGCTATCCTCCGTGCTGAGGGTGAAAAGAAGTCCGCTATCCTTCTCGCAGAAGGTGAAAAGGAATCCGCTATCCTTCGTGCCGATGCTGAAAAGCAGGTTCGTATCCTCGAGGCTGAAGGTCAGGCTGAAGCTATCCTTAAGGTTCAGCAGGCTACCGCTGAAGGTATCAAGCTCATTAACGAAGCCGGCGCTTCTGATCAGGTTATCAGAATCAAGGCTCTCGAAGCCTTCCAGGCAGCTGCCGACGGCAAGGCAACAAAGATTATTATCCCCTCGGAGATTCAGTCTCTCGCAGGTCTGGCTGCAGGACTTACAGAGGTTATCAAGGAAAAGTAATTTAAGTAAAATTAAATGAGGGGCTGTACATTTAAGACAGTCCCTCATATTTTTAGGGCAAGATTTTCTTTAAGGTAACGGTAGTCGAACCGTACAAGGTTTAATGGGGTATATTTTCCCTGTAGCGGCGTTAAAAGCTTCGGAAATACGCAAGTATTCCCTTTACCTTTTGCCTTGCTACAAGAAAAATCTCCACCCATTAAACTCGAAGACCATAAATGCCTGAGTTTCGGTGCATTTGGGATTTTCTTCGACGAAACAATACTCGCGTATTGCGAGGAGAAAAAATTACAAAGGTGACGGAAATCGGACATTTTGGCTTGTTCGGTTCGATTACCGTTACCTTAGGGTAAACGGAGGAAAGATAAAATGAAAAGATTCAACAGTATAATGTGGGGTGCAGTTTTCGTCGTCGCAGGCGTGCTCTTTGCACTCAACGCTCTGGAAATAACGAACATAGACATTTTCTTTGAGGGCTGGTGGACACTTTTAATCATCGTACCGTCCTTTATAGGCCTTCTCACCACCAAGGAAAAAACAGCCAACGCTATAGGCTTGACTGTAGGTACATTTCTCTTCTTGTCTGTCCGTGACATTATCAGCTTCGATATGCTCTGGAAGCTTATCGCTCCCGTGATAATTATTTTCATCGGTATTAAATTAATTTACACAGGTGTAGTCGGTAACAGAAGCACAGAGGTTTTGAGAAAGATAAAGGAAAAGGGCGGACGGATAAATAATACAGCCGCAGTATTTTCCAGTGCTGTCGTTAACTTCGACGGCGAGACCTTCAGCGGCGCAGAATTTAATGCTGTTTTCGGCGGTATCAAGTGCGACCTGCGTAATGCCATCATCGAGCAGGACTGTGTCATTAACGGCAGTGCTATTTTCGGCGGCATAGATATTCTCGTACCCGAAAATGTAAATGTGAAGATATATTCTAACTCTGTCTTCGGCGGTGTTGAGGATAAAAGACATTACCGCTTCAAGGGCGAAGGTCCTACCCTTTACATCAATGCAACCTGTATGTTCGGAGGAGTTGATTTAAAATGAGTATATTTCAGCGCGTGGTAAAATACTGTGCGATGGCATTTGCGGTTTATCTTGTCATACTGATAGTCGGCGGTATACTGGCAGGCATCGGCGGTCTGAGTTTTCTGACTGACCGTTTCGGCGGCAGTGATGAGGTCTATGAGGGCAAGATATATGATGTAAGTCAGGACATAGGTGAGATAGAGATAGAAATAGGTGCGGTTAACTGTGAAATTCTCACAGGAGAAAGTTTCGCCGTCGAAAGCAATTCACCAAAGCTTAAGGTGAAGGATGAAAACGGCAGAATGGTTATATCTGATTCGGCCGCAGTTTTGAAAGCTCCAGTCAGATTGAAGGTATTTATTCCTGAGGATGCTCATATCAGAAAGATAGACATTTCGACAGGCGCAGGCGATATTTATGCAGAAAGCCTTGTCTGCTCCTCACTTAATCTCGAATGCGGTGCAGGAGATGTGGAAATAGCTGAGGCTGTGGCTACCGTAAAGGCAGACATAGAAGGCGGCGTAGGTGAAATCACCATAGGCGGCGGAACTCTTAACGACCTTGACCTGGAAATGGGTGTAGGTAATCTTGAGCTCACAAGCCGTCTGAAGGGTGAATGTGATTTCGAATTTGGAGTAGGTGACGCGGATATTACTCTTGTCGGCACACAGGAGGAGTACTGTATTAATTACGGAAGTGATGAAGCCGGACTTAAAACTGCGGTAAATATAGAAAAGGGCATAGGCACCGTTAATATCGACTATGCACAGGCAGGATAATATATAATTTAGTATAAGAAAAGACAGACTTTTGTTTGATGCAAGAGTCTGTCTTTTGTTATTTGTATCTTTCAATATTGTCGGTCTGTCCGAGGAGATAATCTATACTTGTGTCGTAGAATGCAGAAAGTTTAATGAGAACATCGGTAGGGATGTCTCTCTGTCCGTTTTCATAATAAGAGTAGCACACCTGCGTGCATTTCAAATAATCGGCTATGTCTTTTTGCTTCAGGTCACGGTCTTCACGAAGGTCACGGATACGTTTATACATAATGTCAGCACCTTTACTTCTTTATATATGAAAGTATAGGTAAAACAAAATGTTATATTGACAAATATAACATAATGTTATACAATCGTGGTATCTTTATGAAAAGGAGATATAGGAAAATGAAAAAGATAGGTTATTTATTCGCATCGGTAGTTATGATTATGCTGTTTGCATTAACTGCCGGTGCAGCAAGTGAAAGTGAATTGACATTTTACCTTAATAGTGACGGTGAAAGTTATTATGTGTATGAGTGTAAGGCGTCAGCACAGGGTGAGTTGACGATTCCTGCTACATTTAATGGTAAAGTGGTAACATCGATAGGTGATCGTGCATTCTATAATTGCACAGGTCTAACAAGTGTTACAATCCCAGATAGTGTGACATCGATAGGTGTTGATGCATTCTATAATACGGAATATTATAATAATTTGTCCAACTGGACAAATAGAGTGTTGTATATAGGTAATCATTTGATTGAGGCATTTGATTCCATAACTTCTCATAATATCAGACAAGGAACAAAAACAATAGCTAACAGCGCATTCAATGGTTGCACAAGCCTAACAAGTATTACAATCCCAAATAGCGTAACAGCGATAGGCTCTTATGCGCTCAATGATTGTACGAAGCTTAAAAGCGTTACAATTCCTAAAAGTGTAATCACAATAGGAGATGGTGCATTTCGTGGATGTGCAAGCTTAACAAGCGTCACAATTCCCGATGGTGTAACAGCTATAGGTGATGATACATTTGAGTATTGCACAAATCTTGCAAGTGTTATAATTGGTAAAGGTGTAAAATCGATAGGTAATGGAGCATTTTATTATTGTACAAGTCTTGCAAATATTACAATTCCTGACAGCGTAACGTCTATAGGCGGAATGGCATTCTATGATTGCGATAGCCTTACAAGCATTATAATCCCAAATAGTGTAACATCAATAAAGAATGAGACGTTTTATAGTTGCGCAGAGCTTACAAGTATTGCAATCCCTGCTTCTTTGAAAAATATCGATGCTAATGCTTTTGAATCTACAAATTTGAGTTATGTTTTCTACGGTGGAACAGAGAATCAGAAGAATAATATGTCGATTGCTTTTGACGGGAACGAAAGATTGATTTTTGATGCTGCATGGCACTATAACGCAACAGGTCATTCTTACGGCTTGTACAAGACTACAAAGAATGCAACATGCACATCAGCAGGCTCAAAGCAGAGGACTTGTTCAGTTTGTAAGTATGCAGATAAAGTGACTATCGCTAAAACTGCTCATAATTACAAAACGACTACCATCAAAGCGAGCCTTTCCAAAAACGGTAGTGTTGTAACATCCTGCTCAACCTGTGGCACAAAGAAATCATCAACTGTAATCAGTTATCCCAAAACAATCAAGCTCTCCGCAACTACTTACACCTACAACGGAAAGACAAAGACACCCACAGTAACCGTAAAAGACAGCAAGGGCAAAACACTTAAGAACGGAACAGATTATACAGTAACCTACCCGAAGAAGAGAAAGTCCATCGGCAAATACACGGTAACTGTTGCCTTTAAGGGCAACTACAGCGGTACAAAGAAGCTCACCTTCGAAATAGTTCCTGCTAAAGTAACTCTCTCTAAACTTACTGCAGGCTCCAAACAGCTTACAGCCACCTGGAAAACAGTCAGCGGTGTAACAGGATATGAGGTAGTCTATTCCACATCAAAGAAGTTCACCAAGAAAACAACCAAGAAGGTTACTGTCAAAAAAGCAAAGACCAAAAAGACTACTATCAAAAAACTCAAGAAGGGCAAGAAGTATTATGTAAAGGTCAGAGCATACAAGACAGTAGGCAAAGCAAAGATTTACGGTGCATACAGTAAAGTAAAGAGCGTAAAGGTTAAATAAAATCGTTAGGGGCGGAATTATCCGCCTCTGCTTTTTTACTCGCCTTCTGCCACCTACATATAGATTTCAGTGAAGCAAAGTGGTAGCAAACACAACATATAGTGTTGATTTTGAAGTTGCACCCAAAAACGCCCGGCAAGTCGTACAAAAAGAGAGATAATAGTGCATAATTGACAAATATTTTTAAGAAAAACTGTTGACAAAGACGGAAAAGGGTGATAGAATAA
>JAZUNX010000077.1:0-7838 GCA_045604385.1 Acutalibacteraceae bacterium
CGGTTATGATCTCTGTAACATGGAACGTGTGGTCCCGGTCTGCCTGTACCGTGACATTGAAGCTGGATGTGGACATTCCGTAACTGTCCTCTGCCAGGGCAACGGTTCCCGACAGGAGCAGCAGAACTGCCAGCAGGGCAAGAAGGCCGCGGACCGCAAGTTTCCTGTGCTTAGGGGAAATGGTCATGGAAAAGCCTCCTCCATTCAGAGCATTGCGATCTCAGGAACCGAAGTCGACCTTGATCTCGTCGCGGTCACTGACATCTTCCAGTTCGAACATGGAGCGTTTCTCAAAGGAGAACATGTTCGATACGAAGTTGTTGGGGAAGACTTCCCGTTTGTTGTTGTATTCTTTAACCACGGCATTGTAGTATTTGCGGGAGGATGCGATGTCATCTTCCACGCTCTGAAGCTGACGCTGCAGCTCCAGGAAATTCTGATTGGCCTTCAGTTCCGGATACTGTTCCGCAACGGCGAACAGAGAACGCAGGGTGCGGCTCAGTTCATTTTCAGACTGCATCTTTTCCGCATCGGATGCGGCAGCCATGGCGTTCTTTCTCGCTTCCGTGACCTTAATGAGAGTCTCGGATTCATGCTTGGCATAGCCCTTTACCGTCTCCACGAGATTGGGGATCAGGTCATGGCGTTTCTTCAGATAGACGTCCATGGTGGAAAAACCTTCGTCCACCGTGTTTCTGGAACGGATCAGGCCGTTGTAGATGCCGGCGACCCAGATGGCCAGCAGGACTAGGATAATTAAAATAATGATGATTCCGGTCATGGCAGGAACCTCCTGTTGTTTGATGATTCCATTATACAGAAGAACCCCTGTGTATTGCAATTCTGCATCATACACAGGGGTCGAATTATTCGGTTGTTTTTTCTGCCGGAACCGGGACGAGGGAGGGGATGTCCGCGTGCAGGATGTACTCCTCCTCCGAAACAGACTGCACCCGGAAGGTGTCCCGGTCGATGTGCTCCAGAACCATGTAGCCCTGGCTGACTGGTTCTTTCTGGATGGAGCCGATATCCCATAGCACGGTGCCGGTGTTGTTGACGGCACGGATGTTGTTGTCCGGAAAGCGGTTGCCATTCTTCGTCATCGTCAGATAGCCGCCGGAAAACTGCAGCATGCAGTTCCATTCGGGATGAGACTGGTAGACGCTTAGCCACTGAACCATCTCTTTCCGGGCACGAAGATCCATGGAACCGGCGAGACTGCCCAGAATGACCAGGACCGCAAGAAAGATGAGCCAGTAACTCAAATGGCAGGTATCATAGAATGCAAATCCGAAAAGCAGCGCTGCTGCAACAAGAAGAAGGAGCATGCGGAGATCCGTCTTCCGCTGGCGCGTCGCCAGCGCGATATGACCGTTGGAGATCTCGCTTTTTAGAAGAGGCTGTCCGTACTTCCGGACGGCGTCCTCCTTTTTCTTCCGGGAGAGGATACCGGTGAGGACTCCGGCCAGAACCGCCGCGGGAAGCATTGCGATGACGATTCCGGGATGGGCAAACCAGCGGTTTCACCGGTGGTTTTGATTAGATGTGATATAATCAGTTCGATAAATAAGATTTCACTCAGGAAAAGGAGTTTTCATAATGAAAAAGTTATTATACATTGATGCCTGCATAAGAGATGAGCAGTCAAGAACCAAACGAATTGCAACTCCCATTGTGGAGGCATTGAAGCAGAAATACGAGGTTCAGACCCTTGTTATCAATGACCTTGATTTAAGCATCGTGAAAAAGGAGCTTGTAACAAAGCGAACAAACGGCGACATTGACCCTCAGGTTATGTCTTGGGCAGAAAGTGTGCGTGATGCCGACAGAATTGTTGTTGCGGCACCCTTCTGGGATATGTCAATCCCTGCAGCACTCAAGAATTTTCTTGAGCTTTGCTCCATTTTTGATGTAACCTTCAAGTCAGACGACAAAACCTGCTACGGTAATTGCAAGGCTGAGAAAATGCTTTACATCACCACAAGAGGTATGGACATCGACACCGGTGATGTGTTAGAGCAGGGCTCTTCTTATCTTAAGGCTTTGTCCTGGCTTTGGGGCATAGGACCCTTAGAGGTGGTTTCGGCACAGAATATGGACTACCTTTGCGAGACGGAAATTGAAGAAAGAATCAGAAAGGCAATTTCCGAAGGTCTGAAAATTGCAGAGGATTTTTAATGCCTTATAATCAGCTTGATAAATAAGAATTTGACGAGGTGTACACCACCTTATGAAGAAAATTAGTTAAAGGAATGTTTGTATGGATAGAAATCAGTTTAAGCTCATACATAGCGAACTAATTCAACAAGTTCAATGTGTGGAAAGCAATTTGAAGATAATATATGCAGCGATGCACAAAGGAAATTTTAACAATAATCTAAAATCCGTTGAGAAGATGAACTTGGGTAAGATCGCAAGAGAACTTGAATATCTCGACAATAGTGATGATATGCCTGAATTCTCTGAAGAAGAATACAATACTATAGATGAAATTAGAGAAATAAGAAATTATTGGTGTCATCAGTGTTATTTAGATTTTGTCTATATCGAAAATGATTATGAGCGTGAGAAAGCGTTTCAAAGAGTTGCAAAAAAACTACATTATGACGAATATAGGACGTATGACTTGTTTAAGAAAACCGAAGAAATGCGTTTTATTATTATGAAAAAATACAGATAAGGCGGGGAATATTTATGTTTGAAAGTATGAAAGAAAGAAAACGTCAACGACAGGAAGAAAGAGAACAACGAACAAGAGAAGAAAAGAACAGATTGTTATCATTGTCCGAAAAAGAATTGCTCGTTGAAATTCTTTTTGAATTAAAACGTATTGAGAATGGAATTGATGATGTAGAGAGAAGTATCCGCATCCATAGCAATTAACGCATTATTATCAAATCGAAACATTCTTGAACGATTTAATTGAAATACAACATATTAACAAATTCCAATTTAACGATTTACAAAACATCACCCCCTGATCGCAAAGTCAGGGGCATTTTCATCCACTTAAAGGGCTTCAGGATTTTAAAAAAACTCACGATACCATTTGTACTGTATCTGGCTTTCCCGCATAATTTCATAGAAGAGAAAACCTCTCTCGCTTGAACACTTAGTTCATCCGAGAGAGGTATTTTTTGGCTCTTTTCGCCGGCGTGATACTGTGAATGACGCAACGGATTATACAGTTACATCTTCAATCTGAGCTGAAGCTCTTTTTTCCTTAAGCTGTCTTTCAACTTCTGCTATATGTTCTTTATCGTCTTTAAGGAAAAGGATAACTATAAGATAAAGAGCTGAACCGATTGCAGGGCCGAGAATGAACAGATGCCAACGGTATTTGAGAAAACGGGGAGCAACCTGTGCGTTGATAACGGTCTGATTTGCCGCGTGCTTGATATTCTGGTCGAAGCCGAGGAACTTAAGAACATAGCCCTGAATGAACTTGGGAACAGCACTTATGAGCTTTGAAACGAAGTTTTGCATTGAGAAAACAATACCTTCTGTACGCTTGCCGGTTTTAAGCTCGGTTTCATCGATGGAGTTTGACAGAAGCGCACGGTGTGCAATGTCCTTCATACTTGTCAATATCTGAGTCATACTGAGAATAAGTATTACAGCTCCAAGTGCACCAATGTTGAGGAAACGGTCATTTGCACCTATGTAGAATGCAATTATACGTGCAACAAGAGTAATCGCTTCGGAGTAAACAAGGAGTTTTTTATTGCCACCGATACGGCTGATAACCTTGGTTGTAAAGAAGACAGCAATTGTGCCGGGAATTCCTATAACGGTGCCATAAACAACCTGAGCAGTACCGCCTGAAATTTCAGTGCCGAACAAATTGTAGGATATACCCTGTGATTCAAAGAAGTATTCCCAGGGAAGAGAAAGTGAAATGCTTTGTACGATTCTTGCAAGACAAACAATTATGAGTGTTCTGTTGTGTCTCAGGTCTGCAAGGTCTTTTAGTATGCTTGTCTTGTTTTCGTTTTCAGCGGGTACAACCTTCTCTTTCATACGGTAAGCTAGCATTGCTATCAGCATACCGCCTATACCAAAGATAAAAGCACCCCATGCATAAGAGTTTTTTTCACTCATTATTTCATTTGTGACAACTTTATCTTTAAAGACTGGGAAAAGACCGCTGATTGTACCTCCAAAGCCTGCAAGAATTGAAATCCACTGAATAACTCGTCCACGTTCGACCGAATCGGGACTTGATAAAGCTGCCATACCCCATATTGAGATATCCTGAAGAGAAAAGAATGTATCGTAAAGAAGGAATAAAATGAGGGTTAAGAGTATGGTCTGACCTTGAGTTAAACCGAAGTCAAGGAACATCATAAATACAATAACAGCTATAATGGGAGGTGTCCACAGAAGGAAAGGACGCAGCTTATAGCCGGGCTTGTGGCGTCTACGGTCAATGAGTCCGCCGACAATGGGGTCGTTTATGGCATCCCACATGGTGCTTACACCTGTGATGATACCTGTTTTTTCAGCAGGTATTTTGAGAATGGTATTAAGATAAACAAATAATCTGCTTGCAACAAAGCTGCAGGTCATATTCTGACCGGTAAGACCTAATCCGTAGGAAAGCAAACGGTCATTTGCAACCTTTGTTTCTGATTCTTTTCGTGATAAGAAAAAAAGTGGGTTCATATTTTCATTCCTTTCAAATTGTTTTCTCCAAATAAATTATACAATAGCAAATAATTAAAGTCAATAAAAATGATGTGTTGCTTGCATAGCTTTCCTTAATGCCGAAAGAGGCATTTTCATTCACTCAATTCAATTACTGTCTTACCTTGCCTTTGTGCCAACGCCTTAAACTGCCACGCACCGCCGAAGCCGTGGGTAACATAAGTTACAACAACATCCGACTGCTCAATCATCCACTTGTTACGCCAAGAGATTGCAAAGCGTTTTGGTACGGTTTCAATACCTTTCAAAACAAATAATATCATTAAAATGGGTGTAATTTACAAAAAAACAACCTCGTTAACTTCATCACTTAAAGCTAACGAGGTTTATTTCATATCTTATGCGGTTTCGTCAAAAGTAATTTCACAAGCTCTGCCACCGTGCCTTTTTTCTCCTTATACCTCTCACCACGGACAACCATATACTCCGCCTTGCACAGAGTAATATCCGTACCTTTGCAGTCGAGTATATCTCTGTCACAGACGAAAAAGTCAGCATCGTTACCTTTTTGCAAATTCCCTGTCTTAAGCTCACCGAGCATCTTCGCAGGGTTTACGGTGTAAGTCTTAAGTGCCTCATAGGGTGTCAGTGATTGGTCTTGCAGATAAAAATCAACCATACCGAGCATCTGCTCATAGGGGTTAACTGACTGCACGGGAGAGTCACTTGAACCGCAGACGCACACATCATTGTCGAGCAAGTCCTTGAGTGGCAACTGTCTGTTTATGATGCTCTCGGGCAAAAACTGCTCATAGCTTTTAAGAAAATGCTTATCTACCCAGGAAAAGCCGGGCTGTACCGTAATAGCTAAAGGAAGCTTTTTGATAAGCTCCACAGCCTTTTCTGACGGAAACTCAAAGTGGTCAATTCTCATCATAGCACCATCATGGGGGATGAGGTCTTCAAGCTCGCTGTAAATTTCCGTTATCTGATCTATGGCACTTTCACCGATAGCGTGACAGGATAGACGGATATTTTTATCAAGTGCCTCTTTAACCTTGGCTTTGATTTTATCCTTTTCGTAATAGCAGTGTCCTTGTGTACCGCTGTCCTTGTAAGGCTCATTAAATGCCGCACTGTGAGAGCCTACGGAGCCGTCAAGCTCCCATACACCGCAACCACCTGCACGGAGAGTTTTCTGCTTTTTGCTGAAGCTCTGCAGTCTGTCGTAGTCCATATACTGCGGGAAAAGTCGCACATCAATATCCATACGCTGTGCAAGGAAAGCAAGAGCCTTTGTGAGAATGTCATTTTCAACATCTTCGTTGCCGTCCATAGCACAAACTCTGCTGATACCGTAAGAAGCACAAAGATTTGAGAAGTTTGCAATACCCTTTGCGATTATTGAGGGGGTAACATTTGAAGCGATAAGGGTTGTAACCTTGCCTTGCATAAACTCGTGAGCCTCGCCGGAGAAAACACCGTCGCTGTCTTCTGTGGGGAGCTTCAGCATTTCCATCAATCTTGTCGAAATAGCACTGCTGTGACCGTCAATGCTGTAAACTATCATCGCTCTGCCCTTTGACCATTCGTCAAGCTCAAAGCGGTTGGGCAATCTTTTTTCATTGACTGCAGAAATGATAAAGCCGTTAGCGGTGATGATTTTCTGCTTGGGATTTACCTTGCAGTAGTCACGGACTCTTTTGCCTATATCAGCCATATTGTCAGGCTTTACACCGTCACTTGTGATTTCGCAAATATTAAAGCTAGCCGCCGCAAGTACGATAGTATAAAGCAGATGCAGGTGTGAGTCTGTCATTGTGGGGTACACGTGCTTGCTCTGAAGGTCAATCTTTTCATCAAAAGCACCTGACGGGACTTCGTTACCCGTGTATATTATCTTTTCACCCTCGGTTATCATTACGGAAAATATGTCATCTTCCGACACCATAGAGTGAATGTTTCCGTTAAAGTAAAGTATTTTCATCATACGGGCACCACATTACCCACAGCCATTAGAAGCTGTGCGATGATAACGAGAATCTGCACAAAGGTACCGCACTTGTTGCCGAGAGTGCTGTCACCCTCATCCTTGAGGCTCTTTCTGTAAGCGGGGATAACAAGAATAGCGATAAGAATACCGATAAGACCACCGCCGATTCTCATAAACTCCATAAAACCGCCAAGGTTGAGGAAGGTCATAAGCAATGAGGGGAGAGTAGCGATAATCCAGCAGATTCTCTTGTCTTTTTTAATCTGCTCCTCGGTAATATCTGCAAGAGCAAGAGAGATTGCCCAGTAGCTTGTAATCATAGCAAGGATAGTGAAAAGTGAGCCTGCAATCTGTGCCCATGAGCCGATACCCTTACTCCAACCAATCATAGCAACCTCTGTAACCTCTGTTGAGGAAAGAAGAGCACAGATTGTGATAACAACCATAAGTATGAGATTGTTTGAGAGACCGATAAAAACTGCCTTTTTAACCTTTTTAGCGTCAGCGTCAAGACCTTTTACTGCCTGGGGTACGGAGAAGAAAGCCGAGAAAGCAAGCATTGCCATACCGAAGAAAGCAAGGATGTGATTCGGTTGACCGATACTGAAATTGAGAGGGTTATTGATGTTGAAAAGTGAGCAGACACCAAGCACACCGATAACGGCAAAGATAACCGATACGGCAACAGTTTCACTGACGCCAACTGCTTTAAGTCCGAAGAGAACGACACTTGCGGCAGCTACATAGAAAATCAGCTTTGAAACTATCATCGGTACGCCGATAAGGTCGGTGATAATTTCAGCTGCACCTGATATGTAAGCGGCAAGGTTTGTGAACATAACGAGAGCCATAACCACGAAGAAGAAAAGAGTTACAGGTTTCTGATATTTACCAGTAAAGAGATACTTTGAGAAAACCTCAACAATCTGTGATTTACCGCCGCTTTTAATTGAGATGTCGGCAATCATAAGGTGAATTACATAGTTGGCAAGGAAAGACAGTACGAGAATAGCGAGAGCCATTAAAATGCCGTTTTTCTCGGCAAGATAAGGCATAGCCATAATACCGCCGCCTACACCGTATCCGGTAATTATGCAGGCACTTTGCCATACGGTAAGTTTGTTCTTTTCCATAATTTTTCCACTCCTTAAAAATTAACTGTATTTTTATTATATACCAAACAGATGCTTATGACAAT
>JAZUNX010000078.1:0-5039 GCA_045604385.1 Acutalibacteraceae bacterium
TGGCGAAAAGTTTAAGCTTGACTATGATGTATAAAATAAAAGCGATGGGGTAAGTGCGCCTCGTCGCCTTTTTTGGTGCCTTTAGGTGTGGAAATAAACCCCCAGTTCTACTGGGGGAAAAGGAAGAGTAGTGCTACAAAAAAACAGGCGAGCTTTATGCAAGCCTAATACCGTTAGTAGAAAACTTAAAAATTTAGCCTCAATAAAAAATGAAAAGTTTTTGACCCGTTTACGGGTGGTGGGGCGTGTAATGCTATGATATGATTCAGTGCCCCTTTTAGGGGTTAAGCCTGTAATAGCCCCTTATAGGGGCAGAGCAAACCACCGGTTGAATCGGTGGTTATGATTTTAGTGTTAAAAATGCCTTTTATACGTTAATCTTCTTGGATAATACATTTGGTCATTTTAAAAATTTCCATCGAATAAAAAGCAAAATTCAAAAAAATCATACAATATATTGTGGATGAGCGTGATTATTTTTTGCTTATATGGTATGATTTTTCAGGCTTGTTGAAGATATTTTTTCGTAGTAAAAATTTAGTTTATATGTAAGTGGATATTTGTTTATTCTAATTATAAAAATTTCAACCATCCCTGTATTTCTTCGGACTCATACCGAACTGTTTTGCGAATATCCTGTGGAAATAGCTTTTATTTTCATATCCCACGGCTTTTGAAATTTCATCAATACCTATCTTCGTATTCTTTAAAAGATACTCCGCCTGCGAAAGCCTTTTGTCTTGCAAAAGTTCAGTATAGGTCTTTCCTGTCTGATTTTTGATTTCATGGCTGAGCCAATAAAAGTCGTAGTGAAGCAGTTTTGCCGCCTCGGTAAGACTGCCGTTTTTGTAATTTTCTTCTATGTATTTGAAAATCTGTAGTATGGCGGCTTCTTCCTTTGACTGATATGCGAGCTTGTCTGTGTGATTGAGAAGCTGCATAAAAAGAAGTCCCATAGTAGTCTGATTGATATTTCTTTTATTTGATGTGTTGTTGATGAGTGTCCAAAGTAAATTTTCAATGAGATTCTGTACAGGCAAAACATCCGAAACTCTGAAGTGGAGATAGCCTGCATTTTCTTCTTTGAAAAGAGACTCTATCAGAAATTTTTTAAGGGGCGTTTCTTCAGCACCTAACATTTCAAGTGTCTTGTCGAAAAATTGAGGGAGAATGATAAAGTTTACCGCTATGTCATTTCCTGATGCGGGAAGGATTTCCTGCTTAGCATTCTGTCCGAGAAATAACAACTCTCCTTCACACAGCTCGATAGTTTTTCCGTTTATAACATGTGTTGTTTTGCCTGAACACATATAGACTACCTCAACAAAATCGTGGGTGTGCTCGGGAAAATGAATGAATCTTGTGTGTGTTCTGATTGTAATGAGCTTTCCGTCCTTGAGAAGCTTTCTGGATGAAATAATATTATCATCGTTTTCCGTATAAATACTGCTGTCTACTGTGCTTCTTCCGTCTAATATAGACTGCTCCTCGTCGGTTATGGGAATCAATTCTTTAAGGATTTCACGGTTTATCATATAACCACCTCTGTTCGATTATACATTTTCATATCAGAAAAATCAATACAAATAAGGACACTTTTTTAAGCAAATAAGGACCTTTCGTTTTATGCTGATTCAGTGGTATAATTACAATGAAATAATTATATTAAGGTGGAGAAGATTTGAAAACATATTATTTAGCTATAGACATCGGTGCTTCTTCGGGCAGACATATTCTCGGTCACATTGAAAACGGCAAGCTCTGCCTTGAAGAAATCTACCGATTTGACAACAATATAAAAAATGAAAACGGCACTCTTGTTTGGAATATAGATAGTCTTTTCAGAGAAGTTAAAGCAGGTATCAGTAAATGCAAAGAAATCGGTAAAAAGCCGAAAATAATTGCCATCGATACTTGGGGCGTTGACTATGTTCTTTTAGATGAATATAATAAAGAAATACTCCCTGCTGTTTCATACCGTGACGGGAGAACAGAGAAGAGTTCAAATGCTGTTAATGCAATTATTTCGCAAGTCGAGCTTTATTCACGCACAGGCATACAAAAGCAAAACTTCAACACAATTTATCAACTTTATGCGGATAAGCAAAGCGGCAAACTGCAAAAGGCAAAGCATTTTCTTATGATGCCTGAATATCTTTCCTTTAAGCTGACGGGCGAAATCCGAAACGAGTATACAAATGCAACTACGACCAATCTTGTAAATGCTGAAAGTAAAACTTGGGATAAGGAAATACTCAATACCCTCGGATTGCCGGAAGATATATTCTGCGACCTTTCTCTTCCCGGCACAGTTGTGGGCAATTTCACAGATGAAGTGAAAGCTGAAATTGGTTTTGACGGTACGATTATTTTATGTCCGTCACACGATACGGCTTCTGCTGTTGCGGCTTGCCCCGTTGACGGTGAAAGTGTATATATTTCATCAGGCACCTGGAGCCTCATAGGTACAGAAAATCCTGTTCCCGTACTCACCGAAAAGGCACTTGAAGCTAACTTTACCAATGAGGGAGGAATTGAATATCGCTTCCGTTTCCTTAAAAACATTATGGGCATGTGGCTGTTTCAGAATATCCGCAGAAACATAAACAAGGAGCTTACCTATGATGAAATGATGAACCTTGCGGCAGGAAGTACATTCACCGAAAAGATTAACCCCAACGCACCTGAGTTTGTTGCTCCCGAAAATATGATTGAGGCTATCAGAAATTATCTGGGCAAACCCGATTTACCCCTTGCTGACGTGCTTTCAAGTGTTTATCATTCCCTTGCCGATTCATATGGAAAAGCAGTAGAGGAAATCGAAACTATTAGTGGAAAAGAAATAAAATCAATACATATTGTCGGCGGCGGCAGTAAGGATAAGTACCTCAATAAGCTCACGGCAGAATACACAGGCAAAAAGGTATACACAGGTCTTATGGAAGCCACGGCAACAGGAAACATACTTTCACAGATTATGTATGACAAAAAAATAACTCTCACCGAAGCGAGAGAGATAATAAAAGCAACTTTTGACATTAAGGAGGCAAACTGATGAGCAGATACAGCGAAGCCAAAGAAATTTATAAAGAATATGGCGTAGACACTGAAAAGGCACTTGAAACATTAAAAGATGTCTGCGTTTCCGTTCACTGCTGGCAGGGCGACGATGTAATAGGCTTTGACAGCAAGGAGGCTCTTTCATGCGGCATTCAGACAACAGGTAACTATCCCGGTAAGGCAAGTACACCCTCTGAGCTTATGGCTGACTATGACAAGGCGTTTTCTCTTATGCCCGGCAAAAAGAAGCTGAATCTTCACGCCTCTTATGCAATTTTTGAAGAGGGTGAAGCCGTCGGCAGAGATAAGATTGAGCCAAAACATTTCAGCAAATGGGTGGACTTTGCAAAAGAAAGAAATATGGGTATCGACTTTAACCCCACATTCTTCTCACACCCTATGGTGAAAGATAATCTTACACTTTCATCACCCGATGAAGAAGTGCGCACATATTGGGTCAATCACGGTAAAGCCTGCCTTAAAATTGCCGAATACTTTGCTGAGGAAACAGGCATTCCCTGCGTTATGAATATATGGATTCCCGACGGCTATAAGGACATTCCAGCAGACAGATTATCTCCGAGAGCGAGATTCAAAAAGAGCCTTGACGAAATTCTTGACACACCCTACGATAAAGAAAAGGTATATGTTACCCTCGAATCAAAGGTATTCGGCATCGGTCTTGAAAGCTATACTGTCGGCTCGGCTGAATTCTGCCTTTCATACTCCGATTACAAGGGTATAACTCCTCTTATGGATAACGGTCATTACCATCCCACAGAAATGGTCAGCGACAAGATTTCATCATTGCTTCTCTTTAATGAAAAGATTGCCCTGCATATAACAAGAGCAGTCCGTTGGGACAGCGACCACGTGGTTATTTTTGACGATGAAACCAAAGAGATAGCAAAAGAGATTGTCAGAAATGATGCACTTGAGAGAGTGTTCATTGCGACAGATTATTTTGATGCATCAATCAATCGTATTGCCGCTTGGGTAACAGGTGTAAGAAGCGTGCAAAAAGCGTTACTGTTTGCACTTTTACAGCCGGATGAAAAGCTGAAGCAGTTACAGAGTGAAAGCAATTTTACTGAGATTATGTATCTTCAGGAGGAAATGAAAACTGCACCCTTCGGTGATGTGTGGAATGAATATCTTGAGAGAGAAAATGTACCGACAGATTATCTTACTGAAGTTAAAAAATACGAACAGGAAGTTCTGGTGAAAAGAATATGAAGGATATATTGACTGCTCCCTTTGTGGAAGAAATGAAAAAGACCACCGCCAATATGTACCGTCTCGGTTGGGACGAAAGAAACGGCGGTAATATAAGCTATATGCTCGACGAAAACGAAGTAAAAGAATATCTTGACCTTGATAATGTGCTCCGTACAATTCCTACCGGCTTTGATGCAACTGATCTTATCGGTAAGATCTTTATCGTTACGGGTACGGGTAAATATTTTAAAAATGTTGAGTCCGACCCCGAGAATAACCTCGGCATTATCCGCATCGCTGATGACGGCACAACTGCTGAACTTCTTTGGGGTTATAAAGACGGCAGCAAGTTTACAAGCGAGCTTCCCGCACACCTTATGAGCCATGTGGAACGGCTGAAGGTGGACAGTGATAACCGTGTTGTGATGCATTGCCACCCCTCCAATCTCCTTGCTATGACCTATGTCCATGAGCTGGATGAGCGCTCTTTCACCCGCACCCTCTGGCAGATGTGCACCGAGTGCGTTGTGGTTTTCCCTGACGGCGTGAATGTTCTCCCCTGGATGCTTTGCGGCACCAACGATATAGGCGAGGCCACAGCTGAGAAAATGCGCACTGCCCGCCTGGTGGTCTGGGCACAGCACGGTATCTACGGCGCAGGCAAGGACCTGGACGAGACCTTCGGCCTTATCGAGACTGCTGAAAAGGCCGCCGAAATCTACATGAAGATAGCCCATCTTCCCATTCTCAATACTATCACC
>JAZUNX010000079.1:0-18787 GCA_045604385.1 Acutalibacteraceae bacterium
ACAATACTTTTTTATTCTGTATACCCCCATGTTATTCCGCGCTGCCAGCATTCTTTACGGAACGGTATTGCGGGCGGCAGGGGACACCAAAACGCCCATGCGAGCCGGCATCTTAGTCAATCTGGTGAATGTGGTTTTCAACTTTTTCTTAATCTTTCCCACGCGGCAGGTTGCTGTCTTTGACGTCGCCATAACGATACCCGGTGCGGGGATGGGCGTGATCGGTGCCGCCTTGGCCAGCGCGATCGCCTTTGCGGTGGGCGGTGTCTGTATGACTGTAGCGGTTTTCCGTCACCCCGTGCTCTCTCCGAAGGGGCAAAGTCTGAAACCCGATCGTGCCATCTTAAAGCCATGCCTTGAGGTAGCCTTTCCCAATATGCTTCAGCGCTTCGGTACCTCCTTCGGCTATGTGGTATTCGCTTCGATGATTAACTCTCTTGGTGAGGTTTCCACGGCGGCTCACACTGTGGCAAACACCGTCGAATCCGCTTTTTACATCCCCGGCTACGGTATGCAGGCGGCGGCAGCAACGCTTATGGGTAACGCTCACGGAGCGAAGGACAAAGAAAAAGCAAAGGATTTAAGCAGACTTCTTATTTTTATCGAAGTCTCTCTTATGATACTTTCGGGCGGTCTTCTCTTTATTTTTGCTGAAAAAATGGCAGGTCTCTTTTCCGACAATGACGAGGTTATCTCCCTTTGTGCCACAGTTCTTCGTATGGTTGCTCTTTCCGAGCCTTTTTACGGTGTGTCCCTTATTATAGAAGGTATGCTCCAGGGCGTGGGTAACACCAAAACGCCCTTTATTTTCAATATCATCGGTATGTGGGGAATAAGAATAGTCGGCACCTTCATTTGTATAAATCTTCTGTCCATGGGGCTTATCAGCGCCTGGGCGTGTATGATAGGGCATAATCTTATGCTGTTTACGGCATTTACGGTGTACCATAAAAGAAAATATCAATAAACAAAGTCAAAGGGACGGTCAGCATTTTACTGACCGTCCCTTATTCTTTAATTATTCGATTGCTTCAAGTCTCTGTCTGAACTCTTCAATCTTTTCCTTTGAGTACATCTTGCTTAAAACAACCATAGCCATATTAGGTGTGAAGCCCATGGCAAGAGCCATATTCTTCATGGGATGATTGACAAGGTCGGGACAGAGGTCATCAACTATTTTCATAACCTCGGGATCCTTCATAAGTACGCTTAATTTTGTGTCGAAACTATACTTTGCCATAATAAGTATTCTCCTTTTTATTGTTTTTGTATTACTAAGTTAATAGTATGCTTATTTAATCTGCAGCACCCTTACCCAGAGCGATGCCTTTTTCGATAGCGGCGATATTAAGCTCCATAATCTTGGGACTTTTTTCCTTGAATTTTTCCTCAAGAGAAGAAATAACCGCCTCTTTGCTTACGATGCCTGTGGCACCGATAAGAACACCGATAAGAACAGTGTTTGCAACCTTAACATTACCGAGCTCAAGTGCCACATCGTCAACAGGAACGGAAATGTTCTTCACGTCCTGTCTGTCAACGGACTTCACACGGCTTGAGTTAACTACGACTGTACCGCCTTCCTTTACGTCATCAATGAATTTGCTGTAAGCCTGCTCATTCATGGCGATAAGAGTGTCGCACTTTTTGGGAAGAGGAGAAATTATCTCTCCGTCGCTGATAATAACCGTACACTTGGCACTGCCGCCTCGCTGTTCGGGGCCGTATTCGGGAAGGAAGGTTGAATGCTTACCCATATCAATGGCTGTGTGGGCAAGAGTGATACCTGCACTCATAATACCCTGACCGCCTGAGCCTGAAAATACAAATGCCTGTTTCATTATGCTTCGCCCTCCTTATCCTTGTAAACACCGGGAACGAAATAAGGAATGGTGTTACTGTTCATATAATCGAGAGTATCAAGAGGGCTCATACCCCAGTTTGTGGGACAGTTTGTAAGAAGCTCTATAAAGGTAAAGCCCTTACCTGCCATCTGAAGCTCGAAGGCTTTTTTGATGCCCTTTTTCGCATCGGAAACGCCCTTGGGAGAGTTGAGTGCATATCTTGCCACGAAAACGGGAGCCTCTAAAACGGAAATAAGCTCACACATTTTAAGAGGATAACCTGTGGTCTGCACATCTCTGCCGTAGGGAGTGGTGGTGGATTTCTGACCTATAAGGGTAGTGGGAGCCATCTGACCGCCTGTCATACCGTAGGTTTGGTTGTTTGCGAAAATAACGGTGAAGTTTTCACCGCGGTTTGCCGCAGACATAATTTCTGCAAGGCCGATTGCCGCAAGGTCACCGTCACCCTGATAAGTGAAAACCAATCTGTCGGGAAGACATCTTTTGATGCCTGTTGCAACTGCAGGAGCTCTGGCGTGGGCGGCACCTATATCGCCACCGCACCAGGAGTAAAGGTTAAGAGCACTGCAGCCGACGGAAACAACATTGATTGCATTTTTCTGCTGATTGAGTTCTTCTATGGCATCGGCAACAAGTCTGGTGGCAAGTCCGTGAAGACAGCCGGGACAGTAGCCTGTGGACATAGGCATAAGTGCACTCGGTCTTTTATATGTCGGCATAATTATGCTCCCCCTTTCACTATATTTTCAATTGCATTATATACGCCCTCATCATCAAGAAGGATACCACCCGAGCGTCCGTATTCGTGAACGGGGCAACGACCCTTGACCTGAAGCTCGATGTCTTCGCGCATCTGGGCGGGAATTGTCATTTCAATATCAATAATACCCTTGACTTTACTGTAATCAAGATTATCAAGACTTGCCTTCGGGAAGGGATAAAGGGTGATAGGTCTTATCATACCTACCTTATGTCCCTGCTCACGGAGAGTGTTGATGGCTTCCTTTGCCACTCTTGCGGCAATACCGTAGGCAACAACCACATATTCCGCATCCTCGACAAGATATTCTTCAACCTTCACGTCAGCCATTTCCCACATTTTGTAGGTCATACCCTTGAATTTATTTAGCATTTCGAGGGCAAGCTCGGGAAGGATTGGAGTAATCATATGGCTTTCCTCTCTGCCGTTCACACGGGTAAGACACCAATCCTCTGTATTATCATAGTTAAGCTCCTTCATTTCGGGAAGCTCAACCTCTTCCATAATGGCACCGAGACAGCCATCCATAAGAATAAGCACGGGGCCTCTGTCTCTTTCGGCGTATTCCCAAGCATTATATGTAAGGTCAACAGCCTCCTGTAAGGTGGCAGGCGCAAAGACCATCGCTCTGAAGCCGCCGTGTCCGAGGGCTTTGGTAGCCTGAAGATAATCGGACTGTGCAGGCTGGATTGAGCCGAGACCGGGACCGCCTCTCGATATATTTACGATAACTGCGGGAAGCTGTGCCGAAGCAAGATAGGAAATGCCCTCTGCCTTAAGGCTGATACCCGGGCCCGATGAGCTTGTGAGAGCACGTGTACCTGTGGCGGCGGCACCGTAAACCATATTGATTGACGCAACCTCGCTTTCACCCTGCACAAAGGCTCCGCCTACCTCGGGAAGTCTTTTTGAAAGATATTCGGGAATTTCATTCTGCGGAGTAATGGGATAACCGGCAAAGAAACGGCATCCGCCTCTTACGGCCGCTTCAGCGATAGCTTCACAGCCCTTCATAAATCTCTTTTCCATTTCCTTACCCCTCCTTCGCCGTAACTTCGATAGCCGCTTCGGGACACATCAAGGCACATATCGCACAGGATGTGCAGGCGTCTTCGTTAATATTCACGGGATAGAAATGGCCCTTCTGTGACCTTTCCTTACCCATTTCCAATATATGCTTCGGGCAGAATTTAATGCAATATCCGCAACCCTTGCAATAAAGTTCATTAATGGTAATCATTGTTTTTTCTCCCTTTTGGTTTTTATAAAAGAAGTAAAAATTTACTTAACTGCCTATATTATATCATATACGGGGCAGTTTGTAAATTACTTATGTTTCAAAGTTTTATTCTTTAATTTTTCTTTCTGCTCTTGCCTTTTCGGGGGCTGCGGCTGTAAGCTTCATAAAGTCAACCTTCATAAGCGGTGTTTCGGGAAGCTTGTCCATAAATACGAAATCACGAGGAACATAGAATTTTGAGAAGTTCTCCTCAAGAGCCTTGGAAATTTTTGCCTTCATTTCTTCTGTTTCATATTTTTTATCCGTGAGTGTGAGATACAGTCTTACCATAGAGCGTTCATTTTCCCAACCCTGAACGGCACAGCACTCTTTGACCTCGGGAAACTCACCGACCAGCCTCTCAATATCCGTGGGATAAACATTGTAGCCGGAAATGATGACAAGTCTCTTCTTTCTGCCGGAGAAATGGAAAAAGCCTTCTTCGTCCTCATAGCCAAGGTCACCGGAAAGCACCCATTTTGTGCCCTCTTCATCGGTGTAAAGACCGTAATCCTCTGCTTCACCCTCGGCATAATAGCCCTGCATAATGGTAGGGCCTGCAATTGCAAATTCACCGACCTCGCCTACAGGCAATCTCTTATGGTCATCATCCCATATTTCCACTCTTACGCCGCGGATAGGCTTACCGATTGAACCGCGTTTGAATTCTTTGTTTGTATTGGTTGTACAAACGGAACCGATTTCCGTAAGGCCGTAGCCCTGACGAAGTCTGCCTGTTGCACCCCATTTTTCAAAGTATGAGTTAAATTCATCAATAAAGCTGTCGGAAATATCGTCACCGCCGCAGAACATAAGTCTTACGTTTTTAAGGTGAGGACCATCAAACTTCTTATCTTTCATCAATTTTTGGAACATAAGAGGAATGCCGCCGAAGCCGATAACATTGTTTCTGCGCATAAGGCTGAGGAAAATACGGGAATCAAACTGCATCATGGGGATAATGCAGGCACTGTTACACATAGCCATGTGAACAGCAACGCAAAGACCGAAGCAGTGAAAAAGAGGCAGAACGATAACCTCGTATTCCTTGCCGGGCTCGTGAACCTCATCAATATCGGAAACACGCCAGGAAAGCTCATTTACGGCTTTGCTTGTAAGCTTGATGGTTTTGCTTTTGCCTGTGGTGCCGCCGCCGTTAAGATACACAGCAATATCGTCGCCGTTTTCCGTAACACATTCGGGGTTTCTGTGCATTGAAAGAGCATCTAAATAGTATGTAGCGTTGTCGTACTTTGTAAAAATCTTCTTTATAAGGCCTTCAGCGAACTTACTGCCCGCCTTTTTATAGCCGCCCGAATAGTCAGAGCTGTGGCAGACAAGACAGGGAAGACCGCTTTTATTAATGGTTTCAATATGATCCTTAACCAAAAGGTCAAGAACCATAACGCCCTTTGAGTGAACAAGCTCAAGCTGTTCCTTAAGGTAGTCGGCTCCCATAAGAGGATGAACAAAGCTTGTGATTACACCTATTTTATTAAGAGCATAAAATCCGATAATGCTCTGCATTGTTGTGGGCATAAAAATGGTGTAAACATCGCCTTTTTTAAGTCCGAGCTCCTTTTGAAAATATGCGGCAAGATTGCTGATGTCTCTGAAAATTTCGCTTCTGAGATAATCAATACCGAAGTGCTGCATCATATTTACATCTTCAAAACGCGATGTACAGTGCTCCAGATATTCAAAACAGTTCAGATTATTTGGTGCAGGTAACATAGTTTTCTCCTTCCGACAATTGTTCGTCAAAACAGACAGTAATTATCTTCTTTATTAAAAATTTCTATGATATAATTATACATCAAAATGATAAAGAAGTGTTAAAATTGTAATTCGCAGTCCTTAATTTTATTTAAAACTCATTAATAATAAATAAAGATTTGACTGACTATTTTAAAAAATTGTGAAATATATCAACGATTTTTGTATACAAAAAGCAGGGAACTGTCGAATAATCCTACGACAGCTCCCAAAATATCACTTTTTACACTTATCAATACTCGGATTGAAGGCATAAAAGTTCTTTTCGTTCATTTTATCCGTTGCAATTCTCAAGCCCTCACCAAAGCGCTGATAGTGGACTACCTCTCTTGCACGAAGGAATTTGATTACGTCGCATACATCCGGGTCGTCAACCAAACGGAGAATATTATCATAGGTTGTTCTTGCCTTCTGCTCTGCCGCCATATTCTCGTGAAGGTCGGTTATTACGTCGCCCTTTGACTGAAGATAAGCCGCCGTGAAGGGTACGCCTGCCGCACTTGCGGGATAAACGCCTGTGGTGTGGTCAACAAAGTAGGCCTCGAATCCGTTTTTCTTTATCTCCTCCGGTGTAAGGTTTCTCGTAAGCTGATAAACGAGTGAGCCGATCATTTCAAGATGACTTAATTCCTCGGTGCCTATATCCGTAAGAAGTCCCTGTAATTCTCCCCAGGGCATGGCAAAACGCTGACTGAGATAGCGAAGGGATGCGCCGAGTTCACCGTCGGGACCGCCGTACTGACTGATTATGATTTTTGCATAAAGAGGATTCGGCTTTTTGATATTGATAGGATACTGTAATAT
Organism: Acutalibacteraceae bacterium; assembly: GCA_045604385.1. Taxonomy (GTDB): domain Bacteria; phylum Bacillota; class Clostridia; order Oscillospirales; family Acutalibacteraceae; genus UBA6857. The sequence continues at coordinate 6,485 of JAZUNX010000079.1, forward strand.
TTTTTCATAACAAAACATCAGCAATCACTCCCCTTGTTTACCCAGGGAAAAGGACTTTTAAGCCACATGGCACCGTATCCGTCCTTTGCGGAGATGGGGCCGTATTTGCACTCATACTCCTTTAAAAGCTCACGGTACTTTTCCATATACTTGTTCAGAAGCTCCGCTGCCGCCATATCGCCACAATGAGTATCAAGATAAAGATGAAGCTCCCACATGGCAAATCGCACGGACATAAGCCTGTGCTTTAAGCTGTTTTTCGTATTTGTCATCTTACACACCCCACAAAAGGAAGGTCAAGACAAGGAAAAAGTGTTCCCGTGCAAAGACCCTTTTCCGCCGTGTACACTTCCGACCACTGCTGGAAGGGTACATAAGCCATGGCAAGGACTGTGTTGCGGGGTAAAGGACTTCTGTCACAGCATTTTATATCGCCGCAGGACATATCTCTGACCGTGCAGAAGTCACGGTTGCAATCATTATACTCCATTTTCCTCACTCCTTATAAATATTAACAGCACCTCGGGTGCCTGTCAGTATCATACTATTCGGGATGCAGAGGAAAGGTTACATGAATGCAGAATGCTTGAAAAAAATAAAACCCTGTAACGCTTTCACATTACAGGATTCTTTATAGTTTTAACAGAAAAGAGCTTAGTCTTCTTTTCCTACGAGCCAGTTGAGAGATACTCCGAGTACATCAGCAATTGCAACGAGTTCATAGTCGCATACGCCTCTTATCTGACCTTCAAGCTTTGAAAGGCCTGAAGCGGTAAGCTCAACACCTCTTATCTGAAGCTGAGTGAGCAAATCAACCTGCTTGATACCGAGTTCTTTTCTCTTTGCCTCGATTCTTGCTCCGACGATATTTTTTTCACCGAGAGCCTGTTTTCTGATTCTCATTTCATTCACACCTTATTCTTTATAATCAAATCTCCAAAAATCTCCATAGGATATGATAACACAGTGAAAATTTTATGTCAAGATTGATTATATTTGTTGCAGGTACAATTATAATGTCAAATAGTAATTATCTTAGGTATATTTGATGTAATTTTTTCCAAAAAACTCTTTTATTCCTCGTTTTTTATGCTATAATAATTTATCGACAGAATACTATATCATTTTTCTGCCCTGTTCAGATAATATAAAATCCAAGGAGTTGTTGAAAATGAGTAATACTCTCGAATCAAGAAATCTTACAATGCTTATGGACTTTTACGAGCTTACCATGGCAAACGGCTATTTTACCAACGGTATGAAGGATAAGATAGTTTACTTCGATATGTTCTTCCGTAAGGTACCCGATAACGGAGGTTTTGCCATTATGGCAGGTCTTCGTCAGCTTACGGACTATCTTAAAAATCTTAAGTTCACCCAAAAGGACATTGAGCTATTTATAAGAAAGGGCTTCAATGAAGATTTTATTGAATATCTTAAAAACTTCAAGTTCACCTGTGATGTGTGGGCAATCCCCGAGGGTACACCCATTTTCCCCGGTGAGCCTATCGTAAAGGTTAAGGGTCCCGTTATCGAAGCACAGCTTATCGAGACTATGCTCCTTCTCACCATTAACCATCAGAGCCTTATTGCCACCAAGGCAAACCGCCTTAAAAGAGCCGCAGGTGACAGAATGATTATGGAATTCGGCTCACGCCGCGCCCAAGGCTATGACGGTGCCATTTACGGTGCAAGAGCCGCTTATATCGGCGGCTGTGATGCGACAGCCTGTGCCATAGACGAAAGAGATTACGGTGTTCCCGCTGTGGGCACAATGGCTCATTCCTGGATTCAGCTTTTCGGTGACGAGCTAGAGGCCTTCTGCGCCTATGCAAGACAGTACCCCGACAACTGCACTCTCCTTGTGGATACATATAATGTACTTAAATCGGGTATCCCCAACGCTATCGAAGCCTTTAAAAGAGAGGTTCTTCCCCGCGGCTTCAGACCCAAGGGCATAAGAATCGACAGCGGTGACATCACCTATCTTTCCCGTAAGGCAAGACAGATGCTCGACGAAGCAGGCTTCCCCGACTGCAAGATTGTGGCAAGCAACTCCCTCGACGAAATCATTATCCGTGATATGCTCATTCAGGGTGCAAAGATTGACTCCTTCGGTGTGGGTGAAAGACTTATTACCGCCGCATCAAACCCCGTTTTTGGCGGTGTTTATAAAATCGTTGCTGTTGAGGAAGACGGTGTGGCTGTTCCCCGAATCAAATTAAGTGAAAATGTTCAAAAAATCACCACCCCCTGTGCCAAAGAAGTTTACCGCCTTTTCGACAAGGCTACCTCAAAGGCTATTGCCGACGTTATCACCTTACAGGGTGAAGAGATTGACGAGAGTAAGCCCTACGAGCTTTTCGACCCCAACTACACCTGGAAAAGAAAGACTGTTACAAACTTTATCGCAAAGCCTCTTCTGGTTAAAATCTTCGACAAGGGCGAATTCTGCTACAACAACCCCGACATCAAGGATATTAAGGAATATTGCAACGAGCAGATTGACACCCTTTGGGACGAGGTAAAGCGTTTCGAAAATCCCCATACTTATTATGTTGACCTTTCACAGAAGCTTTGGGAAGAGAAAAAGCGTTTGCTTGACGAATACGCAAAGAAAGGCAACAGCTGAAATTGAGAACTCTCGAATACATCATACCCGAAGAATTTGACGGAAAGACCGTGGAAAGCTTTCTGCGGGGCCACATAAAAATGTCTCTTGCCCTTTTCCGTTCACAGAAAAGAGTTCCCGACGGAATAACCCTCAACGGTGTTCACACCCGTTCAATTGACATTGTGCATACGGGCGACATACTGAAGGTAAACATTCCCGAAGACGAAAGAACATCTCTTCCAAGCGATTATCCCCTTGATGTTATTTATGAGGATGAAGATATTCTCGTTATCAATAAGCCTGCGGAGCTTCCTATGCACGAAAGTCACAACCATCAGGGTGACACCCTTGCCAACGCTGTGGCAGGCTATCTTACAAAGAAAGGCAAGCCTGCTGTTTTCCGTGCCGTGGGCAGACTTGACAAGGGTACCTCGGGTGCAGTTCTTTGCGCACTGAATACCTTTGCCGCATCAAAGCTTTCGGGTAAAATTGAAAAGGAATATTTAGCCGTACCTATGGGCAAATACACGGAAAGCGGCACTATAGACAAGCCCATTTACCGACCCGACCCTATCAAGACCTACCGTACAGCCGACGACAGAGGCGACAGAGCCGTAACCCACTATTTTCCTGTGGAACACGGAGAAAACTACTCTCTTTTACGCATAAGGCTTGAAACGGGCAGAACCCATCAGATAAGGGTGCATTTTGCCTTTTTAGGCACTCCCCTTTACGGTGACACCATGTACGGCAGTGCTGACGAAGATATATCCCGTCAGACTCTTCACTGCAAAAGCCTCACCTTTGTTCATCCCGTCAGTGGTGAAAGGATGACCTTTGAAGCGGAAATGCCCGAGGATATGGAAAGGCTACTCAGAAGATTGAGGAAAAGCTGAAAAAAATTAACCGTTGTCAGGAAACCTGCAACGGTTTTTCTGTTACTGCCTAAAGCTTTAAATTTACTGACAGGTGGCGGTGGGTCGGCGAGCCAAGCGACCGTAAACGGTCAACCACGGCACTTTGCAAAGTGTCGCGGTTCCCTGTATACAGGGGCTTGGCTCGCCGGCCTCCACCGCTTCGGTAAATATAAAATTCAAAGCCCCTTTTTCTCACAAGAAAAATTAAAGTAAATATCATAAATCTCCTTGAAACTTCCCTTTATTTTTGTTAAAATAAAAATGATATTTTTTATTCAAGGGAAGTGATAATATGAAAGCCATTACAGGCGGTAAAATTATTCTCAAAGACAGAATAGCCGAAAACTGTGCCCTTCTTTTTACCGATAAAATCGAAGGCGTAGTTCCCGCATCTCTTGTCCCTGCCGATGCCGAAATCATAGATGCCAAGGGCGGCTATGTTGCCCCCGGTCTTGTCGATTTACATATTCACGGCTATTTAGGTAAGGACGTGTGCGACGGCGAAGAGGAAAGCATCCGTACAATTTCAAAAGGTCTTTTGGCAAACGGTGTTACGGGCTATCTCCCCACAACTATGACCGAGGATATGAGCGTTATCCGTAAGGCTTTAGAGGTTTGCCGCAATCTTAAGGAAGAAAGCAAAAGTTGGGAAGGCAGTGCAATTTTAGGCTGTCACGTCGAAGGCCCCTTCATCAGTGAAAGCAAAAAAGGCGCCCAGGACCCGAAGTATATTCTTAAGCCCGATGCCGCTTTCGTAAAGGAATATGCGGACATCATCAAAACCATCACTCTTGCCCCCGAAGAGGACACGGAGGATTTCGCCGCCATCCGTGAAATAATACGCGATACGGATGTTGTTATTTCTATGGGACATACATCAGCCGATTATAAGACGGCTATGGCAAGCGTAAATGCCGGTGTGAAGCACGTCACTCACCTTTTCAATGCTATGACCCCCCTTGCTCACCGCGCTCCCGGTGTTGTCGGTGCCGCTCTTAATTCCGATGCAAGTGCCGAGGTTATCGTGGACACCTTCCACGTAGACGCCTGTTTCTATAATATGCTCTGGAAGCTCAAGGGCAGAAAGCTTTGCTTTATCACCGACTGTCTGCCTGCAGGCGGTCTCCCCGAGGGCGAATACACCCTGGGCGGACAGAAGATTATATATAAGGGTATTGTGTGCCGTCTTGAGGACGGAACAGTAGCAGGTAGCGTACTGCATCTTAATAAGGGTGTGTGGAATGTCTTCACTAATTCTGACATCCCCCTTTATGAATGTGTGAACTGTGCATCCCTTAACCCTGCCACGGTCATCGGCATGGAAAAGACCAAGGGCTCCCTTGAAACAGGTAAGGATGCAGACATTATAATCACAGACAGTGATTTTGAAGTACAAAAAACTATTATTGCAGGAGAGATTAAATATGAAGCTTAAAGTAAATGCCAAACTCGACCCCAAATTTCAGCCTCTTTCACTTGTTATCCGTGAAATGCGTGAGGCAACAAAAGAAAACGGACAGGATATAGTTATCGCTATTGAAAGAAACAAGGGCTATACCACCACCTATAAGACCCGTATTTTCGCTGACGGCACAGGTCACGACGAAGAAAATTTCCGTTTCGTAGAAAGACTTACAAAGTCCCTTTTATGGGTTGCAGGCGGTTACAAGGTAATTATCGCAGGCAGTGAAGCTGTAGGCGCAAAAATCAAGGAAGCCTTTTCCTACGGCGGTCTCCGCGACTTCGATATTAAATTCATGGAAAGAGTATACGAAGAAAAGTTTGAAGTAATTCTTTGCTCTCTCGAAGATGCTCCCGAAGATAAATCCGCCGCTTCTCCCATCGGCAGACACCTTGACGGTTGCCGTATCGGCTTCGATGCAGGCGGAAGTGACAGAAAGGTAAGTGCCGTTATTGACGGCGAAAGCGTTTATTCCGAAGAGGTTGTATGGTTCCCCAAGACAAACTCCGACCCCGATTACCATTATCAGGGTATTTTAGAGGCTATGAAAACTGCCGCATCAAAGATGCCCCGAGTAGATGCTATCGGTGTTTCTTCCGCAGGTGTTTATATCGATAACCGCATTATGGTTGCTTCTCTTTTCCTTAAGGTAAGCGATGAGGACTTTGATAAAAAGGTAAAGAATATGTACCTCGATGTGGCAAAGGAAATCGGTGAAAACATTCCCGTTGAGGTTGCAAACGACGGTGACGTTACAGCTTTAGCCGGTGCCATGGACCTTAATGACGATTCCGTTTTAGGTATCGCTATGGGTACAAGTGAAGCAGGCGGCTATGTTGACCCCCAGGGCAATATCACAGGCTGGCTCAACGAGCTTGCCTTCGTTCCCGTTGACTTCTGTGAAGAAGCTATGGTGGACGAATGGTCAGGTGACTATGGCTGCGGCGTTAAGTATTTCTCACAGGACGGCGTTATCAAGCTCGCACCCTATGCAGGAATTAATCTTGACGAAAGCCTCTCCCCCGCTGAAAAGCTTAAGGTTGTTCAGGAGCTTATGAAAAAGGGCGACAAAAATGCCGCTGATATTTACGATACCATCGGTGCTTACTTTGGCTATGCCATCGCATACTATGCTGAATTTTACGATATTAAGCACGTTCTTATTATGGGCAGAGTTACCTCAGGTGAAGGCGGTGCTATCCTTTTAGAAAGGGCACAGGAAGTTTTAGACAAGGAATTCCCCGAGCTTGCAGAAAAAATTAAGCTTCACATTCCCGATGAAAATTCACGCCGTGTAGGTCAGTCCGTTGCGGCGGCAAGTCTTCCCGAAATCAGATAAGATTATATAAAAGAGAACACCATTGTATGACCAATTAGGTTTTACAATGGTGTTGTTGTTTGTTTATTTAAAAGGAAAAAGCTTTCTGAATCTCTTCTGCCACACACGGAGATAAGTAGTCACTATTCTCGTAAGAGCAATATCAAAGACGGTAAAGGTAATATTTCCGAGAACAAGCATTATGGGAAGCATATATTTCGCTATGAAGCCCGTCTCACCCTCTATACCCATAAGCTCATCAAAGGGCATACCGAGTACTTTAACAAGTATGGCATAGGAGACTATCATTGATGCGTTGAACACGGCAAACTTTATAATATATTCGGGCACCTTCGGAAGCTTACTTTCGAGTATTGCCTTAAGGATGGGATAATAGCCGAAAAATGCTACATATAACACTGCCGCTTCCTTATTCGGTACAAGCATAAGAGAAAGCACACTTACCGCCGTATAAATACCGAAGGCCCATTTTTTGTCAAGCTCAATTACGCTGAACATTATAAGCATACCTGCAAAGGCGGGAAGCGCATAGACAAAAACCTCCAATGCTGTGGGCATAAGCACAACCACGGACAAAGCAGTTATCATTCCGCCCATAGCGGTTTTTCCACTCTGGCTCATTTCGTCACCTCAACAGCAGGGAATAAGGTCGCCGCCCATACATTCACAGCAGCAGTCGGCACAGATAAGCCCCTGACAAATGTCACAGCCGTCGCAGTCATTACGTGAGGTGTGGCTGTTTCTGTGTTGTGCCGTACGGAAGCCGCCGCCACGCTGCATATTCATATTCTCATAGGCGTGACGGTATTCGGCATTTGACGGATCCATTTTATAAGCCATTGAAAAATAAGTAAATGCCTGATCTGTCCAGCCGCGCTTATAGTTAATCTGTCCCTTAAGGTAGTACCACTGGGCATCGCGGAAGCTTCTGTCCATTCTTTCCAGTGCCTCTTCAGCCTCCTGAAGGCGGTTTTGCTGCATAAAGGCTTTTACCTGCTGATAGGTGTTATAGCTGTACTGTCCGCCGTAGCCGGGACCCGAATAGGAGGAATCACCGCTGTTGCCCGAAATTATTGCATCATAAGCCTCGTTGATTTCCTGCATTTTCTTGTTTGCATTTTCTGCAAGAGGGCTGTCAACGAAGCGGTCGGGATGATACTTTTTCGCAAGCTCCCTGTATGCCGCCTTTACCTGCTCCTTGGTGGCGCTTCTGGGTACTCCCAGCACTTCATAAGGATCTCTCATTTTTTCACTTTTCCTTTCAGAATGTCATTCATAGTGTTTTCCGTTCCCTCATAAATTATGTTTTCAATAAGAGGTGTCAGACTTTTATTTTCTATTCCTTCGTATGCCTCACTCGCCATGGCGAGACACATATTAAGACTGCTTTTTATTTCTTCCTTTGTTTTTTCGTCAGCCTTTGAGACAAGATTATACTTTTTCACAAAGACATTATAATTTTTCTTCTTTATATCCTTTTCAATATCGTCAAGAGCATCACAGAGATAAACAAATTTGCCTGTTCCGTAGCCGAAGCGGTAGATGTTTTCGTCCCCGATGCCGTAATTGAGAAGCTGTCCCAAAGCATCGGCAGAGTGGTGCGCCGCCATATCAGGTGAATCAGTCCCGCTTTTTTCCGTAAGAGACTGACCTTCCATCGCCTTTTCGATTATCAGTGCCGCCTCTGCGTAAAGCTTTTTCGCCTTTTTGTATTTAAGCAGAGCATAGGGCAGGATAAGATACATAATAAGCCTTCTGAAAAAAGAGCCGTCGGCTATATTGTCCCTTACCTTAAAGTAAAACATCATCATAGAAACTGCCGCGGCATATTTCAGCTCTTCCTGGCCGTTCTGACAGTAGTTACATCTTTTGGTGGGGTTGTAAGGACATCTGCCGCCCTTGAAGGAAGGTATCTTTCCCAAAAAGGACATACGAGAGAGAGCAAAAAATGTAAGGTCATAGCTTAAGGTAAGAGCAGACAGCACACCGAAGTTTTTACGCATACTTTTACAAAGTGAGCAGTAAAGACCGCGGTAGGTTTCATATTCCTTTACCTTCATTTCGGGCTTATTCACCCTTACATAGCCGAACATCTTTTTCCCTCTTAAAATTAATCGTTACAGATTATTATACACCAAATTAAAACTCTTGTAAACTATATTACATGCTTAACTTAAAAAATAAATAAGTTGATGGTAGTCAACTTATGGTTGATTATTTTTCTTTTATATACTATAATAGTCTCAACAAAATATAAAGTGAGGTTAACATTATGTCTGTTATCAAAAAAGAAGCCTACTTCATTTCCTCCACGGGAATTAATAAAATCCGCACCTGTATATGGCAGAAGGAAGAAGCCGAGTATAAGGGTGTTTTCCAGATTGCCCACGGCGTAAGCGAGCATATTGACCGCTATGACGAATTTGCACGCTTTCTTGCCGAAGAAGGATATGTGGTATGCGGTAATGACCATTTAGGTCACGGCAAAAGCGTCGACTCCTTCGAGGACTTCGGTTTCTTTGCCGAAGAAGACGGCGACAACCGTATGATTGATGATATGCACATTCTCTATTCCATTATGCACAAAAGATACCCCGAACTCCCCTACTACCTTTTCGGTCACAGTATGGGCTCCTTCTGTGCCAGAGTTTATGCCTCCGCCTTCGGTGACGAGCTTTCGGGTCTCGTAATCTGCGGTACGGGAGATATTCCTCAGGCTATGGCTGTACTCGAAGAGCCTGTCAAGCTTCTTTGCAGAAAGCTCGGTGCAAGAGCTACGGTGCCTGCCTCTCTCCTTGACAAAGTCAGCACCATCGGCATCAGCGGTGCAGAAACTCCCAAGGATTGGCTCAGCTGTAACAAGGAAAACGTTATGGCTTACATAAACGACCCTCTTTGCGGTAACGACTTAAAGCTTGGCGGCGTGAGAGATATTCTTTCTCTTGCCAACACCTGCAGCAGTGACGATTGGGCGTCATGTCTCCCCCTCGACCTTCCCGTCCTTATCATTTCAGGTGCCAAGGACCCCATCAGTCTTAACGGCAAGGGTGTAATCGCCGTCTGCGACAAGCTCGAAGAGGCAGGTATAGAGCCGAAGGTTATTCTTTATCCCGGTATGAGACACGAAATCCTTAATGAGGATGAAAGAGAAAAGGTTTTTGCCGATATTCTTGATTGGCTGAAAGACCTTAACTGATAGAGGAGATAATAATATGAAAGCAAGAAAATTTTTATCTTTTGCGCTCTCTGTTCTTATGCTCACAGGTATCTGCTCTCTCCTTTCCTTTGCAAAGGAAGACACTGCTTTACCCTTGAGTGCGGGAATTGAAGAGCTTCGCACACAGTTCCTCAAGGGTAAGGGACCCGAAACTGACGGCTTTTCCATCGAATACCGCTACTATTCACCTGTCGGTGAAAACGATACAACAAAATATCCTTTAGTAATCTGGCTTCACGGTATGGGTGACGGTGAATACGAAGGAAAGCAGATTGAAAGAAACAATATGGCTCTTTGGGCAAGCGCTGAATATCAGAGCCGTTTCAAAGAAAGCGAAGGTGCTTTCATTATGGCTCCCCGTTCAGTGGAAGAGCAGGAGCTTTACTGGACAGATAATCTTATCTATCCCTTAAGAGCCGCCATTGACGGTTTTATCGCAGAGAATAAAGACAACATCGACATAAGCAGAATTTATGTTGGCGGTTATTCCATGGGCGGAAAGATGACACTTAAAATGGCTGTGGCTTATCCCGATTTTTTCGCCGCCGCTTTCCCCATCTGTCCTGCCTGGGCGCCCGACACAGAGGCTACAACACTTTTAAAGGATATGCCTGTATGGCTCACAAGCGGCAAGATGGATCCCCTCGTAAGTTACCCCTGTCTTGCACAGCCTACCTGGAGAAACATCGTGTCACAAAGTAGCATTCCCGCTTCTTGCCGTTTCTCCTCTTTAGCCGTAACAGCTTATGCAAACGGACTTCCCACCTCAAGCGCACACCATTCTTGGTTTGCCGTAAATAATGATATGTTCTCAAACCGTAACGGTGATTATCCCTTTATGAGTACCGTTGACGGAAGCGGCAAAAAAGTTACTCTCACCTATCCCGAGGGCATGATAAGCTGGCTGTCAGGCTTTACGAGTGATTATGACGGCACACCTGCCACAGACAGCGGTAATGCCGAGGCCACAAACCCCAGCGCACATATCACATTTTTTGAAGCGATAAAGGTGTGGTTTACGGAGTTTTTTGAGATGATAAAGAGCTTTTTCGGGTAAACAGTAACACGAATAATATTAAAGCACAGGCAAGAGTGCCACTTTGTAAGGATGTTAAACCTTAACTTCCTTGCGAAGTGCCGCCCAACCCTGTGCTTTTGTTTTTGTGATATATTATTTTAATTTCTTACTCATACACCACTCTGCCCATTTTTCGGTTTTATAAAATTTCTTATACATAGAGTGACCGTATTTTGTCCAACGGGTGTATTTTATATCTGCACCTAATTTTTCAAGCTCTCCGACACAATAGTCATCACTGTCTATTCTGACATTCATATCGTCGGCGGAATGTGCCACCCATAACGGCGTTCCCGCTAATCTTTGCATATCGTAGGTGCCGAAATTACTGTCGAAATAAAGTCCGCCCATTACAGGTACAGCGGCTGCGAAATATTCGGGGAAAAGATATGAAATATGCCATACACAGAAGCCGCCGAAGGAAGTTCCTGCGATATATATTCGTTTCCTGTCAAAATCAGTCGGCAATTCGTCAATAAGCTTTTTCACAGATTTTATGTACTTCTGTATTAAAACATCACCGCCCCTGTTTGCACCGTAAGGAGCCTGAGGCATAAGTATATTGCAATCGTATTTTAAAATCTGCTTATATAAGGGTATGTGATCGAAAAGGTGTTTTATGTTTTCATTACCTAATGCACCTGCGCCGTGAAAGAGTACGAATAAAGGTCTGTCAGCCTTTTTACTCTTATGAAGGCGGAAGGGAAAACACATTTCATTTTCTTTGTCGATATATCTGTAATTACCGCACGAAAACTTCATTATGCCGTTATTATATTTTCCGTTATTTTCTTCAATCCGGTCTGCATTACTGTTCTTTTTTATCCATTCTTTTGATTTGGTTTCTTTTTTCTTGTATTTATAATAATACTTATATGCCTTCATTATGGGATGAGGCATTTTTTCCTTTTTATCCACAGAGGTCTGTGACATAATGTAAAGCCATCCGTCACTGCCCTCAAGCTGAATATTATTAAGATACGAATCAAATCCGTCCCGCACATTTTCCTTAAAAAGCTTACGAACAGTGTCAAGCTCACTTTCATCGAAAGATATAAGCACTAAACCTAAATCGAAATCGCCCTTTACTGCATAAGGCTTAAAAGGTGTAATATCACACAAAGTATTATCGATAAGACAGCGGAAGTTTAAATCGCTCATAAAATCACCTATATATAACAGTTTTGATTATTATAACATATATAGGAAGCTAAAACAACAATCTTTGGTTGAGAAACATGTTTTGAATCTTTCGGGCGGATAATAGCCGCCCCTACCATATAACCCCTGTTAATTTGGCGGAATATCAGTGTTTTCTACCCAAAATCTTCCCCGCCATTGCGCATTGTGAATTGCGAATTGCGAATTAAAAAAAGCTGTCTTACGACAGCCTTTTTTTATATATGACACGCATCGTGATCGTGGTCTTCAATCTTGCCTACGATGGGTTCGGGGTCGATACCCTGTCTCTTGTAGTAGTCAGCAAGAGCAGCCTTAACTGCCTGTTCAGCAAGAACACTGCAGTGAATCTTTACTGCGGGAAGTCCGTTGAGAGCCTCTACTACTGCACTGTTTGTGAGCTTGAGAACCTCACTGATGGGCTGACCCTTGATCATATCTGTAGCAATAGAGCTAAGTCGGATCGTAGCCATGTCGTTCTGTGAGCCAAGGAGTTG
>JAZUNX010000080.1:0-64668 GCA_045604385.1 Acutalibacteraceae bacterium
ACCTTATGGCAGGTAATCGGCGGCGTGCTGATTTTAGGTTTTACACTTCTTAATGAAATAACATTTAAAAAGAAATCATAACCACCGGTGAGAACCGGTGGTTTGCACTGCCCCTATATGGGGCTATTACTGGCTTGACCCCTAAAAGGGGTTTTGAAGTTTAGCACCGCATTACATTCTCAGCAGCCGCTCACGTGCGGCTGTTTATTTTTGCTCACTTTGTCTGGTTACCCGTAAACGGGTCTATGTACTCTTTCATTGTAATTTGGTCTCTTGCATAATCTTCTTCTAACTGATTTCTTATATACTCTGCAATTACCTTTTTATTTCGACCGACTGTATCTACATAATATCCTCTGCACCAAAAACTTCTGCTTCCATACTTGTACTTCAAATTTGCATGCCGGTCGAAAATCATTAATGTACTTTTTCCCTTGAGATATCCCATAAATTGTGCTACACTTATATGTGGTGGTGTACTCACCAACATATGGATGTGATCTTTGCACGCCTCTGCTTCTATTATCTCTACACCTTTTTGTTCGCAGAGTTTTCTTAAGATTTCTCCTATGTATTTTTTCAATGTGCCATATATTACTTGTCTTCTATATTTTGGGGCAAATACTATATGGTACTAACATCTGTACTTTGAATGGGCACTACTTTTTATTTCATTTTTTTCTTTGTTGATTTTCATTGTTAAAACCCTCCTTGTATTTTAGTAATGCGGTCGCCAAACCGTTACCATTATACTTGGAGGTTTTATTTATCGGCAAGTGTCTTGGGCTTGCTTTGAGCTCGCCCGCTTTGGCTTTGCTGAAGCCTTCTTTCACCCCCCCTGGTAGAACCAGGGGGTTATTTCCACGCATAAATGCACTAAAAGGAAAGAGTTCGGTACAATACCGAACTCTTTCACATGCAATTTAATATTGAATTTTGTCTAAAATTTGGGGTTCACTTCATAATTCCGATGATGTTGTTTTTGTTATTTCTCTTTAAATGATTCGCCTATTTTAATAATTTCTTCTCTTGCTATTTGTCCGTAGACGGTAACTGTGATTTTATTCCCCGTGATAATAAGAGTAGAATAGGGTTTGCCTTCGTTTTCACCTGAAATAAGGTATGCATTCCTTCCTGACACATTAATTTCTTCAACATTTTCTTTGTTTTTATCGGTGAGAACTGAAAGTCCGTCATTTAAAGAAACATAAATATCATAGGCAAGATTTCCTTCCGCGTTTTCATACTTGTAGCCGACAGCGTCATATTCTTCGTATGTTTCCTTAAGCGTGAAGCCCTGCGGAATATAGTCGGCACATATTTTTTCATAGGATTTGAAATCGTTTGCAGTTTCATCGCTTGTAATAAAATAAAACTTGATATGGGTTTCATAAAATTCCATTACTGCATTTTTGAAATCTGCTCTTGCCTGGGGGCTTATCATTATAAGCGAGAAAGAACCTATACAAAGAGTAAGAATTATAACAGCCGCTTTGGATAGGGCGTTTCTGAAAAATGAAATGCTCCTTTCTTTTTTATCGAAAGAAGAGATAAGCTTATTCATCTTCCTTTCAAAATCCTTACTGAAGGTATGGTCTATTTTGCTGTCATCAGGTATGAAAGAAATATCATAGTTTTTTACTCTGATTAAAGCCGAAGCTAACATAGCGTCACTTATTTCCATTGACTTTTGCTCCTTTCGTAAGTTCTTCCTTCAGAATCATCCTGCCACGCCTTACCTGTTGGTGGACCGTGCCCGGCTTTCTGCCTAAAAGCTCGGCAATTTCCTTTTCAGACATCTGCTCTACTATTAAAAGGTAAAGCACATCTCTGTAAACGGCAGGCATTTTGGCGAGAGCTTTTTCTATAAAACTCTCCGTTTCGACGGTTTTGTAAAAAGAACTGCTTTCTTTATCACTGACATCGTAAAGCTCGTCAATATCCGTTTCAGTTAAGCCTTTGCTTTTTCTCAATATGTCAATCGCGGCATTTTTTGAAGCCGTAATTACATAAGAAAGAGTTTTTGCAGAGTCAACTTCACTGATTTTCTTTATGTTTTTTGCGATACCGATGAAAGCATTATGCACCGCATCCTCGGCAAGATATGCGTCGGAAAGAATGGCGTTTGCCGCGTACCACATTTTCTTACGATATAAGGTATAGATTTTTTCGAACTTTGCTTTGTCATCATCTTCTTCGATGAGAAGAGTGTAAAAAAGTAACATATATTTGCTCCTGCTTGTGTTTTTTTGACGTTCATAATATTAAACGGAAGATTTTTATAAAAACTTACATTTTTTTGATTTTTCTGTAAGTTTTTAATTTTTTTGTCCGTTAATAGTTGTGAGAGACTTCAGACGTTCAATCTATTGTAGCATATATTTGTTTCAAAATTAAGAGTCTCACCCGAAATTCCTTCGAAAGGATGGACTTTGATATTAATGGATGATATAATTATAAAAGAAAAAAATATAAAGGAGGAGAGTATTATGAATAAGACTAAAAGAATGTTAAGTATATTTCTCGTTGTTCTTATGCTTTTCACATCTCTTCCGATGAATGTTTTTGCCGAGGAGATAACTTCGGTCAGTGAAGAAAACACGACGCAGGAGGAGACAACTGCGGTAAGTGAGGAAGAATCGTCGGAGGAAGAGCCTGATGAGGAACCGGACGAGGAAGCTACGGAATATAAGGTTGGCCAAGAGTATACAATTAACGGTGTTGTGTATAAGGTAGGCACTTATAATAAGGTTGAGGTTGTCGGCGAAGGCGAAGGTATGCCTGAGTATGTGGAAATCCTTTCATATCTCGGTGAATTCCCCGTAACATCAATCGGACACAGTGCCTTCCGTGACTGTATGACTGTAAAAAAAGTAATACTTCCCGAAACTGTAACGCTGATTTCAACATACGCCTTTTCTGATTCAGGCTTAGCTGAGCTTGAAATTAAAAGTGAAAAAGCAAATGTCCGTACAGATTTCAAGGGCACTCCCTTGTATGAAAATCCTGATAATTGGCAAAACGGTGTATTGATAGTGTCAGGCTATGCAGTTTCCTCAAAGGCAGAGGGCAGTGTTATTCTCGGAGAGGATGTAGTCGGTATCGGTGGGCAGTGCTTCGGATATAACAGCCTGGTAACAAACCTTACAATTTTAAACCGTGAGTGCCACATTTTTAGTTCATCGGGAACCTTAGCTCTTTATGCAACGATTTACGGATATAAAAACTCTACGGCACAAAAGCATGCGGCTACATATAACTACAAGTTTTCTGAGCTTTGTGAATGTGGAGGCGGTGTTTTCAAGCCGGCTACAAGCTCTTACTGTAACGGCGTTGTGGGCTATAGCGAAGGCTATTGGTGTGAAAGCTGCAACGCCTATTCCTCCGGCGGATATATAAAGGATGCAACCTTTGATCATACAGACCTCGACAGTGACGGTGTGTGCGATTTTTGCAAGCTTACCACAGATACTGTGATATTGGATGCCGGTAAAGGTGCGAATGAGCGCTTCTGGTGTATTACTACGGACGGTCTGTTCATAATCGGCGGTGAGGGAGAAGCCAAAGGCTTTGCTTCATCGGCTGAAGTTCATTTGAAAAAAGGAAGAATAAAAGAGCTTGTTTTTCTTGATGGAATAACATCAATCGGCTCTAAGGCTTTCAGGAATACAAACACTGTTGAAAAAATAACTTTACCTGATACAGTAACAGATATCAAATCAGAGGCTTTTTACGGATGCTTCAAGGTTAAGGAGATTGTTTTAGGAAAAGGTCTTAAAACAATAGGAACAAAAGCCTTTGCCGATAGTAATTTTCTTGAAAAGGTTGTGCTTCACGAGGGCGTAACCACTATTGACGGTGCTGCTTTTGCAGGCTGCAGACAGTTGGTAGAAGTAACACTGCCCACAACCCTTGAAACGATAGGCTACAGAGCTTTTGAAAACTGTGAAAGGCTTAACGATGTTGTTTTTTACGATTCTCTTAAATCAATCGGCAGAGCAGCCTTTTATAACTGTACCAGGCTGACAAAAATCGTGATTCCCGAAAGCGTGGAATTTGTTGATCAGTTGGCATTTTCGGGATGTATCAATCTTGCAGATATTGAAATGAAAGCCAAGTATCTGGAAATATCTGCAAACTGCTTTAACAGTTGTCCCGGTTATAACAATCCTGAAAATATAAAAAATGGGTTCAGAATGTTAGGCACAGTTGCTTTTTATGAATCTGAGCCTATTCATACGGAGATTGTTTTAGGTGATGAAATAACATCTCTTGCCAGAGGATGGCTTGGCAGTAAAACCAATATTGAGGAAATTTATGTGCTCGACAGAAGATGCTTCGTCGGAGACTTCGGACTGGTGGTTGAGGATATAGTTGTTCACGGATATAAGGATTCTCCCGCTGAAGACTTTGCAAAAAAAGTAAAACTGTTTTTTGCCCCTATCTGTGAATGTGAAAATACAGAGTTTCATCCCGAAACTCAGAGCAGCTGTGACGGTACAGTAGGTTTTACGGCGGGCGAGTGGTGTGATTATTGCAAAACATGGCAAACAGGACATGAGGTAAATACCGCTGATATGCATAGCTTCAGTGAGGATTCCGAATTATGTCTTGAATGCGGTGAAAGCAAAGACAGCGAAATCCTTTCTGCGGGTGTTCTTACAGGTGGCTACTGGACGCTTAACAGCAATAAGGAGCTTGTCGTTTACGGAAAGGGAACCGTTTCTCTTCCCGAAAATATGCCTGACATAAAAAGATGGCTGAAGGCTATCGGAGAAGAGGCAAAAAGTGCAAGAATTAAAGGTACTGTTGAAAAAATAGGTAAGAAGCTTTTCAAAAACGGTACAAGCCTTGAAAAAATAGAGATTGAAAACGGTGTTTATGCTATTGAATCGGAGGCCTTTTATAATTGCAGCAGTGTTAAGGAAATGAAGCTTTCCGTTGTTCTGCTGGAAATCGGATATAGTGCTTTTGAATCAATGTCAGCTCTGGAAAGTGTTACCGTACCTTCTGCTGTTTATAAAATAGGCAGTGCGGCATTTAAAAACTGCACCTCTTTAAAAGAAGCTGTTTTTGAGAGTACACCCGAAACAATGGATATGGACATATTCAATAATTGTATCAGCCTTAAAAATGTGTCCTTTAATGAAGAAATTTACACTATTCCGAGTCATATGTTTTATAATTGCTCAGCATTGGAAACTGTGAGCTTAAAAAATACATATATAAACAGTGTCAGAAGCGGGGCATTTTACGGGTGCAAGAGTTTAACGGAGTTTACGTTGCCTGTTAAAAATTATATTGAGGCTAATGCTTTCGAAGGTTGCGAATCTTTAAAGGAAGTAACTATCGTTGCATCAAGTGTTTCATATGCCGCCTTTAAAAATTGCAAAGGTCTTGAAACAGTCAGCATTGACGGAAACACAAGCATGTCAAACAGCGTTTTTGAAAACTGCATTTCACTTAAAAAAATCAATTTCCCGGAAGGAAAAAAAGTCAATATGGAAGCACAAAGCTTCAAAGGCTGTGCCTCTCTTGAAAGCATAGTTCTTCCTGTAACATGGACTGCTGTTCCTCAGACATTTTTCTATGGTTGTACTTCTTTGAAAAATATTGAGATTCCTGAAAGCATAAAAACAATCGGAGCCTATGCTTTTTATGGATGTAGTTCGCTTGAAAAAATAACTCTCGGTGAAAATATAACCGCTGTTGGCTCAAAGGCCTTTTACGGTGCCGACAGTCTTTCTGAAATCAGCTTTCTTAATAAGGAGACCGCTATCGCAGAGCCTGTAACTACCGATGATGTTTATTACAGAACGATTCCCGAAGCAACCGTCGTTAAGGGTTATATCGGCTCTACAGCGGATGCCTATGCAACAAATTACGGAAATGATTTTCTTGCCTTCGATGCTAAAGAGATTAAGGAAATTTTCATAGAAACCTATCCTGCTAAGCTGAATTATGTGGTAGATAAGGATACGGAATTTGACCTCAACGGTATTTCCGTGAAGGTTATCTATGAAGACGATACCTCGAGAATTTTCAAAAACGGCTTTACTGTCGATGCATCTGAGGTGGATATCACGAAGGTAGGAACATACACGGTCACGGTAACCTTCCAGGGTAAGGAAGCCTTCTTTGATCTTTTTGTTGCGCTGACTGATGATCCTCTGGAGCAGGAGGCGGTTCTTCTGCCTGAATACGGTAAGCTCGAATTCAAACATAATGCGAAGACTACCGTCACAGTTAAATTTATCCCCGTAGAAACGAAAACATACTATTTCGTCATCAAGGGAGCGAATTATGCGAATTTTTATCTGCCTGACGGAAGTCATAAAATTATCGGTGAAAACAGAAATGGGGTCGGTCTGAAAAAAGAAATTGATCTTACGAAGGACGAGACTTACTATATCGTAGTCAGCTGTCCTGCCGGCAAAAATATAACTGTTGAGCAGACGGGTGTCTGTGAGCTCGAAGAGCTTCCCGACGGTACATATAAGGCGGTAAACTGTCTGAGCGAGAAAAATAACATCTTTATTCCCGGTGAAATAAACGGAAAAAAGATAACCGTTATCGGTGAAAAATCAATTATATCAACCACCGTTTATAATCTTACTCTCGGTGAAGGTATAGAGATTATTGAAGCCAACGCCTTCATAAATAACAGGCAGATAAAGAGTCTGACTCTTCCCGACAGTCTCAAAATAATCGGTGAAAAGGCATTTTATGATCTGACGACTCTCGAAAAAGTCATCGGCGGTAAAAATGTCGAGGAATACGGTGCTTCTGCCTTTGAAAGATGTTTAGAACTCACGGAGTTTACTATGTCGGAAAAGGTAAGAGTAATCGGTAATAAGGCTTTCTCTCACTGCAGACTTACAGCTCTGGTCTTCCCCGAAACCCTGGAAAAAGTGGAATATGAAGCCTTCCACGGCTGTTCCGGTTTGAGTTCAATCCGATTCCTTGGTGAAAATGTTGATTTTGCAGGAAAAGCCTTCAGCTCATGCTATGCACTCGAAGAGATTGTTCTTCCGAAGGATATTACAGAAATACCTGCGAGAATGTTTTCGGGTTGTACGGGACTTAAGGAGTTTACCGTACCGGAAACGGTGGAGGTTATCGGAGCGTCAGCCTTCTACTCCTGCAAGTCACTTACAGAAATAGTCTTACCTGAAAGTATAAAGGCTATCGGTAATTCTGTTTTCGGTTACTGTGAAGGTCTTAAGACCGTGAAGTTAAATGATAATATTGAAAGCATGGGCGAGAATGTCTTCTGTAACTGTATTTCACTCGAAAGCATTGAATTCCCCGCAGGTATAACAGAATTCGGCATAAAGACATTCTATGACTGTGATGCACTTAAGGAGGTCACTTTCCTCGGTGAGGTCACGGAAATTCCCGAAAAAATGTTCTATTCCTGTGACAACCTTGAAAAGGTAAATTCTCAAGGTAAAATAACAACCGTAGAAAAGGATGCCTTTATATATTGCTACAGCTTCTCTCAGAATGAGCTTCTGGCCGAACTGACCTATATCGGAGAGAATGCCTTTTGCTGGACAAATCTTACGGAAATTAATCTTAACGAAAATATTACCTATCTTGGCGACAGTGCCTTCGCAGCTACAAGTGCGAAAAATGTAGTTTTACCCGAAGCGATAACAAAAATACCGACAGGATTATTTAATAACTCCCTTATTGAATCAGTTACATTTATGGGTGATATTACGGAAATCGGTGACAGTGCCTTCAGCTACTGTAAAAATCTGAAGGAAATAAGCATTCCCACTTCTGTAGAGAGTATCGGAAAAGAAGCATTCGCTTTTACGAAGGGTCTGGAAACAGATATTGATTTATCCGGTGTCCGTGAAATCGGAGAAAATGCCTTTCAATACAGTGCAATCACAGGTGTGACCTTCGGAGATAATCTTCAGAGTATTGCTGATAGTGCTTTTAGTTATTCGGGTATTGAAAGTGTTGTGATACCTGAAAATGTTACCGTAGGTATGGGTGCCTTTTCGGCTTGTGATAAGCTGATAGAGGTTACGGTCGGCAAAAACTCTACTGTTGGTTATGGCGGCTTCAGATGGAGCGATAATATTGAAAGAGTTTTTGTTGAGGATGGAGCAATCCTTGGCAGCAGTTCTCTTGATGGGTGTAAAAACCTTAAAGAGCTTCATTTTAAAAACACGATAAGTCCCGAAAGCAATTTAGGTGAAATCAATAGTGAAGCAGTAATTTACGGTCTTGAAGAAAGTAATGCCCACAGATATGCGGATAAGTTCGGTTTTACATTTGTTGCCTATGAGGGCTCTGCTCACATTCACAGCTATCAGTCGGAGCTTCTTCCCGAAACCAAGTGTAATGTTTACAGGAAAACCCGCTATTTCTGCTCCTGCGGAAAGGAGTATACTGAAATAGCAAAAGACAGAACACATGTTTACGGTGATTTTACAGTCGAAAAAGCACCTAGCTGTACGGAGCCGGGTATTAAATCGAAGCATTGTATCTGCGGTAAAACAAGAGCAGAAATTACCGTTATTCCTCCGCTCGGTCACACCGAAATCATCGACATCCCTGCCGTTGCTCCCACAGCAACAGCTCCCGGTTATACCCATCAGAGTCACTGCTCTGTCTGCGGTGAAACGGTGGTTAAGCGTGAGCTTATCGGTCACGGTGAATATGATATTCAGATTAATAATGATATCGTTACTGCGCAAAAATTCGATGCGGCAACGAGTGAAAGCGACGGTGCAAGTGTTACAATCACCTTCGAACTGAAAAACAATGTATATTTAAGCTATATTGACAAAACCGTCATTTATAAGGTGGGAGAAGTAAAACTTTCGAAAAGTGAATTCACCTACAACGGCAAGGTTCAGAAGCCTGAAGTTACCGTAAAGGACAGCAAAGGGGAGAATCTTGTTCCGAACAGAGACTATATTCTTATCTATCCCGCAAATTCGAAATATGGCGGAAGATATACCGTAACGGTAGAGTATATCGGTAATTATGCAGGAAGAAAGACGCTTTATTACAATATCGTTATCGGTGCGGTTGTTCCTACGGCATCTTCTTCGTCAACAAAAAGCATTACACTGAGCTGGAAAAAAGGACATAACGACCTGTCTTACTGTATGTATTCCGTGGACAGCAAAGGTAATCTGAAGAAAATCGCCGACATTAAAAACGGAAGTTATACTGTGTCTTCCCTTAAATCGGGTACCGAATACCGTTTCCTTGTCCGTGCTTATGTAAAAGACGAAAAGGGTAAGATTTATTGGGGTGACAAAGGCAATTCTGTTCTTTGTGCAACTGCTCCCTCAAAAGTAAGTAAGCTGTCTGTGTCGTCAGAGACAAAGAGCGTAAAGCTTTCCTGGTCTGCAGTAAGCGGTGCTACGGGTTACCGTGTTTATATGTATGACGGAAGCTGGAAAATGGTAAAGGATACCAAATCCATTTCAGCAGAGGTAACCAAGCTCAACAGCGGAAAAAGCTATAAATTCTATGTAAGACCGTATAAGCAAAGTGCAGGCAAGACTTTTTGGAGTACGGATAACAAATCCGATGCCGTTTCCACCTTTACCAAACCTTCGTCAACAAGCAAACTGTCCTATATTCCTGACACTACTGCCGTTAAGCTTACATGGAAAAAAGTCAGCGGTGCCACAGGTTACAGAATATATATTTATGATAACCTTAAGGATAAATACATTAAGGTTGCGGATACATCTGAAGCCTCTTACACGGTCAAAAAGAAAAACGGCAAGAAGCTGAAGCCTGGTGTAGAGTACAAATTCAGGGTTAAAGCCTACATAAAAAAGAACGGCAAAACCTATTGGTCTGACAGCTACAAAACTGTAAGAACTGCTACCAAACCTGCCAAAACAAAGCTCACCGTAACAAGCTCAAAGGGAAAGGTAACCCTTTCCTGGAAGGATGTTATGGGTGAAAGCGGTTATCAGGTATATTATGCGACCAAAAAGAACGGTAAATATAAAAAGCTTACCTCCGCCAAGGCAAACAAAGTAAAGTTCAGCAAAAAGCTTACTAAAGGTAAGAAATATTACTTTAAGGTTCGTGCTTACAAAAAGGTCAGCGGTAAAACAGTTTACGGCTCATTCTCATCTGTAAAAAGCATAAAAATTAAGTAACGAATGGGCTCCTGAGTTAGTGTAAGGAGCCCTTTTGTTAATCTGTTACAGTTAAATCAGTAAAAGGAGATTTAGTGATGATTTTTAACATATCAAAAGAAGAAATGCTTCAGGGAATGCATAAAATGAATTCTTTCGGCACAAGACTGACAGGAAGCAGGGGACATACAGATTTTATCAATTATCTGAAAGCGGAAATAGAAAAAATGGATATTCCCGTTTTTAGTGATCCTTTTTATTTCACACGTTGGGAAGAGAAGCGCTCATCTGTTGAAATTATTGACGGCGATGATACTGTAGAAATTCCTGTTTCGTCGGCTTATCCCTATTCGGGCGAAACCACGGCTGACGGAATAACTGAAGAGTTGGTTTTTGTTAACAGTATAAAAGATGTACCGAAAACCGTAGGTAAAATCGCAGTTTTTAATATCAATAATATCAATTTTTTGCCCAGCGAAATTGCTTTCGACAAGCGTACAAGCTACCCCGAAGATGTTGTTCTTGAGAAAAAGTATGAGGGACCTGTTATCACAAGCTTTGTTCAGTGCTTTTACGGTATGGTTTCCAAGCTGACGAAAGCAAAAGCAGTTATTCTTATATGGAAAGGTCTTCACGATGACTGTGTGAAGGGTCAGTATCTTTCCTTTATCATGGGTTATCAGAATATACCGATGCTTTGGGTTAATGAAACTGACGGCAAAATAATAATCAAAGCAGCAAAGGAGCATAAAAAGGCAAAGTTTGTGCTTGAAGCGGAAACAGAGGAACACGCTTTTACAGAGAGCTTTTATTGCATAATCAAAGGCAAAAACCAAAAAGAAAATGTTATTGTCAATACTCATACTGACGGCACTAACTGTGTTGAAGAAAACGGCCCCATAGCATTGCTTCAGCTTATGAAAAATATGAAAGATCAAGAGCTTGAAAGAACTCACATTTTTGTTTTCACTACCGGTCATTTCCGTTTGCCTCATTTTGAAGATATAAGAACAGGCTCGTTTCAGTCTGCATCACGCTGGCTTGCAATGCACCGTGAACTGTGGGACGGCAAGGGAGACCACTTTAAGTGCGTTGCAAACCTTACTCTTGAGCATCTCGGCTGTAAGGAGTGGAGAGATATTGACGGTGAATATAAGTATACAGGCAAACCCGAGGTTGAACTTGTATATACAGGTAATAAATTCGTTGATAAGCTTTATATTGACACCGTTAAAGAGAGAAAAAATGTACGCACTATGACATTAAGAGGGCATAATGCACTTCATTTTGGTGAAGGACAGAACTTCTTTACTATGGGTATTCCCGAAATAAGCCTTGTTCCCGCACCGTATTATCTTTGTGTTGTCAGTGATGGTCACGAGATGGAAAAGTTTGATATTGACCTTATGACTGAGCAGACCGAAACCTTTGCAAGGCTTATCGAAAGGCTTGAAAGCATCTCTGCAAAAGAACTTGGCAGAAGTGATTTCTATTCCATTCTTAAGGCAAAAAGTGTTTCGGGAGGATATGATTTTTCTCTTAAAGGTCTTATGGACAGAATTAAAAAGGGCAGATAAAAAAGTGAAAAAAGCACCTCTCCGTTTGAGCGTTCAGTTCACTACGGAGAGGTGTTTGCAGTCTTTCATTTTTTAATTAATATCAATCTTCAGACTTACATTGTCATCGTCAAGACCGCTGTTATAAAGGAGAGGCTCGACAAACTCTGACAAAGTATATCCGCCAAGAGTATTTTTAATGTCGATATGTAAAACCGAAAGAAGCTTTTCGATTTTCATCATGCTTCCCATGGTGATTTTGTATTCGATGGTATCGGGACTGTAGGAAGCGTTACCGCGATAAAGATTTGCCACAAGCTCAAGAATGAGATTTACAAATTTTTTATCCTTTACCTGTGTATAGTCTTCTTCTTTCAGATCGTGATACTTTTTTGAAAATCTTGCAACCTTACTGTAGGTGAGACCGTTGAGCTTTCTTCCGATAAACATAACAGTTTTAGGGTGCTTGAGAATAAGCTCCTTCGGTAATGTTATGCCGCCCTCGGTGTTGGCAAAGGCTTCCACATCGTGCTCCATATTGTATGGGATGCCTTCGATTATTCCAAGGAACCCTTTTCTTGCGTATTCAGTGAAGGACATACCAAGGTTAAGTTCAGGAAGGTCCATATCAATTGTGCGAATATCCACGGTGCCTTTTTCCGTGTCAAGAGTAATCTTTCTCATTTTCGGCGGAAAGCCTGCCAAAGATGAAGTCTGTACACTGTAAAGCCTGTTGCCTTTTTCACTGATGATTTCCCTCATGCACTGAATATGTGTGTGTCCGCTGAAAAAGAGCCTTACCCCCATATCTGCCAGCTCCTTTGCTCTGCTTTCACCTGAAACGAAGGTGTTGCCCTTGCCCATAACCTCATAAGCGGGGCTGGGAGTAACAATAGGCCAGTGAGTGCCACAGATGAGAGTTCCGCCCTTTTCTTTAATTTTTGCGGCGTGTTCTCTTACCCAATTCATAAGCTCATCAGAAAATGATGGAGCGTGATTTTTATCCTCTGAAGTGAAATCATAACCCATAGCGATGTAGTAAAGTCCGGGTAAAATTTCGGCAATATAAGTGGTATCGTCGCCAAAAGCGTCAAAGCCTTTAGCTCTGCCGTAAGGGTAATAGGTGGGGACAACCTCTTCTCTTGTCAGATGCTCGGCAGGGATTTTTTCACCGTTTTCGTCTATGCTGTAGGTGCTGAAGTAAGGGTAATCGTGATTATCGGTCACTACAAAGGGGTTGCCGCCTTTCTCTGTAAAATCACGGAGTAAATCTCTTACCTCTTCGTGACTGTAAGAATCTCCGTGGTTTGTAAGGTCGCCCGTGATAATAACAGTGCTTGTGTCCTCATCTTTTTCGATGATTTCGAGAGCTTTTTTGAAGGACTCTTCACTTGCCATAATACATATCTGTGTGCTTGGTTGGGGGAGAGTGCGATAGTCACAGGCAAAATTCTTCTTGCTGAAATAATGTACGTCAGTTACGTGATAAAAATTGTAAATCATTCTCTTTTTCTCCTTTTTGTGTTTGTTACCGGCAAACCGTTAAACTTCCATATAAAATATATCACAGATGAATATAAACTTCAATATCAGATAAGGGAGATTTGATTTTAATGCAGTATTTTAAACGGATGCGGCTTTTTATGATGATTCTATATTGAAATAATCCCTTGGCGGTGGTATAATTAAAAAATGTAAAAATAAGATGAATTTCAAGTCGCCGGTTTATATATCGGGGCAGTGGAGTTAATCAGTAAAAGGAGATTTTTTATGACGAAAACTAAAAGAGAAAAAAGCGCATCGGGACTTTCTCTGAAGCACAAAATCGGCTACGGCCTCGGTGACGCCGGCGGATGTATGAGCTTTGCCCTTATGGGCAGCACCTTTGCTATGTATTGCACCGACGCTCTTAAGGTGGATACGGAATTACTTGCAGTTCTGCTTGTAATATGGAATGTATGGGATTTTATCAACGACCCGCTTATGGGCGCATTTATGGATAAAGCCTTTGCGAAAAAGCATAATCCAAAAGGCAAATTCCGTCCCTGGCTTTTAAGAAGCGCACCGCTTTTATGTGTAAGCTTCATCGCTCTCTGGTCTGTACCTTCTCTTTTTGAGGGTCTTTCCCTTATCTGTGTTCTCTTCGGACTTAAGATACTTTATGAGGGCGCATACACTATGTTCAATATACCTATGGGTTCTTTGCTTTCGGCGATGGCTGATAATGATAAGGAAAGAGCAACTCTCTCCTCTGCCCGCGGCTTTGGCTCTGCTGTGGGTAATGCAGTGCCCGTTATGCTTATGCCCATGCTTATCAAAAAGTTCGGTCAGACCAACGCCACAGGTTATGCGGTAGGTGCCGCTATCTGTGCGCTTATCGGCTTTGCTATGTGTCTTGGTCACTACGCTATGACAGAAGAAAGAACTGCATCCGTGAATGAAAATCAGGAGCAGCAGAACATCAAAGTTACGGACATTCTCAATGTTTTCCGTGTGAACAGACCCTTCCTTGCTCTTTGTATCCACGGACTTTGCATCTGTACAATGCAGTATGTGAGCAATACTCTTACCAACTATATGTTCTCCGTGGTTTATGATGACCTTGCTCTCGTTACCTACGGAACGATTATATCCTCACCCTTTATGATGATAACTCTTCTGGGTGGCCCCTTCTTTGCGAAAAAGTACGGACTTGAAAGATTTATCCGTTTCGGACTTCTTGTCGGCTCTCTGATGTACATAGCCCTTTTCGGACTTCACATGGTTATGGATGTCAATCCCTATATTCATATTATCATTAGCAACTGTGCCATGGGACTTGCAAGTATGTCCATCTATATGCAGTGGGGTCTTGTCAGCGAGGCAATCGATTATAACGAAATGATTACGGGAAAAAGAACGGAAGGCTCAATCTACGGTACCTTTAATCTTTCACGCCGTGTGGGACAGACCATCGGTAACTCTTCGGCTGTTCTTATGCTCGGATGGATAGGATATAATGCTGATCTTACGGTGCAATCAGCCACAACAGTTTCAGGCATCAAGCTTATCGCCGTACTCCTGCCGGGTATTTTTGTTCTCGGCTCCTGGGCGGCATTTAAGTTCCTGTGGAATATGGATGCAGAAACAAGAAAGAAAATCGATGATTTCAAAATGGCACAGAAGGAACAGTAATTATGCATAAGATTATCATAACTCCTTGTGGCGAGATAAAAGGTACGGTCAGCGATGGAGCTATCGACTTTAAAGGCATACGCTATGCCACAAGTAAAAGGTGGACTTACCCCGAACAGGTAAACGGGTGGGAGGGTGTATATGATGCCACAGCCTACGGAAACTGCTCTTTTCAGCCGAGAGCCTTTTATAACGAACAGGAAAATCCCGGTAAGGTCTTCTACTATAATGAATTCCGCAAAGGTGAAACCTATACCTATGACGAGGACTGCCTCTTTCTGAACATCCGTACCCCCGATGATGCCACTCCCGACAGTAAGCTGCCTGTTTTGGTGTATATTCACGGAGGAGGCTTTACAGGCGGTTGCGGCCACGAAAAGCACTTCGACGGCCCGGTATGGGCGAAAAAGGGTGTTATATCGGTAACGGTGAATTACCGTCTCGGGCCTATGGGGTTTATCTGTCTTCCCGAGCTTAAAGCGGAAGCGGGTCACACGGGAAATTACGGACTTTATGACCAGATTACCGCCATAAAATGGGTGAAAGACAACATTTTAGCCTTCGGGGGTGACGGAGATAAAATCACAATTATGGGGCAGAGTGCAGGTGCTATGAGTGTTCAGCATCTTTGTCAGAGCGATTATACCGACGGACTTTTCCGCAGTGCTGTTATGTCAAGCGGTGTAGCCCTCGGCTCCTTTATGACGGGTACACCTGAAAAGAAATATTCCTTTTGGAAAGAGGTTATGAAAAACACGGGTGCTGGAACACTCAAAGAGTTCAGAAATGTCTCTCCCGAAATTCTTTTCCGTGAATGGAAAAAGGTGAAAGGCTCTGCTTTGTCGGCTGTACCTGTAAAAGACGGAATACTCATTAAAGACAAACCGAAAGCAAAAAATATTCCCTATATGGTCGGCTCCACAAGTCACGATATGGCTCCTGCCATTCTTTACTTGATGACAAAGAGTTGGGCAAAGAAAAACGGTGCTTATATGTGGCATTTCAGCAGAATGCTTCCCGGTGACGACAAGGGTGCATGGCACAGCAGTGACCTGTGGTACTGGTTCGGTACTCTGAAAAATTGCTGGAGACCAATGTCGGAGGAGGATTACTTTTTAAGTGATAAAATGTCCTCATACCTTTGCAATTTCGTTAAAAACAGCAGTCCGAGCGGTGACGGACTTCCCTTATGGGAAAAATGCAAAGGCAGTAAAACGGTTATGTGCTTCGGTGACGGAGACACGGCACAGGGTAAGGCTGATATGAAAAAGCTTATCGTTACCACTCTTACAAATAAGCCTGTAGGGGAATAATATATATGCTCACATCTTTTTCAGGTGTGAGCATTTTTAATGTCTTCGCATATAATGACCGAGGGGGTGATATTATGCCTGTAATTCCTTATGACCGTCAGGCTGCAATAAACTATGCGAGACAGTGGGCTTTTGAGCGGAATCCCCGATTTTTGGATTTCAGCGGAATAGGAGGAGACTGCACTAATTTCGTCTCTCAATGTCTTTATGCAGGGAGCGGTGTGATGAACTTTACTCCCGTTTACGGATGGTATTATCTTTCTTCCTCTAACCGTACCGCTTCCTGGACAGGGGTAGAGTATCTGTATAATTTCCTTGTCAGTAATGAGGGCGTCGGTCCCTTCGGCAGGGAGGTAGGGGAGAACGAAGTCGAAATCGGCGATGTGGTTCAGTTGGGTGATGCTGACGGAGATTTTTATCACACTATAATCATAACTTCGCTTTATCCCGAAATTCTCGTTGCATCCCATTCAAACGATGCCTACGATCGTCCTCTTTCATCCTACGAATATGATGTGGCAAGATTCATTCACATCGATGGGGTGAGAATCGAAGAATAAAAAATTAATGTCATCTTGAACGAAGTAAAAGACCTTTCGCTTCACTCAAGATGACATTTTTTTAAATAAACGGCGTATACCGTAGGGGCGACCATTGGTCGTCCGCTCAAAACCATTTCAGTCGCCTCTGACTATTCTATAGGTCTGACGGAAGTCTTCCTTGCCCCAGCCTCTTTCCATAGCCTTGTCAATAGCGGCTTTGGCGGCTCTCATACCGGGCATATCGAAGTCCATTTCTTTGCTTATCTGTGAGCAGATTGTAATATCCTTGCACATGTTTTCCAGGGAAAAGGCAGTAGTCCAGTCTTCATTTTTCAGCTTGTCTCTTTGTGCATTCATATAAAAATTCTGCGCACCGCCTGCGGCAACTGCATCGGCGAAGTTGTCAATGGAAATACCAAGCTTTTGTGCAAGATTAAGGGTTTCATTAACGCCGTTCTGTATCTGTGCCACAAGAGTGTTATGGCAAATCTTTGCGGCAAGACCCATACCGTTTTCGCCCATATAAATGACCTTACTGCCCATATAGGAGAGAACGGGTTCGATAACTTCAAAAACTTCCCTTTCACATCCTGCGAGTACACCTAATGTACCTGCAATGGCGTCAGCCTTGGAGCGTACCACGGGGCAGTCGGCAAACTGTGCGCCCTTTGCCTTTACCATTTCCGCTACCTCAACAGAAGTGGAAGGCTCAATGGTGCTCATATCAATACAGATTTTCCCTTCCTTAAGGTAGGGGAGCATTTCAGTATAAGCTTCTTTTACGTGAGCGGAGGTGGGTATCATTGTGATGATGATATCCGCCTTTTCTGCTACCTCCGTATTTGTGGCACAGCCCACGGCACCGAGAGAAGAGAGCTTATCAATCTGGCTTTGCTTGTGGTCATTACAGTAAACGGTGTCATTGTGCTTTTTAACGATGTTTTCGCACATTGACTCACCCATAATTCCTAAACCGATAAAACCAATTTTCATTTGGGTTACCTCCTTGAGTATGATGAAATAATTATAGTTTTCTTCTTAAAATATGTCAAGAAAAAACTTTACTTAAAGAAATAATCGTGATAAAATGTTTTTTTGAAAGAGGGTATTGAAATGGGAAAGACCTTATCGGGTAAATATTCAATTGATATGTGCAGCGGCTCGATTTTCAAAAAGATGTTAAGATTTGCTTTGCCGCTTATGCTGTCGGGCATATTACAGCTTTTATTCAACGCGGCTGATATTATCGTGGTGGGCAATTTCGCCGGCGATGAATCTCTTGCCGCCGTGGGTGCCACTACCACACTTATAAATCTTACTACAAATCTTTTCATCGGCCTTTCTGTCGGTGTAAATGTCCTTACTGCCAACTATTACGGCGCAGGAAAGGCTGACGAGGTGAAGGCCACGGTGCATACGGCTATGGCGATAAGTATCGTCAGCGGTATTTTTCTTACGGTAGTCGGCATAGTTTTTGCGCCGGGAATACTTGAGCTTATGAAGGTGCCCGATGATGTAATCGACCTTTCGATTATTTATCTTCGTACCTATTTTTCGGGTATGATTGCCGTTATGATCTATAATTTCGGCAGTGCCGTTCTGCGCGCTGTGGGGGATACCCAACGTTCACTTTATTTTCTTACGGCTTCGGGTATAGTCAATGTTGTCCTCAACCTTATTTTTGTCATCGGATTTCATTGGGGCGTTTTCGGTGTCGGTCTTGCCACGGCAATATCGCAGGCAGTTTCAGCGACACTTGTTGTAATCGCACTTATGAAAGAAAAGGGCGCAATAAAGCTCTCACTGAAGGATTTACGCATAGACAGGCATAAGCTCGGCAGAATCGTGCAGATAGGTCTTCCAGCAGGTCTTCAGGGTATGCTCTTTTCGATTTCCAATCTTCTCATTCAGTCCTCGGTTAACTCCTTCGGCAAAATCGTAATCGCAGGTAACTCTGCTTCAGCTAATGTGGAGGGATTTGCCTTCACGGCTATGAATGCTTTTCATCAGGGTGCCGTTTCCTTCACAAGTCAGAACAAGGGTGCAGGACGATATGACCGTTTGGGAAAGATTCTTTCGACCTCACTTATTTATGTTTTTGTGACAGCTATGATTTTCTGTTTTATTTATAACGTTTTTTCTTATCAGCTTATTGACCTTTACACAAACAGTGCCGATGTTGTTGCCGCAGGCGTGACAAGACTTACCATAATTGCTACCTCATATTTCCTTGCAGGTATGATGGATGTGGTGGTAGGCGCCATAAGAGGTCTCGGCTATTCCGTGGTGCCGATGATAGTATCGGTTTTCGGTATCTGTATATTCAGAGTTTTCTGGATATTCTGCATCTTTTCACAGGAAGCTTACCACACAATAGAGTCAATTTATTATTCTTATCCCATAAGCTGGATACTTACTCTATCCGTTCAGCTTCTGTGTTATTTATACATAAAAGTAAAAGTAATTGACAAAAAACGGAAACATAGCCGTTAATTTACACTTGCAATATTTCACTTGATGTGCTATAATCAGTATGTTCTTATACAGAAATACTCTAATTGACTTTAGAGTATTTTTTATAATTTACCGCTTTAGTGAGTTAATTTAATAATCGGATAATACAGAAAGGCTGTTTAAAATGATAGACAAAAGCATCGACATTCTTTTTACCGAATGGCTTGATAAAAATAAAGAAAGAATTATTGAAAAATGGATTGACCTTGCAAAAATCCCTTCAATAACCTCGGAAAAAGCTGAAAAAGCACCCTTCGGCACGGAATGTGCCAAGGCTCTTAACTTTGCCGCTTCTCTTTTTTCGTCGGAGGGTATCACAAGTAAGGTTTATGACGAGGGCGGTTATGCTCTTATCCGCTACGGCGAAGGAGAAAAGACAATCGGTCTTTTCAGTCACAGCGATGTTGTTCCCGTCGGTGACGGTTGGCTTTTCACAGAGCCCTTTAATCCGATTATAAAGGACGGCAGTCTTATCGGCAGGGGAGTGGAGGACAACAAATCGGGCATTATTGCTTCCCTTTGTCTTATGAAATTCTTAAAAGATAATGATATTAAGCTCGGTAGCCGTCTGGAAGCCTTCATCGGCTCCGACGAGGAATGCGGTATGAAGGATATGACCGCATATCTCAAAGACCACAGTGTTCCTGATATTTCCTTTGTACCCGATGCGGACTTCCCTTGCAGTACAGGTGAAAAGGGGATTTACCACTTCTGGGCGCAGAGTAAAAATTCATTGAAGCAAATAAAGAATATTAAAGCGGGTGAGGCTTTCAATATCGTTCTCGATAAAATCGAGGCAGAGGTTGAATACAGTGAAAGCCTTTATAACGAGCTTAAGGAAAAGCTTGTCGGTAGTGAAAAAATTACAGTTACCGCCGAAGGTAATCTGATAAAGCTTCTTGCCAAGGGTATCGCAAAGCACGCGAGTATCCCTGAAGGCTCGGAAAATGCCGCACTCACTCTTTTCACACTTCTTTGCGAATGTGAAAATCTCTGTGAAAATGACCGTGTAATTCTCGGCGGTGCCGAGGAAGCTCTTTCCTGTTATTACGGAAAAGGTCTCGATATTTTCCATGAGGATGTAAACTTCGGCAAGACTACCTGTGTAAACGGTATGGTAAAAATCGAAAATGAAAAGCTTATGCTTTCATTCGATGTCCGCTACGGAGATACAATGGATGCCGAAGAATTAGAAAGCAATTCGGAGAAAGCACTTGATAAGCTCGGCTTTGGGGTTGTATATAAGGATAACAGCCCCGGATTTTCAATTGATAAGGACAGCAAAATCCCCAAAGTGCTCGAAGGCATTTATGCCGAAATTGCCCTTGAGGATAAAAAGTCCGTTCTTATGTCGGGCGGCACTTATGCCCGAAAGCTTAAGAATGCATTTTCTCTCGGTACAAGCGTGATTCTTCCCGACAGAAAGGACAAGGTTCTGCAGATGCCCGACGGACACGGCGGACCTCATCAGTGTGACGAGAGAATTGATATTGAAGGCTTTTTTGTCGCTGTAAGAATACTCCTTCATTATGTAATTGAATGTGATAAAATAATCAATGAATAAGTGCATTAAGTCTTCTTTTGCATTAAAAATTAGTTAATTTGCTGAAAAATTTGCTTTTGGTATTGTATTTTGTTCGTTTTTATAGTAAAATGAAACGAATATGATCAGATAGACAAGGGAATCGGTATATCAGATTTCTTGCAAAAAACACAAATCTGGAATAAAAAAATAAGGTGGGTTATTACTGTGAACACAAAAACATTACTCTATGTTTTAAAAAGAGTGGCTCTGGCAGTTCTTACTGTATGGGTTGTAATTACGGTTACATTCTTTGTTATGAGAGCCGTACCCGGTGGTCCTTTCGCAAGCGAAAAAGCTATCACCCCTGCCGCAAAGGCGGCACTTGAGGCTAAATACGGTCTCGACAAACCTCTTATGGAGCAATATTTCACTTATCTTAAGGATATTGTTACCAAATTCGACTTCGGTCCTTCACTTAAACAGCGTGGCCGTGATGTTATCGACATCATTTCCGACGGTATGAAAACCTCTGCCAAATTAGGTGTTGCCGCTGCATTTATCGCTCTTATATCGGGTGTTATTCTCGGCTCCGTTGCCGCTTTGAGACGAAACAGGATTATTGATAAAATCATTATGGTTGTCACCACAGCCTTCGTTTCTATGCCCTCGTTCATTATGGGCTCTCTTCTGCTGATAATATTCGCCATTACCTTCCATATCCTGCCGGCAAACGGTAATGCAGACGGAGGTATGATTTTACCTGTTATTACTCTGTCTCTTTATCCTATGGCTTATATCACCCGTCTTACCCGTTCATCAATGCTTGATGTTCTCGGTCAGGACTATATCCGTACAGCCAAGGCAAAGGGTGTTTCGGGAAACAAGATTATTTTCAAACACGCCCTTAAAAACTCTCTCATTCCCGTTCTGACCTATTTCGGTCCCATGCTTGCTTATATCGTTACGGGCTCTCTTGTTGTTGAACAGATTTTCGCTGTTCCCGGTATCGGCAGAAGCTTTGTTAACTCCATCACAAACCGTGACTACACACTTATTATGGGTACAACGATTGTCCTTGCGGCACTTATCGTTGTTATGAACCTTGTAACCGATATTCTTTATAAGGTTGTTGACCCGAGAATCAATTTGGAATAAGGAGGTAAAAGAAAATGAATAAAAAGCCTTTAAGCCTCCATGTTGATGTTGAAAAGCTTATTCCTGCAACAGAAGAGGAAAAAGAATATATCGTAAAAATGAGACCGTCCACAACCTTTTTTAAAGACGGCGCAAAAAGATTTCTTAAAAATAAAGTAGCAACTGTTTCTCTTATAGTTGTTCTTCTCATCACTCTCACATCCATCTTCCTTCCCATGTTCTGGCCCTATTCCTACGAACAGCAGTTAGGTATTGAGCCCGGTAAGGCAGTTGACTCCTCATATAATAACCTTGCTCCCTTCGAATACGGCACCACCGAACAGGCTAAAATCGATGCCGGTGAAAAGGTGTTTCCCCATATTTTCGGCACTGACTCCCAGGGCAGAGACTACTTTATCCGTGTCGTTTACGGCACCCGTATTTCTCTTGCCGTCGGCTTTTTCGCCAGTCTTATTGTTCTTGTTATCGGTATGACCATCGGCTCTATTGCCGGTTACTTTGGCGGAAAGATTGACCTTATCATAATGAGAATTATCGATATTATCTATTCTCTTCCTGATACCCTTATGGTTATCCTTCTTGCCTCGGTTCTGCGTACAGTTCTTGAAATTGCAATTCAGGGTACCGTTCTTGCGAAACTCGGCACGAATATGATAAGTCTCTTTATCGTTTTCGCCGTTCTTTACTGGGTATCTATGGCAAGACTTATCAGAGGTCAGATTCTTTCACTGCGTGAACAGGAATATGTTTTAGCTTCACAGGCAACGGGCGCAAAGGGTAGCTGGATTATCCGTAAGCACCTTATCCCGAACTGCATCAGCGTTGTTATCATCTCCACAGCACTTCAGATTCCCAACGCTATTTTCACTGAAAGCTATCTTTCCTTCCTCGGACTTGGCGTTAATGCTCCGATGCCTTCTCTCGGCTCTCTTGCCGCTGAAGCTCTTAACGGTATTAACTCCTATCCCTTCCGACTTGTTTTCCCCGCAATCGTTATTTCACTCGTAGTTCTGTCCCTCAATCTCTTCGGTGACGGACTTCGTGATGCCTTTGACCCCAAGCTTAACAGTTAAGAAAGGAGATTATATATGGCTTTATTAGAAGTAAACAATTTACAGACCTCCTTTTTTACTGATGCAGGTGAGGTAAAGGCCGTTAACGGCGTGAGCTTCAATCTTGAAAGAGGTAAGGTTTTAGGTATAGTTGGCGAGTCGGGCTCGGGCAAATCCGTAACAGCCTACTCTATCATGCAGATTCTTGCAGGTACAGGTAAAATCATCGGCGGCTCCATTAAGCTTGACGGACAGGAGCTTGTAAATGCAGGTGAAAAGGTAATGAAGGACGTAAGAGGTAACAAGGTTTCCATTATCTTCCAGGATCCTATGACCTCTCTTAACCCCACTTATACCATCGGCTCACAGCTTAAGGAGGCTATTCTCCTTCACACAGACAGAGACAAAAAGCAGGCCTATGACCGTGCAGTTGAAATGCTCCGTCTCGTTAACGTAAACGAGCCTGAAAAGAGAATGAAGCAGTATCCCCATGAGCTTTCAGGCGGTATGAGACAAAGAGTTATGATTGCCATGGCTCTTGCCTGTGAACCCGACATTCTTATCGCCGATGAGCCTACCACAGCTCTCGACGTTACCATTCAGGCACAGATACTTGAGCTTATGAAGGACCTTCAGGAAGAGCTCGGTATGGCCATCATTATGATTACTCACGACCTTGGTGTTGTGGCACAGATGTGTGATGAGGTTGTTGTTATGTATGCAGGCTCAATCTGTGAGCAGGGTACAGCCGATGAGATTTTCTATAATCCCCAGCACGAATATACAAAGGGTCTTATCCGCTCTCTTCCCTCTGCAAATACAGCAGGACAGAAGTTAAAGCCCATAACAGGTACACCCATCGACCTTCTCAATATGCCCAAGGGCTGTGCTTTTGCACCCAGATGTGATGCGGCTATGAAAATCTGTATTGACACAAAGCCCGAAAGAATTTTAATTAATGACGACCACGCGGCAACTTGTTGGATGTGCATTAAAAATGCTATTGACAACGGCAACGTAATTGTGGATAATAATAGTAAAGGCGGTGACGCCCAATGAGTGAAAACAATAATCAGAACCTTTTAGAGGTTAACGGCCTTAAAAAATATTTCAACATCAATGTGGGAATGTTCAAGTCCAAGCCTCTCAAAGCCGTTGACGATGTTTCCTTTTCCATAAAGAAGGGTGAAACCCTCGGTCTTGTAGGTGAATCGGGCTGCGGTAAAACCACCGTGGGCCGTACAATTCTCAATCTTTACAAGCCTACAGCCGGTGAAATCAAATTTGACGGCAAGGTAATAAAATCAAAATCCGACCTTAACGAGTTCAGAAAAAAGGCCACAATGGTTTTCCAGGATCCTTATTCTTCTCTTAACCCCCGTATGACCGTTTCCGATATTATCGGTGAGCCTTTGGATGTACACAAGCTCTGTAAGGATAAAAAGGAACGTGAGGAAAGAATCCTTGAGCTTATGGGTCATGTTGGTCTTAACAGTGAACACGCCTCAAGATATGCCCACGAATTTTCCGGCGGTCAGAGACAAAGAATCGGTATTGCACGTGCTCTTGCCGTAAATCCCGAATTTATCGTATGTGACGAGCCTGTTTCCGCTCTTGACGTTTCCATTCAGGCGCAGGTTATCAATATGTTCGGTGAGCTTCAGCAGCAGCTCGGTCTTACCTATCTCTTTATCGCTCATGATCTTCTTGTTGTCCGTCACATCAGTGACAGAATCGCCGTAATGTATCTCGGCAGAATGGTTGAGCTTGCCGATGCGGCTGAAATTTATGATCATCCTCTTCATCCTTATTCAAAATCTCTTCTCTCTGCTGTTCCCGTTCCCGATCCCAAAATAGCAAGAGCAAACAAGAGAATTGTTTTAAGCGGTGATATTCCCAGTCCCCTTAATGCTCCTTCGGGCTGTCCCTTCAGAACACGCTGTCAGTATGCCACTGAAAAATGCGCTCTGTCAATGCCCGAATTCAAGGAAGTTTCATCAGGTCATTTCGTTGCCTGTCACAGAATTGACGAAATCGGTTGATGAAAAAGGTTACGGTTTTTCCGTAACCGCATACATACGGTTTTGAATGCAGAAGCATTTGAAATAAAAAATATTTTTCAGAAAGGAAAGAAAGAAAATGAAAAAAATTCTCGCTTTACTCATGGCTGTTGTAATGTTATTTACATTAGCCGCATGTGGTGGTAACACAGATGACCCCAAGGCTCAGTCTCTTGCTGTTTGTCTCGCTTCCGAGCCCGACACAATCGACCCCGCTCTTAACTCATCTGTTGACGGTGCTACTCTTGTTGCTCACCTTTTCTCAGGTCTTGCAAAGTGGGCTCAGGACGAAACAGGTAAGCTTGTTATCGTTGCTGACGCTGCTGAAGAGCTCGTTGAAGGTGTTGAAAACGAAGACGGTACTGTTACCTACACATACACACTTAAGGAAGGTCTCACATGGTCTGACGGTCAGCCCCTCAAGGCTTCTGACTTCGTATTCGCATGGAACCGCGCAGCATCTCCCGCACTTGCTGCTGACTACAACTATATGTTAGACGTAGTTAAGGGTTATGCTGAAATGTGGGAAACAAAGGAAACAGGCGAAGTTGACGAAGAAGGCAACCCTGTTGAAGAATTTGTTAATCCCGATGCAAAGCTTGCAGTTGAAGCAACAGACGACAGAACTCTCGTTGTTACAATCAACAATTCAGTTGCTTACTGGAATGAACTTCTTGCATTCCCCACATACTACCCCGTACGTGAAGACGTAGTTGCTTCCGAAAACTGGGCAACAGATCCCGCTACATACGTATGTAACGGTGCTTACACAATCACAGGTTGGGAACACAACAGTGTTATCACTCTCACAAAGAACGATAAGTACTTTGATGCAGAAAAGGTTACAATGCCTGAAATCAAGTTCTATCTTTCAGACGATGCTAACAATATGCTCTCCAACTACAAGAACGGCGACTGGCTTCTTATCGATGACGTTCCCACAAACGACATCGCAACTCTTAAGACCGAATATCCCGAAGAATTCGTAGTTGCAGGTCAGATCGGTACATACTATGTATGCTGGAACATCAACGAATCCATCCTTCCTGCTTCATCAACCCTTACAGGCGCAGAAGCAGAAGCAGCAGAAGCTGAAATCAGAAACGCTCTTGCTCTTGTTCTTGACCGTAACTACATCGTTAACAACATTTCTCAGGCAGGTGAAGTTCCCGCTTCATCATTCGTTGCTATGGGTATGACTGACGCTGACGGTTCTGAATTCTACAAGAATGCAGGTTCTAGCGAAGAATATGACGGTTACTTCAACGCATCTGCTGATGCTTTCGAAGATAACTTCGCTTCAGCTGTAGAAGTTCTTAAGAAGTACTACACCTATGACGAAGCTACTGCTAAGTTCACAGATGTACCTGCTCTTAACTATATCTACAACACAAACGACGGCCACCAGGCTATCGGTGAATACATCCAGGGTGCTTTCGCTGCTGTAGGCGTAACAGTTAACCTTGAAAACCAGGAATGGAACACATTCCTCAACACACGTAAGAACGGCGAATACACTGTTGCTCGTAACGGCTGGCTTGCTGACTACAATGATCCCATTTCATTCCTTGATATGTGGGTAACTGTATCCGGTAACAACGACGTTCAGTTCGGTAAGGGTGAACACGCTGACCTTGCTATGTACAGCGTAGACGTAACAGACCTTGGTGTTGATCTTAAGGTTGAAAACGGCACATGGGCAGAAACTTATGATGCTCTTATTGCTGAAATCAAGGCTTGCACAGACCTCGAAACACGTTACGGCCTTATGCACGCAGCTGAAGACCTTCTTATGTCAACAGGCTGTATCACTCCCATCTACTATTACACAGACATCTATATGCTTGATGACAGCGTTGAAGGCTTCTTCGCTAACCCCCTCGGTTACAAGTACTTTATGTACACAACAATCGCTGAATAATAGTAAAGCGGAATAATTTTTCAATCCCGATGCTTCGGCATCGGGATTTTTCTTTCACAAAAGCATAACCACCGGTTCAATCATTCAACCGGTGGTTATGCTTTATTTGATTATCTTAAGACATTCCGTGAGCTTTCTTTCCTTCTCCTTACTTATTTCACAAAGAGGAAGTCTCAATACCCCCGTATCTATACCCAGCATCTTCATAGCGCACTTGACGGGTATGGGGTTTACATCGCAGAATAAAGCCTCAATCAAATCAATCACATCCTGTTGCATCTGTCTGCATTTTCCCATATTACCGTTTATGCCTTCCATAGTCATATCGTGAGTGAATCCGGGCATAACATTGGCAAGAACGGATATGACACCCTTACACCCGCAAGCCACGGCAGGACATATCATATCGTCGTTACCGATGTAAAAGTCCAGCTTATCTCCGCACAGCTTAATTGATTTAATCAGCTTCGCTATGTTCGAATCTGCCTCTTTTACGGCAACTATATTACTGTGATCTGAAAGTTTTTTGTAGGTTTCGGGACTTATGTTCATTCCTGTTCTCGTCGGCACATTGTAAATTATTATGGGCTTTTCCGCATCTTCAGCTAAAGTGTAATAATGCTTGACAAGACCTGTCTGCGAGGTTTTGTTATAATAGGGGGTGACGGAAAGGTGAGCGTCTATTCCAGTCTTTTCTG
Organism: Acutalibacteraceae bacterium; assembly: GCA_045604385.1. Taxonomy (GTDB): domain Bacteria; phylum Bacillota; class Clostridia; order Oscillospirales; family Acutalibacteraceae; genus UBA6857. The sequence goes on from JAZUNX010000080.1 coordinate 27,641, forward strand.
CCTCTTTTATTAGGGAGAGAGAAAAAGAAGTGCTATTACTGCCCGTACCGCCGATAACAGGTACGCGCCCACGCGTAATTTCAACTGCCAGAGAAAACAGATTAAGTCTTTCATAAACAGTAAGTGTTGAACCTTCACCGGTAGTTCCGCAAACAATAATAGCATCCGTCTTATTTTTAATTTGGTATTCTATTAGTTTTTCAAATCTTTTAAAATCGATTTTACCATCCTTATCAAAGGGAGTTATCAGTGCAACTCCGCTGCCGATAAAGACAGGCTTCATTGAAAAACCTCCTTAGTCCATATAACCCTCAGCGCAAAGAAGCTCGGCTAAAAGAACAGCACCGCCTGCCGCGCCTCTGAGAGTATTGTGTGAAAGGCAGACAAATTTGTAATCATACTGGCTGTCCTCACGAAGTCTGCCGATGGAAACAGCCATACCGTTTTCGAGGTTACGGTTGAGCTTGGTCTGGGGCATATTGTCCTCTGTGAAATAATGGAGGAACTTTTTGGGAGCAGAGGGAAGGTCAAGTTCCTGTGCTCTTCCTGCAAAGTTATCCCAAACCTTAAGTATTTCTTCCTTTGAAGGCTTTTTGCCGTCCTCGAAGCGCATAAACACTGCACCCATATGTCCGTCAGAAACGGGAACTCTTATGCACTGTGCAGTGAAAGCGGGAGAGGTGGCATTAACGATAACGTCATTTTCGATCTTGCCCCAAATTTTAAGGGGTTCCTGTTCGCTTTTTTCTTCTTCACCACCGATGAAGGGGATAACGTTATCCACCATTTCGGGCCAGCTTTCGAAGGTCTTACCTGCGCCTGAAATAGCCTGATAGGTGCAAACTAAAACTTCCTTCACGCCGAATTCCTTATCGAGGGGATAGATGGCGGGAACATAGCTCTGAAGAGAGCAGTTTGACTTAACGGCAACGAAGCCTTTTTTTGTACCAAGTCTCTTTCTCTGACTTTCGATGATTTTGATATGGTCTGCATTGATTTCGGGAACTACCATAGGGACATCTGCTGTGCCTCTGTGAGCACTGTTGTTTGAAACAACGGGGCATTCTTCCTTTGCGTAAGCCTCTTCGAGAGCCTTGATTTCGTCCTTTTTCATATCAACTGCGCAGAAAACGAAATCAACGGAAGAAGCGATTTCCTTAATGTCGTCAGTTGCATTTTTGATGATAAGGTTTTTCATGCTTTCGGGCATAGCAGTGGGCATTCTCCATCTTTCACCGACAGCCTCTTCGTAGGTCTTGCCTGCTGAACGTCCGCTTGCGGCAAGAGTAACAACATCAAACCAGGGATGACCGTCAAGGATGGTGGCGAAGCGCTGACCTACCATACCGGTAGCACCGATAATACCAACCTTATACTTTTTCATAAAAACACCTCTATTTTTATCCAAATTTTATACTTATTATTTTGCATAAAACTGTTGCTTAATTGAGCATTATGCACTATAATAGATATTAACTTTTATATAATATCACTTATGAATTAAAGTGTCAATCAATTTTTACAAGTTTGTGAAAGGAATTGAAATGAATAAATCCGATTTTTATTATGATTTACCCGAAGAGCTTATTGCACAGCATCCCGTGGAGCCAAGAGATTCTTCGAGGCTGATGGTTGTGGATAAAGTCAGCGGTGAAATTTTGCACAGGCATTTTTACGATATTATTGACGAGCTCCGTGAAGGGGATTGCCTTATACTCAATAACACCCGTGTTCTTCCTGCCCGTATTTTCGGTGTTAAGGAAGGTACAGGGGCAAGAGTTGAATTTCTCCTTCTTACCAATAAAGGCAGTGATGTGTGGGAATGCATCACAGGACCCGGCAAAAGAGCAAAGCCCGGTACACACTTCACCTTTGGTGACGGTATTCTTTCAGCCGAGGTTATTGATGTTCTTGAGGGTGGTAACAGACTTGTAAAGTTTTCTTATGAAGGCAACTTCTTCAATGTCCTTGACCAGATCGGTCAGATGCCTCTTCCTCCCTATATAACGGAAAAGCTCGAAAATCAGGAAAGATATCAGACTGTTTATTCCAAAGAGCTCGGCTCTGCGGCGGCACCTACGGCAGGTCTTCACTTTACCGAGGAACTTATGAAAAAGATTGAGGATAAGGGTGTAAAAATAGGCTATGTTACCCTTCACGTAGGTCTCGGCACCTTCCGACCCGTAAAAGCGGAAGATATTTCACAACATATTATGCACTCGGAGCATTATTGGTTACCGAAGGAAACTGCCGAACTTATAAACGATACAAAAAATAAAGGTGGTAGAGTTATCGCAGTCGGAACAACAAGCTGCCGCACCCTTGAATCTGTAGGCACTTTCAAAGGCAAGATAGAAGAAAGCGAAGGCTGGACGGATATTTTCATCTATCCCGGCTATGAGTTCAAATGCATCGATGCTCTTATTACCAATTTCCACCTTCCCGAAAGTACTCTGATTATGCTCGTAAGTGCTTTCTGCGGTTATGATAACACGATGAATTTTTATAAAAAAGCAGTCGAAGAGAGATACAGATTTTTCTCCTTCGGTGATGCGGTATTTTTGAGGTGAACATTAAATGTTTAAAGTAATCAAAACTAACGGAACAGCACGAAGAAGCGTTTTTGAAACCGTACACGGCACGGTGCAGACACCTGCATTTATGAATGTTGCCACCTGCGGTGCTATCAAGGGTGCACTTTCGGCTATCGATCTGAAGGAAATCAAATGTCAGGTTATGCTGTCAAATACCTACCATCTTCATGTAAGACCCGGTGATAAGCTCGTCCGTGAAATGGGCGGACTTCACGAGTTCACCCGTTGGGAAGGCCCTATCCTCACCGACAGCGGTGGATTTCAGGTCTTTTCTCTTGCAGGGCTTCGCAAAATCAAGGAAGAGGGTGTAACCTTTGCCTCGCACATTGACGGAAGAAAGATTTTTATGGGGCCGGAGGAGAGTATGCAGATTCAGTCAAATTTAGGCTCAACAATTGCCATGGCTTTTGATGAATGTGTGGAAAATCCTGCCAAGTACGAATATGCAAAAGACTCCTGCGCCCGTACCGTCAGATGGCTGAAAAGATGTAAGGCTGAAATGGACAGACTTAATTCTCTGCCTGATACAATCAACAAAAATCAGCTTCTTTTCGGCATAAATCAGGGCTGTACCTTCGACGATTTACGAGTAGAAAACATGAAGGAAATAGCTGAATTAGACCTTGACGGCTATGCTATCGGCGGTCTTGCCGTGGGTGAGCCGAAGGAGGATATGTACAGAATTATTTCTGCAGTAGAGCCTTATATGCCGAAGGATAAGCCGCGTTATCTTATGGGTGTGGGTACTCCGGGCAATATCATCGAGGGCGTCAGCAGGGGAGTAGACCTCTTCGACTGCGTAATGCCTTCCCGTAATGCACGCCACGGTCACCTCAATACATGGAACGGCATCATAAACATCAATAATGCAAAGTACGAAAAGGACTCTTTACCAATCGACCCCGAATGCGACTGCCCAACCTGCAGAAACTTCAGCCGTTCCTATATCAGACACCTTTTCAAATGTAAAGAGATGCTCGCTATGCGGCTCTGTGTAATGCATAATCTTTATTTCTATAACACTCTTATGGAAAAGATAAGAGAGAGTCTCGAAAACGATACCTTTGACGAGTTTAAAAATAAGTATGTAGACTTGCTCGATACGAGAATATAAAGAAAAATGTAATTTTTTTCAAAAAACACTTGCTTTTTCTTTCCTCTTGTGATAGTATATTTAGGCATTTGTATCCGTTGCTGTAGCAATGTGGTTCATGCCGGCTGAATTCAGTCAGTATAAAAGCAAGCGGTCCTCTTCCGAATAAGCGGAATGAACGTGGCAGAATTTAGGAGGAACAAAAAATGGACGCACTCAAACTCATTTCAGACTCAAGCCTTAAGGCTGAAGTACCCGCACTTGACATCGGTAGCACTGTTCGTGTTCACGTTAAAATCCGTGAAGGCGAAAGAGAAAGAATTCAGGTGTTTGAAGGTACAATCATCGCCAAAAAGGGCAGCGGAATCTCATCAACCTTCACAGTTCGCCGTGTATCCTACGGTGTAGGTGTTGAAAGGGTATTCCCCGTTCACTCACCCAACGTTGCAAAGGTTGAAGTTGTCAGAAACGGTAAAGTTCGCAGAAGCAAGCTTTATTACCTTCGTGACAGAGTTGGTAAGTCAGCTAAAGTTAAGGAAAAGATTGGCTGATAAACACGCAAATGGAAGGAAGGGTAAATCCCTTCCTCTTTTGTTTTAATTACTTTTTTGCGGAGAAAAATCATCAATGAAAGGTGGCTCACAAATGATAAAAGATATTACTGAAAAAGAAAAATCCGAGCTTACTTTTAAAGATAAGGTTATAATCAATATTTACGACTTTGCCTCGGTTATTGCCACGGCTTTGGTTACCATTATGCTTATCTTCACTCTTTTATTCCGCGTTGTCGGCGTTGAGGGAAGCTCGATGGTGCCCACTCTTCACGACGGAGATTGGCTTATAGTAAGCGCCTTTGACAATAATGTCGAATACGGTGACGTTGTAATTATCACACAGCCCAACTGGTTCAACGAGCCCATCGTTAAGCGTGTAATCGCCACGGAAAATCAGACTGTTGACATTGATTTTTCCACAGGTGACGTTTTCGTTGACGGAAAGCTCCTTGATGAGCCATATATCAATAATCTCACCATCGACAGCGACGGCGTAAGCTTCCCCTTGACCGTACCCGAAGGCCACGTTTTTGTTATGGGTGATAACAGACAGCACTCCTCCGACAGCCGTTCGGATAAGGTTGGCTTTATTGACGAAAACTATATTCTCGGTGAGGTTAAATATAAGGTATTTTCTATTGATGAATTTTCGGGTGAGACGAGCTTTTACCCTGTTTCACAGTGGAAGGTTAACTGAATTATTTGGGTTGATATGCTTAAAGTATCAGCCCTTTTTATCTCTTTTAAGGAGGAATAACTATGGCAGACAGTCAGAAGCAGATAGTACAGTGGTTTCCCGGTCACATGGCGAAAACCCGCCGTCTTATAAAAGAAAGTCTTTCTATGGTGGATGCGGTTACGGAGCTTTTGGATGCGAGAATACCTGTCTCCAGCCGTAATCCCGAGCTTGACGAGCTTACCAACAAAAAGCCGAGAATTGTACTTCTGAATAAGTGCGATATGGCTGACGATAATATAACAAGACAGTGGATTGAATATTTTAAGGAAAAGGGTCAGTATGCTCTTGCCGTGGACTGCAGAAGCGGTAAGGGTCTTAATAAATATCACGACCTTGTCCGCACGGTTTTAGCCGACAAAATCCGTTCAAATGAGGAAAAGGGCATGCCCGGTAAGGCTCTTCGTATGATGGTTGTAGGTATCCCAAACACAGGCAAATCCTCATTTATCAACCGTATGGCAGGTAAAAACCGCGCCAAGGTTGCCGATAAGCCCGGTGTGACAAGACAAAATCAGTGGTTTGCCATCGGCGGGGGAATAGAGCTTTTAGACACCCCCGGTGTGCTTTGGCCTAAATTTGATGATCCCGTGGTAGGGGACAGACTAGCCTTTATCGGCTCGGTAAAGGATGAGGTGCTTGACAGCGAAACCATGGCTGTGCGACTTATCGAAGTACTCCGTGACGGCTACGAGGACAAGCTTACATCGAGATTTAAGTTAAAGAATATCGACGATATTCATGAAGTAATGCCCTGGGAAATCCTTGAAGAGATTGCCCGTGAAAGAGGTATGCTTATCCGTGGCGGTGAGGTAAATACGGAACGCGCCTCAATAATGCTCCTCGACGAATACCGTGGCGGTAAGATGGGTAAAATTTCCTTTGAAAGACCACCACGTAAATAAAAAATTAACCTACCGAAAAATCGGTAGGTTAATTTTTTATTTAATGCACTTTGCATTCAGGTTATCCCAAACATCTCCCGCAGTTCCCCAATAACCTTCTTCTCTATCCTCGAAACATAAGACCGAGATATGTTAAGTTCCTTTGCTATTTCACGCTGTGTCTGTTCTTTGCGGTTATAAAGACCGTACCTTCTTATAATAATTTCTCTGTCCCGTTCATTTTCGATTTTTTCGATAAATTCATAGAGGGTACGGCTCTTTCTCTTAAGGTCAATATCGTCACTTATGGTGTCCTCACAGTAGATTATGTCGATAAGAGTAAGAGGATTACCCTCGCTGTCCGTGTCTATAGGCTCGTTAACTGAAACTGTATTCGAATCCTTCTTTTTACTGCGAAAGTACATAAGAATCTCATTTTCGATGCATTTTGCCGCATAGGTAGCAAGTCGTATTCCTTTATCCGCATCGAAAGAATCAACTGCCTTGATAAGACCGATGGTGCCGATTGAGATAAGATCCTCCTGCTCATCGTATTCCGAATAGTATTTTTTGATAATGTGCGAGACTAACCGAAGGTTATGCTCTATGAGTTTTTCTCTTGCCTTTGAATCGCCCTGCTTTTTCATACGGGCAAGAAGCTCTTTTTCTTTTTCGACTGAAAGCGGTTTCGGAAAGGACGTGATGTTTTTCAGATGTAGGAAGAAAAACATAAAGTTTTCGAGTACCGCTTTTATGAGTTCAAACATAATATCACCCCGTAGATGTGTATGCTACGGGGAGGGGTAAAATGTGTATCTGTAAAAAATCGAGTCAAAGCATTTATATCATCATTGCGAAGTGATTTATGCAGCCTACGGCTGATGATATACACCTTCGGTGATGATATACCATCGCTTCGCAATGGATAAAAAAATCCAAGCCTTGTGACTTGGATTTTTTGGCGGAGACGGTGGGATTCGAACCCACGAGCCCGTTAAGGCTAACGCATTTCGAGTGCGCCCCGTTATGACCACTTCGATACGTCTCCGTATATTAAATTTACAACTATCACATATTAACAAAAAAATTCTCTCTTGTCAACTGTATCCATTCTTATTTATTGATAATTTTCTTTAAATTATGGTAAAAAACTGTTGGCATTTGAATATGCTTTGTGCTATAATGTAAAAGATATATTATGGCTAATTATATCTTATTTTTAATACAGTAGGAAGTTTAATATATAAAAGGAGAATTACTATGTCAAATTCATTGAATCCCGTTTTCGGTGAATGGTATACCGATAAGCAGATAGGTACAGGCACAGACGGTAAGGTTTTCAGCATTTACCGTGAAAAATATGACGGTGCCAAAGAAACCTCTATCCTTAAAATAATCAGACTTAGTGAAAACAGAAGCGAAAGAAAGACCTTCGACCTTAACGAAGAAGAATATATCGAAGAATATGATGACGATTTTGAAAAGATAATAAAAAATATAAAGAAAAATATCAAATCCGTCAGAAAGTCCGACAATGGAAAGTATTTCGTAAAGTATGAGGATGTGGAGCTTCGTAAGGCAAGTGACGGAAAGGGTAAGCTTATTTTAATAAAGCTTGAAGAATGCCGATCACTTACTGATATTCTGAAGGATTTGTCTTTTACTCTTGATGAAACTTTAAGGCTCGGTATAAATATATGCAACTCACTCATAAAATGCAGGTCCTTCGGCTATATCTATCCAAACCTTAAGCCTGAAAATATCCTCTTTGACCGTTCGGGCAGATGTAAATTAGGTGACTTCGGCACCTTCAGCTGTCTCGAGCCGTCAAAAACCTCCATAGCATATAAGAGAACCCAGTATTTTATGGCGCCCGAATTTATAAAAACAGGTAACGTAAACTGCACCGTTGACACCTATTCTCTCGGTCTTATACTCTATATGCTCACTAACCGTAACCGTCTGCCCTTTATGGAGCCCTATCCGCAGAATGTTACAATCAATTCCTACAACACCGCCACACAAATGAGAGTGAGCGGAAACGAAATCTCCCGTCCCGCACTTGCAAGTGACGATTTATGGAAGATTATCCGTAAGGCATGCGCCTTCAATATCAACGAAAGATATTTCACACCCAATCAGATGCTTTCCGATTTAAAGAATGCACTTGAAAATAAGCCTTTTGAAGAGGCGGTTTATGACGAGGTTTATTCTGTAGCGGAAATTGATGCTGAAGAAGCCTTTGAAGAGATTATAATTCCCGAGGTTGAACAGGTGGAAGAGGTGAAGGAAGAGGTAACTCCCGTGCTTTCCTTAAAAGAGGAAATCACCATACCCGAAATTTCACCCATATATAAAAGTGACATACCCCAAAAGAAAAAGAAAGCCGTGAGATATGCACAGCTTCCCGAAATTAAAAAGAAAAAGACAGGGGATACCTCCGCCATTAAAAAGATGATAATTATTGCGGCGGTGGCTCTTGTACTGTTGATACTTCTTATAGCGTCTGTTATTATGAAAATCACCGATTCGGGTGCAGAAAGCACCACTCTTATGATAAATAATATTTTTGTATTTGCAGAAAATTACGGAGGTGTTCTCTTAAATGGCTGCTGATATGATAAAAGCTGTTCTTGCCGCCGAAAGTGCAGGCAGAGAAATGGAAGCGGGAGCGGCAAAGAAAGCGGAAAAAATGCTCAGCGATGCTAAAATTCAGGCTGACATTATTATAAGAACTGCAGTGGAACAGGCTGAAAAGGAAGCTAACATCATTTTAAGTGATGCGGAATATTCCTCCGTAGGCGTTGTCAAGCAGGCAGAAAAGCTTGCAGAGCTTCGTGAAAGAAAGTCGATTGCAGACACGGAAAAATTATACGATAAAGCCATTAAAATGATTTTTGAGGAATTATTAAGCTGAATGAAATAAACAAATCTTTAAAAGAGGAGGTGTTGTTTTGGCGAAAATCAAATTGGTTCACTTTGAACTTGTGGCTCTTTTGGATGAAAGTAAAAAGCTCGTCGAATTTCTGCAAAAAAGCGGTGTGGCAGAGTTTGAAAATGCAGAGAATGAAAATCTTACCAAATATCAGACCGATTACATTGTAAGCCAGTTTTTGAAAAAGCATAAAAAGGCAGTTGAAGGCTACGGTATACTCGAAAAATACTGTCAGCTTAAAAAGTCTTTTGTGGAATCCTTCAGTGATGTTACGGAAATTGACTACAGTGAATACAGGCTTATTTCTGACCGAGCCGATGAACTTCTGAATATCTGTAATGAGATTATTTCTCTCGAAAATAATATTAAAAGACTTAATGAGCAGGTGGCTGAAAAGGAAGGCCTGATTGAATATTATGAGCCGTGGATAGGTCTTGACATCCCCATGGCATCGAAAAGAACACTGACGACAAACATTTTTATCGGTTGCTTTCCACGGGAGCTTGAAAAGGAAGAAATCCTTTCGATGATAAGCTCTGCGGAGAATCACCCCGAGGATGTGGAAATCGAAATAGTTTCAAAGCGGAAAATGCTTACCTGTGCCGTCATAATGTGTCACCAAAGCAGTGGTGAAAGACTGCTTGAAATTCTTAAAAACAACGGCTTCTCCATTCCCGATAAGATTGCGCCAAAGCTTCCCGAAAAGGCGATGGAGGATTGCAGAGAAGAAATTTCCTTTCTGAAAAGTGAAATCGTATCTGTTACGGGAAAAATTAAAGAGTTCAAGGACGATTACAGAGATATAAGGTTTTTAAGTGACTACTATATGGCGCAGGCGGACAAGTATTCAGCCGTGGAAAATGCCGCCACAAGCGAAAGCGTCTTCTTTGTCAAAGGCTACATTCCCGAAAGGAAAGCCGAAGAGATAAAGTTCGAAATTGAACGGCAGTTCACGGCACAAATGGAACTTTCCGAGCCCGATTATGAGGGTGCCGATGTGCCTGTGCTGATTGAAAACAAAAGCTTTGCCGCAGGTGTCGAGTCAGTAACGAATATGTACTCGCCGCCCTCGAATAAAGATATAGACCCGAATCCCGTTATGTCATTTTTCTATTACGCCTTTTTCGGTCTTATGCTTTCCGATGCGGGATACGGACTGCTGATGGTTATCTTCTCCCTTGTCGCCAAGAAAAAATTCAAGGTAAGAGGTAACCTGAAAAAAGCAGCCGATGCAGTTATGTACTGCGGTATATCAACTGTCGTTTGGGGCACTCTTTTCGGTGGATGGTTCGGTGATCTGATACCCACGGTATGCACCACCTTCCTCGGATTCGAAAAGGCACCGAGCCTTGCTTTATGGCTCGAGCCCATGAATAACAGTATGGAGCTATTAATGTACTGCTTCATCTTCGGCATAATTCACCTTCTGACAGGTCTTATGCTTCGGTTTTACATTCTTATCAAAGAAAGAAACTTCACTTCTGCCCTTTTTGACGTAATCCCCGTTTGTATCTTCGTTGTGGGCTTCGGGATTTTTGCAGGAAGCTTTATTTTCACCATCGATGAAAAAATAAAATCTTTGGGCGGACCTTTACTCGCTGCAGGCTCACTCTTAATCGTGCTTACGGCAGGCAGAAGCAGTAAAAACATTTTAGGTAAGCTCGGCGGCGGTTTTTATGGCTTATATAACGCCGCTTCGGGATATTTAGGTGATATACTTTCTTATTCAAGACTTCTTGCATTAAGTCTTGTCACGGGCGTAATCGCCAATGTGGTAAATCTTTTAGGTGCCATGTTCGGTAACATTGTAATTTTTATTATAATTTTTATTATCGGACACACCATCAATATTGCCATAAACTTAATAGGCACTTATGTTCACACAAACCGCCTTCAGTACGTGGAGTTTTTCTCCAAATTTTATGAAGGACAGGGCAGAGCATTCACGCCTTTTAAAATCAATTCAAAATTCTTTACAATCAAGGAGGATAATTAATATGGATAATCTTGGTATGGTTCTTGCGGTTTTAGGTGCGGCTTTTGCCGCAGGCTTTGCAGGTGTAGGCTCTGCAAAGGGTGTAGGTCTTGTGGGTGAAGCAGGTGCAGGTCTGCTTACGGAAAAGCCCGATTCCTTCGGTCGCGTGCTTATTCTTCAGATTCTTCCCGGTACACAGGGCCTTTACGGCTTCCTTGTTGCCCTGCTCATTTTTATCAAAACAGGGCTTCTCAGCGGTTCTCCCGTTGCACTTACATGGACACAGGGACTTTATTTCTTTGCCGCCTCTCTCCCTATCGCTATCGCAGGTTATTTTTCAGCTATTTATCAGGGCAAGGTTGCCGCTTCAGGTGTGTCAATGATTGCAAAGCAATCTGACCAGACCGCCAAGGCTATGACTCTTTCCGCTTTGGTTGAAACCTATGCTGTTCTTGCTCTTCTTATTTCGTTTATCGCCGTTTTCAGAATCACAATATGATTTTTTGTCCACTATTCTTAAAGGAGATATTTTATGACAGGGCTTGAAAAAATCAAAGAGAAAATCGAAGAACAGTCCCGCGAAAACTGTGAAAGGATTTTTGCCGAAACCAATCTTAAAATCAAAAAAATGATTGCCGAGGCAAGAGAAGAGGGGAACCGGCGTGCGACGGAAATCGTTGACGCGGCGCAAAGAGAGGCAGACAAAAAGAACGCTGTTTCCAAAAGCACAGCAGAATCCATAACCCGCAACCGTTATCTTGAAATAAGAAACGCCATTCTCAACGACATAATTTCCGCCGCTTATCTTGAAATCGAAAAATTCAGCGACGAAGAATACTTTGATGTGATTTTCTCTCTTTGCAAGAAGAACATACAGTCGGGCGAATGTACTATGTATATGAACGGCTTTGATCTTTCCAGGCTTCCCGAAGACTTTGAAAGCAGAATTAATGCAGAGGTTTTTGAAAAGGCGGCTGTTACAGTCAGCAAAAAGGCCGTGGATATTGAAAACGGCTTTATTCTTGATTATGGTGACATTACTGTGAACTGCACCTTAAGAGCCGTTTTTGATGAAAATATGGATTCACTCAAGGATATGCTCAGCAAAGAGCTTTTCAGTTGAGGTTTGCGAGCATTTTAACGGAGGAACTATGAAAAATCTTGATTATGCTTATTGCGTGGCAAGGCTCCGCGCCAACGAATCCTATATGCTCGATAAAGCCTTTATGATGAAGCTTTGTGAAAGTGAAAGCCTCGATAAGGCACTTTTCTCTTTGCTCGAGGAAGGCTGGATAAAGGAAAAGGGCAGTATAAAAGAAATAGTCAGTCTAAAAAATAAAGAGCTGTGGCAACTTTTAAATGAATGCGTTCCCGATAAAAAGGAACTCGACATATTCTGTGTACTCAATGACTTCTTTAATATTAAAACTGCAGTCAAATGCTCCTTTTCGGGTGCCGAGCCATATGCTTATTATCTTTACCCTTCGTCCGTAAACCTTGAAGAATTGACGGAAAAGGTTAGACTTCACGATTTCACTTCTCTTAAAATAAGGGGTGCAGAAACCGCCGAAAAGGCATATAAAATGGCACTGCTTACTGAAAACGGACAGAGTGCGGAGATAATAATTGACAGAGGTGCCATTGACTGCCTTTGTGAATATGCGGGGACTAAAAAAAGTACCCTTGCCAATGAGGTTTGCGGATTTTTATGCGATACGGCAAACATTAAAATTGCTTTGAGAATTAATGCTTTAGGTAAAAACCGTGACTTTGCCGAAGAGGCAATAGGAGATTGCTTCAAGCTTGACAGAAAAGAGCTTATAAGCCTCGCTCTGGGTGAAAAGGAAGAACTTTATGATTACCTTTTGTCTTCAGAATACGGACAGGGTGTGGCGCTTTATACCGAAAGCAGTGCCAAATACGAAAAGTGGTGCGACGACAGGATAATTGAATTGGTTTCGTCGGCAAAATATACTGCCTTCGGCTTCGATCCTGTATGTGCATTTTACTACGGTAAACAGAATGAAATCAAAAGCGTAAGCATAATTCTTACGGCACTTCAGTCGGGCTTACCTGCTGATGAAATTAAAGAAAGGGTAAGGCTTAATTATGTATAAAATGGCAGTTTTAGGCGATAAAGACAGTATATGCGGCTTTGCCTGTCTCGGTGTGGAAACGGCAGTGGTTTATGATGCGGCACAGGCGAAGGAAGAATTCAGCCGTCTCCTAAATGAAAATTACGGGATTATATATATTACCGAATATTATGCCGAAGAGCTGAAGGAAGAAATCTCACTTTTAGAAAATTCGGTGACACCTGCCGTAATACTCATCCCCGGTGTAAAAGGAAACACGGGAAAAGGTATGGAAAATATCGGCAAAGCAGTGGAAAGGGCAGTAGGCTCTCTTATTCTTGATTAGTAGGTGAAAAGAAAACATGAACTTTGGAACAATTACAAAAATTTCCGGACCTCTTGTTGTTGCGACCGGAATGAAAGATACAAATATGTTCGACGTCGTAAAGGTAAGTGACCTTAACCTTATCGGCGAAGTTATCGAAATGCACGGTGACGATGCCTCCATTCAGGTTTACGAGGAAACCTCGGGACTTAAGCAGGGTGAAAAGGTTGTTTCCACAGGTGAACCCCTCAGCGTCGAGCTTGGTCCCGGTCTTATCGGCAGTATTTTTGACGGTATACAGAGACCGCTTAAGGAAATAGTGAAGGCGTGCGGAACAAATCTTCCCCGCGGTATAGAAGTGCCTTCTCTTGACAGAGAAAAGCAGTGGGTCTTCGAGCCTTGTGTGGCTGTGGGTGAAAGAGTTTACGGCGGTGATATTATCGGTACCGTGCAGGAAACGGATGTAGTTTCTCATAAGATTATGCTTCCTCCCGATAAAAGCGGTATTATCAAGGAAATTACAGGCGGTACCTGTACCGTTGACGATGTGGTTGCCATTGTCCTTGATGAAAAGGGTCAGGAGCACGGCATCGGCATTATGCAGAAATGGCCTGTTCGTAAGGGCAGACCTTACAGTAAAAAGCTCTCTCCCAAAGAGCCTCTTATTACAGGTCAAAGAGTTATCGACTCCCTTTTCCCCATCGCTAAAGGCGGTGTTGCGGCTATACCCGGACCCTTCGGAAGCGGTAAAACCGTCACACAGCACCAGATTGCCAAGTGGGCAGATGCAGATATAGTTGTTTACATCGGTTGCGGTGAGCGCGGTAATGAGATGACAGACGTTCTTAATGAATTCCCCGAGCTTATCGACCCCCGTACGGGCAAATCCCTTATGGAAAGAACGGTGCTTATCGCCAATACCTCCGATATGCCCGTTGCCGCAAGAGAGGCCTCCATATATACAGGCATCACCATAGCCGAATATTTCCGCGATATGGGCTATAATGTGGCTCTTATGGCTGACTCCACCTCACGCTGGGCAGAGGCACTGCGCGAAATGTCGGGCAGATTAGAGGAAATGCCCGGTGAAGAAGGCTATCCCGCTTATCTCGGAAGCCGACTTGCACAGTTTTATGAAAGAGCGGGCAGAGTGGAATCCGTCGGTAAAAACCCGAGAGAGGGTACTCTTTCCGTTATCGGTGCTGTTTCACCTGCAGGAGGTGACATCTCCGAGCCTGTAAGTCAGGCTACTTTACGAATTGTCAAGGTTTTCTGGGGGCTTGATTCTGCACTTGCTTATAAGCGTCATTTCCCTGCCATTAACTGGCTGACAAGCTATTCACTTTATACAAACGCTCTGTCCGACTGGTTTAAAGATAACGTTTCCGATGAATGGAACAGCCTTCGCGAAACTATTATGCGACTTCTTTCCGAGGAAAGCGAGCTTGAAGAAATGGTCAAGCTCGTCGGCATTGATGCCCTTTCTCCCACGGACAGACTTAAAATTGAAGCCGCCCGCTCCGTAAGAGAGGACTTCCTTCATCAGGCGGCATTCCACGAGGTAGACACCTATACTTCATCCGTTAAGCAGTATCTTATGATGAAATTAGTGTGCGAATACTATGAAAAATGCCTCGAATCCCTCGAAAAGGGTGCAGATATACTCTTCGTTTCTTCCCTTAAGGTACGGGAAAAAATCGGCAGATTTAAATATGTCAAAGAGGAAGAAATGAAAGCAGAATTTGATAATATTATTGAACTTCTCACCGATGAACTCGGCGGTGGAGAGAAAAAGGAGGACTAAACTTATGCCAAAAGAATACAGAACCATAAGCGAAGTTGCGGGTCCTCTTATGCTCGTAAAGGGTGTTACAGGCGTTGCTTATAATGAGCTTGGTGAAATTGAGCTTCAAAGCGGCGAAAGGAAGCGTTGCCGTGTCCTCGAAATTAACGGCACAGACATTCTCGTTCAGCTTTTTGAATCCTCCGTCGGTATCAACCTTTCAAACAGCAAGGTAAAGTTTTTAGGTAAGCAGATGGAGCTTGCCGTGTCCGAGGATATGCTCGGCAGAGTTTTTGACGGTCTTGGCAGACCTGCTGACGGCGGTCCTTCGATCATTCCCGATAAAAGATTAGATGTAAACGGCACACCTATTAACCCCGCCGCACGAAAATACCCCGAAGAGTTTATTCAGACAGGTGTTTCAGCCATTGACGGACTTAACACCCTTGTAAGAGGGCAGAAGCTTCCCATTTTCTCCGCTTCGGGACTTCCCCATGCCGAGCTTGCCGCACAGATTGCAAGACAGGCGAAGGTGCTTTCCTCCGATGAAAAGTTTGCCGTTGTCTTTGCGGCTATGGGTATCACCTTTGAGGAATCGGATTATTTCATTCAGTCCTTTAAGGAGACAGGCGCTCTTGACAGAACGGTTATGTTCACAAATTTAGCCAACGACCCTGCCATCGAAAGAATTGCCACTCCCAAAATGGCGCTTACTGCCGCCGAATATCTTGCCTTTGACAAGGGTATGCACGTTCTCGTTATTATGACGGACATTACCAACTATGCCGACGCTCTCCGTGAGGTTTCAGCCGCACGAAAGGAAGTGCCGGGTAGACGAGGTTATCCGGGTTATATGTACACTGACCTTGCCTCCATTTATGAAAGAGCAGGCAGAAAAAAGGAGTGTGAGGGCTCCATCACCCTCATTCCCATTCTCACAATGCCCGAGGATGATAAAACTCATCCCATTCCCGATCTTACGGGCTACATCACCGAGGGACAGATTATCCTTTCTCGCACACTTTACCGTAAGGGCGTAACTCCTCCTGTGGATGTTCTTCCGTCGCTTTCCCGTCTTAAGGATAAGGGTATTGGTGAGGGCAAGACAAGAGAGGATCACAGAGACACCATGAACCAGCTTTTCTCTGCCTATGCCCGAGGCAAGGACTGTAAGGAGCTTATGGTAATTTTAGGTGAAGCGGCACTTACGGATATAGACAAGCTTTATGCCAAATTTGCCGACGAGTTTGAAAAGACCTATGTTTCGCAGGGCAGTCTTACAAACAGGTCAATCGAAGAAACACTTAATATCGGCTGGGAGCTTCTTAAAATCTTGCCCCGAAGTGAGCTTAAAAGAATTTCAGACAAATATCTCGATGAATATTATAAATAAAAGGCAGGTGTTACCATGGCAGTAATGAACGTCAATCCTACGAGAATGGAACTTACAAATTTAAAAAGAAAGCTTGTTACTGCCAGAAGAGGACACAAGCTTTTAAAGGATAAGCGCGATGAGCTTATGAGGCAGTTTCTTGAGCTTGTAAAAGAGAACAAAAAACTCCGCGAAAAGGTGGAAACTGCTATCGCAGAGGCAAATAAGCATTTTTCCATGGCAACCGCTTCAATGAACGAAGAAAGCCTTGCCGTTTCACTTATGATGCCTTCACAGAGAATGAGCATCGAAGTTAAGGAAAAGAACATTATGAGTGTAAAAACTCCCGTTTTTGTCCCCGAATATAAATTTGCCGACAAGGGTGAGGTTTACTCCTACGGTCTTGCTTTCACATCAGGCGACCTTGATGAAGGGGTGAAAAGCCTTTCTGAAATTATGCCCGATATGCTTCGTCTTGCCGAGGTGGAAAAGACCTGTCAGCTTCTCTCCTCTGAAATTGAAAAGACACGAAGACGTGTAAATGCTCTGGAATACGTTATGATTCCCGACTATGAGGACACCATAAAATATATCACTATGAAGCTTGACGAAAATGAACGCAGTAACACTACGAGACTGATGAAAATCAAAGATATGATGCTTCAGCCCTCACAGAATATCTGATATTATGGAAGAAAAAGAATTGCTCATTTCCCGCTATCTTGATATGAAGAAAAAAGCCCTTGACAGCTTTATGATAACCTCCACAGCCTTTCTTTCTGTCGATGAAAGAAGTCTTATGGGCTGTATCGAAAGAGAATATAACTCCGACATCCGCACCTTTTATTTCGGCGGATATGAGGATTCGGAAAGAGCTGTGGCTGTTTTTGTGCCTTCCGTTTTCGGTGTGGAGGACATCGGTGAATATTTCAATGAAAACCCTGATGACTGTC
Organism: Acutalibacteraceae bacterium; assembly: GCA_045604385.1. Taxonomy (GTDB): domain Bacteria; phylum Bacillota; class Clostridia; order Oscillospirales; family Acutalibacteraceae; genus UBA6857. The sequence continues at coordinate 44,920 of JAZUNX010000080.1, forward strand.
CCTTCTGTCTTATAAAGGTCAGTAAAGACCGCTTTTCTTCTCTATCCCACAGGGATTATCTCGGCTCGCTTATGGGGCTGGGTATAAAAAGGGAAACTGTCGGTGACATTATCGTAGGAGAAGATTGCACCTACATTTTTGCTCTTAAGAGCATAAGCAGATATATTTGCGAAAACCTTACTAAAGTGGGCAGGGGAACGGTAAAATGTGAAATATGTTCCCTTAAGGATTTTGTTTTTGAGGAAGGGGAGACAGAAACTGTTTTTGCTTCCGTTGCCTCTCTGCGACTTGACAGCGTGGTTTCTTCTGCCTTTAATCTTTCCCGGACTAATTCTTCTCTTGCCGTGAAAAGCGGTCTGGTTTACATTAACTCCGTTCAGATATTGAAAATTGATTATATCCTCAAAGAAAAGGATAAAATCGTCTTAAGAGGCAAGGGCAAAGTAATATTAGAAGAAATCATCGGTGAAAGTAAAAAGGGCAGAATACATATTAACATCAGGAAATTCATATAATTCGCAATGCGCAATTCTCAATGCACAATCGTGGGTTAACAATAACAAAGTATAAAAAGTCATAGTCCTCCAAGTCAGGTTGATTTGGAGGACTTTTATTGTAAAACGACAAGGTTCCGGGGTACCCGTACCGCTTTTTTAATGCGTTGACGGGTCGGGTTCTTATTTTTGTGATTTTTTTAGAATTTTTTAGTAGGCGGAATACCAGTTGTTTTTATTCGAAGCTGTCCCGCAATTGCGAATTATTTATCCCTTTTCGGGAAAAATAATGTCGGTGATTGTATGAATGATTTCGATAAATCTTATAAAGAAAATATAAAAATGGTCAGCAAAAAACTTCGTTTCGGTGAAAGCTTTGATATAATTCTAAAAAAAATAAAGCTTGCCGACAGGGAAGCCTCACTGTTTTGTCTTGACGGTTTTCTGAAAGACGACATACTCGAAAGAAACTTTGAGTATTTCACGAAGCTTACAAAGGAAGACATGGAAAAGGCAGACACAGCCGAAAAATTTGTTGACAGCTATACGACTTATGTTGAGGCAACTGCAGTTGACAGTCTTGATCAGTTTATCACCTTTGTCCTTTCGGGTGCAGTGGGTATGATAGTGGAAGGATATACTAAAGCAGTTATAATTGATTCGCGAACTTATCCTGCCCGTACTGTGGAAGAGCCTGAATCGGACAAAGTACTCCGAGGCTCCCACGAAGGCTTTGTGGAGACCATAATTTTTAACACGGCTCTTATCCGAAGAAAAATAAGAAACACCAATCTGACGATAAAATCCTATCAGGTCGGTACCGAATCGAAAACAGATATAGCCGTATGTTATCTTGAAGATGCGGTGGACAGAAAACAGCTTGATATTATAACAAAAAAACTCGAATCCATCGAGGTAAAAAGTCTGCCTATGAGCCACGAAAGTCTCCGTGAATGTCTTATACCTACTCAATTGTGGAATCCCTTCCCGAAGGTAAGATATACAGAACGGCCCGATGCGGCGTCTGCCTGTATTTATGACGGAAATGTAATAATTCTAACTGACGGCTCGCCGACGGCTATGATTTTTCCCACGGGCATTTTTGATTTTATACAGGATATAAACGATTTCTATTTTGCTCCCGTTATCGGCTCTCTGCTTCGGTTTATACGGATGATAGTTTTCAGCCTGTCGATGGTTTTCATACCAATATGGTATCTGCTTATACAGTATGAGGAAATACTGCCCGATGCACTGAAGTTTATGTTGATAGAAGAAAAAAACTCTGTGCCGATAATCGTACAGCTTCTTATTGTTGAATTTGTTATCGATACCCTGCGTCTTGCGTCGGTAAATACTCCGAGTGCCTTAAGCAGTTCCTTCAGTGTTGTCGGTGCCTTGGTATTGGGTGAATTTGCCGTAAGGTCGGGGTGGTTTGTGGCAGAGGTTGTTCTCTTTATGGCTTTTGTGGCAATATCGAACTTCACACAGCCGAGCTACGAGCTGGGTTATGCCATTAAAATTTCAAGGACAATAATACTCATATTGACGGCTTTTTTCAAAATATGGGGCTTTGCCGCAGGATTACTGCTTGTCCTTTTGGTCATCTCTTTTACCAAAACCATCAGCGGCTATACCTATTTGTATCCTCTCGTTCCTTTTAACAAAGAAGCACTGAAAACACTTCTTTTCCGTCATCAGATTAAATTCAGATATAAAAAATAACGGAAGATAAAACTTCCGTTATATTTCAAAATCTTCTTTTTTGAAGTCACCGCTTATTACTATCTTGTTCGGTACACGCTTTAATGGGTCATATTTATAATGCCTGCAGGTTGAAGTGCCTTCGACTATGCCTTTTTTACTGCAGAGAACCACGCTTCTGTCCTTGGGACTTCTGCCGTAAAGACAGTTTGCACACTGTGGAGAATATTTCTTTTTGCTTATCATCTTCTGTTTCATTTTTTCACCTGCTTTTTTAACTTATCTTTATTTTATCATAAGAGTGAAAATATTTCAACCGAAATTCCTTAATTACTTGCTTTGAAAAGGATTTTATGGTAAAATCAACGGGATAAATTAAGGAGTAGATTTACAATGAAAGAAGTTACAATATATACTGACGGTGCCTGTTCGGGAAATCCCGGTGCCGGTGGATGGGGTACCATTCTCGTTTACAAGGGCAAGGAAAGAGAGCTTTCCGGCGGTGCAGCAGAAACCACGAATAACCGTATGGAGCTTACGGCGGTTATTGAAGGTCTTAAGGCACTGAAAGAGCCCTGCAAGGTTACGGTAGTAACCGATTCACAGTATGTAGCCAACGGAATAAACCTCGGTTGGGCAGAGGGTTGGAAAAAGAACGGTTGGAGAAAGAAGGATAAAAAGCCTGCTCTCAATCCCGAACTTTGGGACGAACTGCTTTCTCTTATTGCAAAGCACGAGGTTACCATTGAATGGGTGAAGGGTCACGACGGCCATCCCGAAAACGAACGTTGCGACAAAATGGCTGTAGCAGAAAGTCAGAAATATCTTTGATAATTCGTAATTCGCAATGCGCAATTCACAATCGCGGGGCAGCTTTCAAAAAAGAGGAAATGATATTCCGCCCATAAGGATGGTATCCTCAATATCACGTTTAATCTAAAAATATAAACAGTCCGCTGAATTATAAATTCAAATTGGCGGACTGTTGCTTTATATTTTGTTGTTGTTTTCCCGCGATTGCTCATTGTGAATTGAGAATTGCGAATTAATAAGGTCCTTCACCGCTTCACCCGCAATAATTAGTCCTGCCACGGGCGGCACAAAGGCTATGCTTGCAGGGACAGGCTTACTTCCGTCGGCGGTAGGGGAGGGCTTGCGTGGCTCTTCGGCCGAAAAGAGAACCTTCAATTTTTTTATGCCTCTTTTTTTCATTTCGTACCTCATCGCTCTTGCCAGAGGACAGACAGAGGTCTTATAAATATCTGTAATCTGAAACCTCGTAGGGTCAGTTTTATTACCTGTGCCCATTGAGGAGATTACGGGTATTTTTTCTTTATATGATTTTTCAATTATGGCTATTTTGCCCGAAACCGTGTCTATGGCGTCGATGATATAATCATAAACTGAAAAATCAATTTCATCAATATTTGAGGGGAGAACGAAGATGTTATGCTCTTTTATTTTTATATCGGGATTTATGTCCTTCAGCCTTTCGTGAGCCACGGCAGTTTTCAGTTTTCCTACCGTAGAATGGAGAGCAAAAATCTGTCGGTTGATGTTTGAGGGGGAGACGGTATCATTGTCGAAAAGGTCTAAACTTCCCACACCCGAGCGAGCCAGCGCTTCGGCAACATAACCGCCGACGCCACCAATACCAAAGACTGCCACACGGCAGTCTTTAAGACGGGAAAGAGCATCCTTTCCTATTAACATTTCTGTTCGAGAAAAAATTTCATTCATCGTTATTTTCCTTTTTTGAAGGGGTTACCCCAAAATATAAATAATACAGCGGGGATCAGACTTAACACAAAAATTAAAAACATGAGGGGGTTGCTTACAAAATAGCCGTACATAGCCACGAAGGCTTTCGGCTGCAGCATTATAACAAGTCCTGTGATTATGGCGAAAACTGCGGCAACCAAAACGGCTCCTGCGGCGGCATCCTTTGCTATTCTTCCGTATTCTGTGTGTTCCTCCGAGGCAAGATTGACTGCATTTTCCACAGCAGAATTAATAACCTCGGCAGTTACCACGAGAGCCGAAGCCACTACTAAAACCGCATAGTCCGTTCTCGAGAGAACGAACCAATCCGTGGAAAGAAGAATACCGAACATATAAGAAAGAAAGGTGAGATGAAACCTTAAATTCCTTTCTTTTTTTAAACAATATTTCACGCCGCTTATGGCATAAGTGAAACTTTTTAAAAACTTTCCGAATTCCATAATATCAGTTTTCCGTGGTATAGTAACTTCCGCTTCTGACTAAACCTAATTGAGTGAGAACAGCCTCTTCCTTTTCTCTCATACGCACAAGGTCAAGACCGCCCGGCTCATGATCATAGCCCAGAAGATGAAGCATGGAGTGTACGGTTAAAAAGGCTATTTCTCTGTCAAGAGAATGACCGTAAAGCTCCGCCTGCTTGTAAGCATGCTCGATGGAAATGACAATATCGCCGAGCATTCTAGCGCCCGTGTCATTATTGATGTCATAAACACCGTCGACGCCCAAAGGGAAAGAGAGAACATCGGTGGGTCTGTCAATACCTCTGTGTTTGAGGTTGAGTTCGTGAATGGAAACATCATCCACTATGGTAACACTGATTTCTGCAGAGCCTTTGAAGTTTTCGTTGACCAAAACAGCATTACAGCAACGGCGTATAAGCATACGGACTCCGGTGGGAATACGGACTGTATTCTGACCGTTAGTAATGATTACCTTGATTTTGTCTTTCATTTCTTTCTACTCTCCTCATATTTTGTATAAGCCTTGATAATATCCTGAACAAGCTTATGTCTGACTACATCCTTTTCCGAAAAACGAATGGTTTCAATATCGTCCACATTTTTCAGAATTTTTATCACATCCACAAGACCTGACCTTTTTCCGTCGGGAAGGTCAATCTGTGTAATGTCACCTGTAACTACTATCTTTGAGCCGAAGCCGAGACGGGTAAGGAACATTTTCATCTGTTCGGGAGTTGTGTTCTGTGCCTCGTCTAAAATTATGAAGCTGTCGTCAAGAGTTCTGCCTCGCATATAAGCCAAAGGAGCAACCTCGATATTACCTCTTTCCTGATACTTCTGGAAGTTTTCGGGACCGAGCATATCGAAAAGTGCATCGTAAAGAGGCCTTAAATAGGGGTCAACCTTTGATTGAAGGTCACCGGGCAAAAAGCCTAATTTTTCACCGGCTTCCACGGCGGGGCGGGTGAGGATGATACGGTTTACTTCCTTTGCTCTGAAAGCACTTACTGCCAAAGCCACGGCAAGATAGGTCTTACCCGTACCTGCAGGACCCACACCGATGACCACTGTATTATTTTTGATGGCATCCACATATTTTTTCTGACCGAGAGTTTTCGGCTTGATGGGCTTACCCTTTGCACTTATGCAGATACAGTCGGAATTAAGAGTGGTGAGCTTGTCGTCGTTTCCTTCCTTTACCATGGCGATGACATAACGGATATTCTGTTCGTTAATGATTTCGCCCTTATTGATAAGAAAGAGCAGATTTTTTATAACTCTTTTTGCTTTGTCAACCTTTTCTTCGTCGCCCTGGATTTTTATGTCACTGCCTCGGCAAACGATTGCAACGGCGAACTCTTTTTCAATAAGCTTAATGTTTTCATCGAAGGAACCAAAAAGAGTAACAGCCTGTTCCATTCTCTCAATGCTGAATGTTTGTTCAAACAAGTTTTGCACCTCAATTAATAATCAAAATCTATATAGCTTCTAAAATTTTATCACATATTTTCAAAAAAGTGAATAGTTTTAGTGAAATTTTTGTGTAATTATTTTTACTGTTCAGACAAAATAGGCTTTTCTTCACCCATAAAATCAATTAAAGTATATTTCCCGTTGAAGAATAATGAGCCGCCTGATGAGACTAAATCTTCGGTTTTTGACACTACTGACGAGTTGGCGTTCTCTTTATAGATGCTGTTTTGCATCTCTTCGAGGGCAACAATGTTAAGAAGATTTGCTTGAGAATCGGCTTTTTTTCTCTCGCATATAACCGATTTTTCGATGTAAAAGGGGAGATTATAGTCGTTGATATTCAGGGTCTTTCTTTCGGTTAGAATTAAGCTTTCTTTCTCATTATCCGATAATCCCAAGGGTATTTCAAAACCGAAAAAGCCTATTTTATATCTTTCGCGGATAATTTTAAGGCTGTGGCAGTTCTTATCTTTATCCGCCGAAAGGCTTATTTCTTTTTCGTGCAGAGCGGTAATTCTGCCCTTTGCTGCATAGAAGGTGGTGGACATATCCTCGTTTATTATGGCACCGTTTATGAGCAAATCACCTTTTTTTACACCGATACCGCTTTTAACCATGCAGTCACCGTAAAAGGTTTCTGCCGAAAGTATCACCCCGTCAAAGTCTGCCACGATATTGCAGGGCGCCCTGTCCTCGGTTTCGCCGATGATTCTGTTATCCTCACGCAGTTCGATTACGGCAAGACTTCCTTTTATATTGACGGAAAGCCAAGTGATTTTTCCTTTATAATCTGCGGCTATATTCCGTGCCGTGCGTATTTCGTCAAAGCCCTTTTTAAATGTTCCGAAGGTCAGCCCGTAACACTCTGACTGTGACAGTATCTCGCTTTTACTGACAGTATTATTTCCCTGAACGTCCACACACCATACGAACATACTCAAAATAAGGTGTATCACCATAAACAGTGCCAGACCCGTAACAAAGCCGATTCTTTTACTGTGTTTCCTGTATTTGTATATTAGTCCCGTCTTCTTCAGTATGGTAACCTTAACACCTGATTTTGCAACAATCGGACGAATTTTTGTAAAATGCCCAAGGCTTATGCAAAATGTCAGCACATTATCCCGAAGACAGACATCCCACAGATTTATCTTGCCCGAATAACATAGATTAAGAAAACGTTCAAGGAAGCCGCCCGTGGCACGGATATGAACATAACCCTTAAGGTATCGTAGTAAAATAACTGCATATTTCATATCATGCACCCGTAAAGTCCAAAGAAAGTATATTTCCCGAAACGCTTATTTGTTCGGTGGTATCGGATTTTATGGTAAGGTCTTCACCGGTGATTTTCAGTATCAGCCTTTTGCAGTTTATCCGCACAAGAGATGAATTATATTCAATTATTCCCGTACAGCCCTCGATATAAACCTCTCTGTTTGAGCATAAATCAATATGAGGTGTCAGCAGTTCAGCCGTTTCGAGGGGAGAGATACCGTCAAACTGCCTTTTCATCTTTTTCAGCATTTTAATCACATCGTTTCTTATAGTCTGATTAATATTTATGATGAACGGTAGCGGGAATATAATAAAAAATATAATTATTGAATAGATATATACAGAGGTGTTTATATGAAAGCTTTGAAAAAAGATCTCCTTTCTGACAAAATTAATAAATCATATTTCTTTGTGCTGCGTTATGCCGTTAGCTCCTTTGCGATTTTTACTCTTGCGTTTATTCTGCTGAAGTTTCCTGCGTACTCCATTGACGGGGTAAAAAAGGGGATAGACATCTGTATGAACAGACTTGTACCTTCTCTTTATCCTTTTATGATTTTAACGAATATTTACATATCCTCGAAGGCTGCAGAAATGAAAATACCTTTATTTAATAAGCTTTGCCGTTTTTTGTTCAGACTGCCGGGATGCTGTGCCGCTGTAATATTGTTCTCTTTTATCGGGGGACTTCCCATCGGAGCAAAAATGTCATCGGAGCTTTGTGAAAGAGGTTATATTTCAAAGGAGCAGTGCGCAAGACTGCTTTGTTTTTGTGTAAATCCCGGACCTGCTTTCGTTATCTCTGCGGTAGGCCTGTCTATGCTCGGCTCGGAGAAGGTGGGAGCGCTGATATATGCAAGCTTAATTCTTGCATCTCTTATTATAGGCTTTATATCCCGCTTTTTTACCTCGGAAAACGAAACCTACATAAATTCCGATATAAATACCTCCGCCTCATCGGTCAAAGGCTCCTCAATCGAAACATCCGTTATAAAGAGTTCAAAGTCCATACTTTTCATCTGCTCCTGGGTAGTGGCTTTTTCATGCCTTGGTGAGCTGATAGTAAATCTGAACTTCGCTGACGGAACAAAAAGCTTTCTTCTCTGCATCACGGAAATGACCCGCGGAAGTCTTGTGGCGGCAGAAAAATATCCCATATCCATAGTCTCCGCCGTAATCGGCTTCAGTGGTATCTGCGGACACTTTCAGCTTATGAGCGCAATTAAGACAGCTGGTATGAAATATAAAATTTTCCTTGTAAGCAGAATAATCAATTCGGGGCTTTCGGCAGTTATATGCAGTTTATTGCTGAAGGTATTCCCGGTGGTAAGTGAAACCTTTTACGTTGGTATAAAACCCGAATCAGGGAAAACTTCAGGATCTTTCATTCTGTCTGTGCTTATGGTGATGATGGCCGTACTCTTTGTTTTGGGGGATGACTACAGAGTTATAAGAAAAAAAGTTTGATTTTTATAAAATATTTTTCAAAAAACTATTGACATTGAAGTGCGGAATAGATATAATAATGAGGCTGTGTGAAGAGCACAGCAATATCCGGGTGTGGCGCAGCTTGGTAGCGCGCTTGACTGGGGGTCAAGAGGCCGCAGGTTCAAGTCCTGTCACTCGGACCAGTTGAAAAAGAATTGCTTGAAAAGGCAGTTCTTTTTTCTTTTGTAAGGCCGAGTGATCATAGATTTCAGGTATTGTAATACGCATCACTCCCAAAATCAATCTCTTTAATTTTTTTCTCCTCCGAACTTGCACCTGATGTATATCTGTGTTATAATACCCTAAAATATTAATAAAATTAATTTATTGGAGGAATTATCTATGTCATATATCGAACTTGATTCAATGAACTTTGCCGAAGAAGTTACCAAAGAAACCGAAATGCCCGTGCTTGTTGATTTCTGGGCACCCTGGTGTCAGCCCTGTATGATGCTCGGCCCCGTTATTGAAGAGCTTGCTGATGAGCTTGACGGCGAGGTTAAGGTCTGTAAGCTTAACTGTGACGAAGAAAATGAGTACGCTATAATGATGGGCATTATGTCCATTCCCTGTCTTGTACTTTTTGTTGGCGGTCAGGAGAAGGAGAGATTGGTCGGTCTTCACTCAAAAGAAGATATTATCGACTTTATCAATGCAAATAAATAACCACATCAAATTAAATTTGTAAGGGCGACCGTTGGTCGTCCTTTTTTATTGCAAAACTTTGTGTTGTAGGGGAGAACGACCCCAAACACCGCAACAAAGATGTCAGACACCAATCGATACAAAGAAAAAAGGACCTTCTCTTTCGAGAAAGTCCAAGGATTACCGATATACTAAAATCAGATAGCGCGAGTAACCTTACCGGAACGTAAGCAGCGAGTGCAAGCGTAAACTCTCTTGGGTGAGCCGTTAACGATAGCCTTTACACGCTTTACGTTGGGTTTCCATGTTCTGTTTGAACGTCTGTGTGAGTGGGAAACTTTGATGCCGAAAGCAACATCTTTACCGCAATATTCGCATTTTGCCATGTACCGCACCTCCTTAAAATAATTAAACATACATAAGCAGAAGATATAATAGCAGAAAAGAAACGAAAATGCAAGTGTTTTTTGAAAATATTTTAATTAATTTTTTAAGTTATTTTTTTATCTATTTTAAAAAAACTGTTGATTTTTCATTTTAAATAATGTATAATAACTTCATCGAACATTTGTACGATACGGAGGATAGAATTATGGCAGATAAAAACAGTGCATTGAACGCTGCTTTAGCACAGATTGAAAAACAGTACGGTAAAGGTGCCGTTATGAGACTTGGTGACACTACCGAAATGAATGTTGAGGCCATCTCAACAGGCTCCCTCGGTCTTGACCTTGCCACAGGTATCGGTGGTCTTCCCAAGGGCAGAATTGTTGAAATCTACGGCCCTGAATCATCAGGTAAGACTACTCTTGCGCTCCACTGTATTGCCGAAGCACAAAAGGCAGGCGGTGAGGCTGCGTTTATTGATGCTGAACACGCCCTTGACCCTGTTTATGCAAAAGGTCTCGGTGTTGACGTTGACTCTCTGCTCGTTTCACAGCCCGATAACGGTGAAGATGCCCTTTCCATTACGGAAGCTCTTGCACGTTCAGGTGCTCTTGATATAATTGTTGTTGACTCTGTTGCCGCCCTTGTTCCCAGAGCGGAAATCGAAGGCGAAATGGGTGACAGTCATGTGGGTCTTCACGCCCGTCTTATGTCGCAGGCTCTTCGTAAAATCACGAGCGTTGTGGCAAAGTCAAATACTCTTGTTATCTTTATTAATCAGCTCCGTGAAAAGGTAGGCGTAATTTACGGTAACCCCGAGGTTACCACAGGCGGCCGTGCTCTCAAATTCTATTCTTCCGTAAGAATCGACGTAAGAAAGATTGAACAGATTAAAGCTCCGGGTAATGAGTTTATCGGTGCAAGAACACGTGCAAAGGTTGTCAAAAACAAGGTGGCTCCTCCCTTCAAGGAAGCTGAATTTGACATAATGTACGGCACAGGTATTTCGAAAATCGGTGAAATCGTGGATGCAGGCGTTAAGTTTGAAATCATCAAAAAGAGCGGTGCTTGGTTCTCCTACGGTGAAACCCGTCTCGGACAGGGCAGAGATAATGTAAAGCTTCTCCTTCAAAGAGAAAAAGCCCTCTGCGAGGAAATCGAAAATAAAATCCGTGACTGCGTTAAAAAGCTCAAGGATGAAAAAACAGGTGTAAAGCCCGAAGAAAAAGAGCCTGAAATTTTCGTACCTACACCCGTGAAAAGAAGTCCGTCGAGCGTCAGAGCAAGAATCGATATTGCCGTTGACGACGATGATTAATAACTATATATAATGAAACTGAATTTTAAAGAAGGCAAAGGCGATAAAATCCACGTTCTTGTTGACGGTGAGTATTATTTCACCGTCGACAGGAATTATTTTGCCCTTATGGGTATTTATCAGGGTAAAGAGGTTGACAGGGAAGAACTTGCTCTTTTGGGTCAGCAGTCAGATTTGCGCCGTGCTTATAACTGTGCCGTCGGCTATCTTTCCCGCCGTGACCATTCTGCAAGAGAGCTTCTATTAAAGCTTCGTCAGAAGGGTTTCAGGGAAAATGCGGATTTTGCCGTGGAAAAGCTCCAAAATGAAGGCTATGTTGATGATGAGCGCTTTGCACGGATGTATGTCAGAGAACTGATAAACATAAAAAAATACGGCAGAAAGCGTATTGAACAGGAGCTTTATCGAAAGGGTGTTGACAGGGATATTATTTCTCTTGTCCTCGAAGAAACTGAATTTGACGGGGACGAGCTTTGCGCCCTTATAAACAGAAAATACCGACCTTATCTTTCCGACGAAAAAGGAATAAAGAAAACCGTGGCAGGTCTTATGAGGATGGGCTACTCCTTCAGCGAGATTAAAACCGCCCTTAATAAAATTGCCGACGAAGACGAAATAAATTTTGAGGTGTCCGATGAATAAAATAGGAATGATTTCTTTAGGCTGTCCCAAAAATCAGGTTGATGCTGAAATGCTTCTTTCCACTCTCTGTGACGAAGGCTTTCAGATTGTCCCCGAAGCCGAGCAGGCCGATGTGGTAATTATCAATACATGTGGCTTTATTGACGATGCAAAGAAAGAGGCGATAGACAATATTCTCTATGCCGCCGAGCTTAAAAATGACGGTGTTATCAAGGGTATTGTTGTCACAGGCTGTCTTGCTGAAAGATATAAAGAGGAAGTTATGAATGAAATTCCCGAGGTTGATGCCTGTATCGGTATCGGTGCCAACGGAAAAATTGCCGAGATATGCAGAAATGTCCTAAAAGGGGAGAGCTGTGCTCTTTTTCCTTCAAAGTATGACCTTTCTCTTGATGGCGGCAGAATGCTTACCACACCGCCTCACTGGGCATATATCAAAATTGCCGAGGGCTGTTCGAACTGCTGTACCTACTGCGCCATTCCCTCAATCAGAGGCAAGTTCCGTAGCCGCACTATGGAAAGCATTATTGCCGAAGCAAAGGATCTTGTAAAAGGCGGTATAAAGGAGCTTATCGTTGTGGCACAGGATACCACACGCTACGGTATCGACCTTTACGGTGAATACAGACTTCCTGTACTTTTAAAGGAGCTTTGTAAAATTGACGGCATAGAGTGGATAAGAATTCTTTACTGCTATCCAGAATGTATGACCGACGAGCTTATTGACACCATCGCTACGGAAGATAAAATCTGTAACTATATCGACCTTCCCTTACAGCACGCCGACGGCGACATATTAAGAAAAATGAACCGCCGTGGCTCGAGAGAGGAGCTTACTGCCCTTATTAAAAAGATAAGAGAAAAAATCCCCGATGTAGTTCTCCGCACCACTTTTATCACAGGTTTTCCCGGGGAAAGCGAAGAGCAGTTTGAAACTTTAGCCGAATTTATAAAGGAAACGGAATTCGACCGTCTCGGCTGTTTCGCCTATTCACCCGAAGAGGGTACACCTGCAGCTAAAATGGAAAATCAGCTTGACGATGAAGTGAAAACTCACCGCAGTGAAATCATAATGCAGCAGCAGTACGAGATTTTCTCCCGTAAGCAGGAAAGCCGTGTGGGTACGGAAATGACCGTAATCGTTGACGGCTTCGACGAAGATAATCTTCTTTATATGGGCAGAACTTATATGGATTCACCCGAAATAGATACCAATGTAATCATCTCCACAGAGGACGAGCTTTATCAGGGTCAGTTTATAAAGGTTAAAATTATTGCTGTTGATGACTGCGACCTTGTGGGGGGAAAGCTTAATTAATTCTCAATTCGCAATTGCGGGATAGTTTTCAGACAGCGGAAATGATATTCCGCCAAATTAATATAGATATATCGTATGGACACGGCTTGCCGTGTCCGTTTTTTTATCACAAACCTACCATCAAACGGCAGGGGAGGATATCATTCACCGTCTTTCATCGCCAACTAAAATATTAATCGTAGGGGCAACCATTGGTCGACCGATTTTTTCATAACCAACTAACAGTAGAGTATCAAGCATCTTCTTGTTAAGGAGAGGTGGCACGCTCTGCGTGACGGAGAGGTCATACCGATGTAAACAAAAAAAACACCCCCTCGGAAACTCCCGATTTTTGCGCGCTTTACGCAAAAATCATCCCGAAAAGTGCAAAATAAAATTATATTTTTTAAACTCTTGACAAGTGGATTTTTTCCGTCTAAACTTAATATATAGACAGTATTTTTTCTGCGGATAATCTGCAGTCTGTACTGTCTGTTTTTTGTTTTTATACAGTGGATTATACTTTAGAAAGGACGAAAAAATATGAAACACGCTATGCTCATTCATCACGATTTTGAGCGAATGTTTGACAGACTTTCCGACGAGGAATGCGGTAAACTTTTAAAGGCAGTTTTAAGATACGATAAATATGATGAGGAGACTTATTTCGAAGACCGTTCCCTTATGCTTTGCTATGACCGCATAATTGATTGTCTCGACAAAAACCATAAAAAATATGAAGAAACCTGCCGTAAAAGAGTTGAAGCGGCGAAGAAAAGGTGGGAAGACACCAAGGAAGCCAAAGTCTCCTATGCCAGTTGATGCATTTGCATATTTTGCATCATTTTGTACCAAATTAAAAGAATAATAAAAAAGAAAATAATAATGATAATTAAAAGGAAAATAAGGGAACTTTTCCACACCTTTTATACTGTCTGAAATGTGGAAAACTCTGTGGAAAACCCGACTTTTCAAAATAAATTTCTACACAGAGTTATCTTTTAAATTTAAGTTGACAAAACTCTTACTGCTGTGTATAATATAATGAGTAAAAATCAAATGCGCTAAAAGGGATAAGTAACATCGGCTCTTCTTCCCAGAGAGGGACAGTAAGGTGAAAGTGTTCCGTTGAATCCGCTGTGAAATGCACCCGTCAGCACCCAAAGGGAAAGATAACGAGTATCTGCGGGCGTAAACCGGCGTTAACGGTTAAGAGTTACAAATCAGAGTGGAACCGCGTTTCAACGCCTCTGTGTCTTAAAGGCACGGAGGCTATTTTTATTGGTAGGTGATTTTATGTTTGATAGACTCAAAGAAGATTTACAGTGTATCAAGGACCGCGACCCTGCGGCAAGAAGTAATGTAGAAATAATGCTCCTTTATCCGGGCTATAAAGCAGTCAGAGCTTACAGAAGAGCTCATTGGTGCTATAAGCATAAGATGTTTTTTCTTGCCCGTGCAATTTCACAGCACTGTGCTAAGCAGACAAATATAGAAATTCATCCGGGCGCACAGATAGGCAGACGCTTTTTCATCGACCACGGCACGGGAGTTGTAATAGGTGAGACGGCTATAGTCGGTGACGACTGTACCATTTATCAGGGTGTTACTCTGGGCGGTACAGGTAAAGACCACGGAAAAAGACATCCTACCCTGGGCAATAATGTTCTTGTCGGTGCGGGTGCAAAGGTGCTCGGACCCTTCCGAATCGGTGATAACTCAAATGTAGCCGCAGGCTCGGTAGTTCTTTCGGAAATTCCCGATAATTGTACTGCTGTCGGTACTCCGGCAAGAGTGGTAAGACGAAACGGCAAAAGGGTTGACAGACTTGACCATATCCACACACCCGACCCTCTTTCACAGGAAATATGTGTATTAAAAATGAAAATTGAAAAATTAGAAAAGCAATTAAAACAAATGGAGGATAAACAATGAAAATTTTTAACACTCTCACCAGAGAAAAACAAGAATTAATACCCATTACCGAAGGCGAATACAAAATCTATGCCTGCGGTCCTACAGTTTATAACTTTATCCATATCGGTAATGCGAGACCTCTTTGTGTTTTCGACGTAATGCGCCGTTATCTTGAATACAGAGGCAATAAGGTTAATTTCGTGCAGAATTTCACTGATATTGACGATAAGATTATCCGCCGTGCTAACGAAGAAGGCGTG
Organism: Acutalibacteraceae bacterium; assembly: GCA_045604385.1. Classification (GTDB taxonomy): domain Bacteria; phylum Bacillota; class Clostridia; order Oscillospirales; family Acutalibacteraceae; genus UBA6857. Next base: position 60,066 of record JAZUNX010000080.1, read on the forward strand.
ACATTCAAAGAAATTTCCGAAAAGTATATCGAGGAATTCTGGACCGATGCCAAGGGTATGAATGTCCGTGAAGCAACAACACACCCCAAAGCAACGGAAAACATCGGTGAAATCATCGACATCGTTTCTACCCTTATTGAAAAAGGCTATGCCTATGAAGTAAACGGTGATGTATATTTCAGCACAAAGAAATTCTCGGAATACGGTAAGCTTTCCCATCAGCCTCTCGAAGACCTCGAAGCAGGTGCGAGAATCAATGTAGGCGAGGTTAAGAGAGAGCCTATGGACTTCGCTCTCTGGAAGAGTGCAAAGCCCGGCGAGCCCTATTGGGAGTCTCCCTGGGGACACGGCAGACCCGGCTGGCATATCGAATGCTCCGCTATGGTAAGACGTTATCTCGGTGAAACAATCGACATTCACTGCGGCGGTCAGGATCTTGTCTTCCCTCACCACGAAAACGAAGTGGCACAGAGCGAATGCTGTAACGGTAAGCCTTTCGCAAGATATTGGATGCATAACGGCTTTATCACTGTTGACAAGGTTAAAATGTCAAAGTCACTCGGCAATTTCTTCACAGTCCGTGATGTAGCCGAGCAGTACGGCTATGAGCCTATCCGTTACCTTATGATTTCCTGTCAGTACAGAAGCCCCATCAACTACAGTTTTGATGCAATCGCACAGTGCAAGGCTTCTCTTGAAAGACTTTACACCTGCCGTAATAATCTCGACTTCGCACTTAAAAATGCAGCAGAAGAAGCAGGGGAAAAGGATGCTGAAATCATCGCCCTTATTGACGGCAAAAAGGATAAGTTTATCGAGGCTATGGAGGATGACCTTAACACAGGTGAGGCTCTCGGTGCAGTATTTGAGCTTGTCCGCGATATAAATACTCACGTAAACGAAGGCGTTCAGTCAAAGGCACTCGTCGAATATGCCGCAAAGATTTTTGACGAGCTTATGGATGTACTCGGCTTACTTTACAACCGTAACAAGGAAAATAAGAGCCTCGACGATGAAATCGAAGCACTTATTGCCGCCAGAAACGATGCAAGAAAGAATAAAAACTGGGCAGAGGCAGACCGTATCAGAGACGAACTCAAAGCACAGGGCATTGTCCTTGAAGATACACCCCAGGGCGTTAAGTGGCACAGAGCATAATATGAGGGGCTGTGAATACAGCCCCTTAATGAATATTGAATGATGAATAATGAATAATTATGCCTCGCCTAAAAGGAGAGGCAGCAACCGATAGGCTTGCGGTGAGGTTATACCGTAAATGTTTATGAGGTATCATTATGAATGAAAATAAATATAAGGATTTATTGAAATTAACAACAACTCCCATATTATTTTATTATTCTGTCGAGATGTTCTACTGTGCAATATATTTTATACTTGACATCTCGGAGCTGTATGATATTACAGCAGTGATGGCTGAGTTTTCTCTGATTTTCAGTGTTCTGACATTGTATATTGCTTTGCCGGCAGTAGCATTGATAGGCTTGCTGTTGATAGCTTTTCGTTATTCCGTAAAAACCAAAAGCATAAAACCTTTACTTAATGTGCGACTTTGGGTTACAATAGTAATAATAGTAATCAGCACTGTCTGCAGATTTGAAGTAATAAGCAATAATTTTTAAACATAGGGACATGGCATGATGTGTCCTCGAGCCTGCCTTTAATCGGTAGGGGCGGATATTATCCGCCCGAAAAACAGCGTAGAAGGTGCAAATATGAAATACAACAATCAAAGCCCTATAGCCGTATGTGATTCAGGTGTAGGCGGTATAACCGTTCTGCGGAAGCTTTATAAGCTTATGCCTAATGAAGATTACATCTACTTCGGTGATTCGGCTAACGCTCCTTATGGAGTAAAAACCAAAGAGGAAATCAAAAACCTGACCGTGAAAGCCTGCGAGGCTCTTATGGAAAGAGGCGCCAAGGCAGTGGTTATTGCCTGCAACACCGCTACAAGTGCCGCCGCCGAGTATTTAAGAGATAAATATCCCGACTTTATTTTCATCGGTCTAGAGCCTGCTTTAAAGCCTGCGGCTCTTTCGAAGGAAAATCCGAAGGTGCTCGTTCTTGCTACGCCGCTTACTCTTAAGGAAGAAAAATTCGATAAGCTTATGGCAAGATTTTCTGACAGGGCAGAGTTTATAAAATTACCTGCTCCCGAGCTTGTAAAGTTCATCGAAAGCGGTAATCTTGACTCTCCCGAGGAAATAGCCTATCTTGAAGAAATTCTTGCCCCTTATGCGGGAAACAAGGTTGATGCTGTGGTTTTAGGCTGTACACATTTTCCTTTTGCCCGAAAGTGCATACAGAAAATTTTAGGTGAAAATGTTCTTGTCTTTGAGGGTAGTAAGGGTGCTGCAAATCACTGTAAGCTCTGCCTTGAAGAAAAGGGACTTCTTAATGACGAGGACAGAGAGGGAATTATCTCCTTCGAAAACAGCGACGAAAATAAGATAGAAACAAGCAAAACAATGTTTTACTATAAAGGCTGATTGAAATGAAAATAAAGGATGAATTAAAAGAATATCTCCTTTCACAGGGAGCTTCGGATGTTGGCTTCTGCCTTCTTCCCGACGGTGATTTCGGTGAATGTAGGTACGCAGTGAGCATCGTTGTACGTCTTTCCGAGGTCATCGTAGACGAAATCAACGCAGAGCCTACCCACACTTACTTTAACCATTACCGCTCGGTCAATGCCTTTATCGACTCTCTGCTTTTAAAAGCAGGTCTCTTTCTGCAAGGTAAAGGCTACCGCTACATAACCGTTGCCGCCTCGCAGAGCATTAATAAGGACGGTTGGAACTATAAGGGCAGATATTCCCATAAGAAAGCCGCCTGTCTTGCAGGTCTCGGCACTGTAGGCAAAAGCTCAATGTTTTTGCATAAAGACTATGGCGCAAAGGTAAGGCTCGGCACACTCGTTACCGATTGCCCCTTCGAAACGGAAAAGACAGATTATATCTCACCCTGTCTTGACTGCGATAAATGTGTCAAGGCCTGTCCTTCAGGTGCCATTCTAGGCAAACTTTGGGATGAAAACACTACCCGTGAAGAGATGTTTGACCCGGAAAAGTGCAGTAATTATATGAAAACTCACTTCAAGCATATTGGCAGAGGTGCCGTTTGCGGAATATGTATGCAGGTTTGTCCCTACGGAAATTAATGCGGAATTCGGATAACCTCTCCGTCACGGCAAAGCCGTGCCATCTCCCGCTTTCAGGGTAGGCGTAATAAGGTGGCATCTGATGGTGCTGTTGTAATGCAATCGCGGGCAAAACTTTGGAAAACAGTGAGTGATACACACCGAATTTACAGGATTATTCCGTATGGCGGGATGACATTATCCCGCCGTAAAAAAATGCAACGAACATATTTGTAAACCGTAGGGGCGACTATTGGTCGTCCGTCTGAAAAAATCCAATGTGATAGGTAAAAAATATGAAACAAAACACTAAAATCGCCCTTGTAACGGGCGGAAGCTCGGGTATCGGCAGATGCACCGCCATATCTCTCAAAAATATGGGCTGTAAGGTCTATGAATTCAGCCGACGCGACATTCCTTGTGATAGCATAACTCACATCACAGCCGACGTCACTAACGAAACAGCCGTAAAAAATGCCGTTAAAAGTATTATAAATACCGACGGCAAAATAGACATTCTCATTAACTGTGCCGGCTTCGGTATTTCGGGCGCTGTTGAGTTCACCGAGGAAGCCGAAGCCCGACGGCAGTTTGACGTTAACTTTTTCGGCACGGTTAATGTGACAAAGGCAGTTCTGCCCTTTATGAGAGAAAACGGGGGTGGCAGAATAGTCAATGTCAGCTCTGTTGCCGCTGTTGCTCACATACCCTTTCAGACCTACTATTCAGCCTCCAAAGCCGCTATTGAATCCTACACCTGCTGTCTTGCCAACGAGGTAAAGGCCTTCGGCATCTCTGTTACGGCAGTACAGCCGGGAGATATAGCCACTGCATTCACCGCCGCACGAGAAAAATCCTTTGAAGGTGACGATATATACTGCGGAAGAATAGCAAAGAGTGTGGCAGGAATGGAACGAGACGAGGAAAAGGGAATGAGCCCCGAAAAAGCAGGGAAGTATATAGCAAAAATCGCTCTGAAAAAGAAGGTTAAGCCCGCCTACGCCATCGGTGTTACATATAAGCTTTTAGCAGTTCTGTGCAAGATTTTTCCGTCATCGGTGAGAAATTACATAGTCGGTATGTTGTATGCGAGATAAGAAAAATCAGCCTTACATCTTGACAACGGATGAAGGCTGATATATAATATCCATTGTGTTTTACACGGTGAGCCGGTGTGTTGGAATTGGCAGACGAGGCGGACTCAAAATCCGTTGGTAGCGATACCGTGCGGGTTCGACCCCCGCCACCGGCACCAAAAATCCAAGTCGTGAGACTTGGATTTTTTATTTATGTCCGCAGGATATAACTTCGTTACGAGCGAAGCGAGTACTTCATTTGACAGCTTGCTGTCAATTTCATTGTCCTGAAATCGGACATAAACGAATGAAGTTACCTTACGGTAAATGAAGTCGCTTCGTAAATGAAGTGTGCCTTTGGCTGGGT
>JAZUNX010000081.1:0-5487 GCA_045604385.1 Acutalibacteraceae bacterium
AACAAGATTATTATTTCCGGTCCTGATAAGCAAAAGGTTGGTCAGTTTGCTGCTGAAGTCAGGGGTCACAGACCTCCGGAGCCTTACAAGGGTAAGGGCATCAAGTATGTTGATGAAGTTATCCGTCGCAAGGAAGGCAAGGCCGGTAAGGGCGGTAAATAATCCCTGAATTCAAATAAGAGGTGAAGAAATAATGGTACAAAGACCGAACACTAATAAAGCAAGGGTTCAGCGTCATAAAAGAGTACGTGGTAAAATCAGCGGTACAGCTGCTTGCCCCCGTCTCGATGTATTCCGTTCTCTTCAGCATATTTATGCTCAGTTGATTGATGACGTTAACGGTGTAACACTCGTTTCAGCTTCAACTGTTGAAAAGGACTTCAAGGATTACGGCGGAAACAAGGACGCAGCCTTTAAGGTAGGCAAGTTATTAGCAGAGCGTGCAGCGGCAAAAGACATCAAAGATGTAGTTTTCGACCGCGGCGGTTACATTTATCACGGCCGTGTACAGAGCTTGGCCGAAGGCGCCCGTGAGGGCGGCCTCAACTTCTAAGAAAGGGAGGAATTACTTTGGCTAAATTCGAAGCAGCTCGCAAGGACTCTGAACTTCAGGAAAGAGTCGTAGCTATTAACCGTGTATCTAAGACAGTTAAGGGTGGTAGAATTATGAAATTCTCCGCACTTGTTGTTGTAGGTGACGGCGAAGGCACAGTAGGTTTTGGCTTAGGCAAGTCAAACGAAGTTCCCGATGCTATCCGTAAAGGTATCGAGGACGCTAAGAAAAATCTCGTCAAGGTTGCTCTTAAGGGAACAACTATTCCTCACGAGATTATCGGTAAATTTGGTGCAGGCGTAGTACTTCTCAAGCCCGCAGCACCCGGTACCGGCGTTATCGCAGGTGGCCCCGTTCGTGCTGTTGTTGAGACAGTTGGTATTAAGGACATCCGTGCTAAGGCACTTCGTTCTAACAACCCCTGCAACGTAGTAAGAGCTACAATGGACGGACTTATGAAACTCCGCAATGTTGAAGAAGTTGCTAACATTCGCGGTAAATCCGTTAAGCATTTTAAAGACTAAGGAGGGTGGTATAAATGGCTAACATTAAAGTTAAGCTCGTAAAGAGCCTTATCGGTTCCAAAAAGGACCAGATTGCCACCGCCTATGCGTTAGGTCTCCACAAAATCGGTGATGTAGCAGTACAGCCCGATAATGCGGCTACCAAAGGCAAAATTAAAAAAATCGCTCATCTTATTGAGGCTACTGAAGAATAAGCAAGGAGGTGCAATATATGAAGCTTCACGAGCTTTCACCCGCAGCTGGTTCCAAAAAGGAAGTTAAGCGTATCGGTAGAGGTCCCGGTTCAGGCCAGGGTAAAACAGCCGGTAAGGGTCACAAAGGCCAGAAGGCACGTGCCGGTCGCGGTATGCAGATCGGTTTTGAAGGCGGCCAGATGCCTTTACAAAGACGCCTTCCCAAAAGAGGTTTTGTTAATATTTTCGGCAAGGAATTCGCTATTGTTAATGTAGCAGCCCTTGAAGAGAGATTTGAGGATGGTGCAGTTATTGATATTGACGCACTTAAAGCAGCAGGTCTCGTAAATAAAACACTTGACGGTGTTAAAGTTCTTGCACATGGCGACATCACCAAGAAATTCACTGTTAAGGTTAATGCTTATTCTGATGCAGCTAAGGCAAAAATTGAAGCTGCCGGAGGAAAGGCAGAGGTGATTTAACATGTTTCAGACATTGGCTAATGCATGGAAAATCCCCGATTTAAGAAAAAAGATTCTTTTTACAGCATTGATCGTAGTTATCTTCAGAATCGGCGCTAACATCCCCGCACCTTTCGTAAGTATCGGTGCCGGTGGACTTCTCGCCCAGACTGAAGGAACAACATTCCTCAACTACTTGAGTATGATGACAGGTGATGCTTTCAACTACGGTACAATTTTCGCTCTTTCAATCACACCGTATATCAACAGCTCGATTATTATCCAGCTTCTTACGGTTGCTATACCTGCTCTTGAAAGACTTTCAAAAGAAGGCGAAGAAGGCAGAAAGAAAATTGCTAAAATCACCCGTTATGTAACACTTGCTCTTGGTCTTCTCCAGAGCGTTGCATACTTCATCTACCTTCACACTAAAGAATACGTTCTTTACAAAGGCGATGAAATCTTCCCTCAGGTATTCCAGGGAATCGTTATTATCCTCGTGCTCACAGCAGGTACTACACTTGTTATGTGGCTCGGTGAACAAATTAACAGCAAGGGTATCGGTAATGGTATCTCAATCATCCTTTTTGCAGGTATTATTTCCAGAATCCCCACAGAAATGACAATGCTCTTCGGTACTTCCGACGAAGCACCCGGTTATTTCTCAAGAGGTCCTGTTTACGCAGTTCTCTCAGTTCTTGTTGTTATCTTCTACCTCCTTATGATTGCTTTTATCGTATGGATGGACAATGCTGAACGCAGAATCCCCGTTCAATATGCAAAAAGAGTTGTAGGCCGTAAGATGTACGGTGGACAGAGCACTCATATTCCGATTAAAGTTAATATGAGCGGTGTTATGCCTGTTATTTTCGCAAGCTCAATCCTCTCACTTCCCCCTACAATCGAACTTTTCGTTTCAGGTAAGATTAAAGATGACGGTGTTTTGGCAAAGATTTTCGATTTATTCGATGTATCTAATCCCTTCTACTGTGTAATTTACTTCTTACTCATAATCTTCTTTGCATACTTCTATGCAACTATTCAGTATAACCCCATTGAAATGGCTAACAACATCCGTAGCAACAGTGGTACAATCCCCGGCATTCGTCCCGGTAAACCCACAGCTATGTACATCCAGAAGATTATTTCAAGAATCATTCTTCTCGGTGCATTGCTCCTTAGTGTTGTTGCATTGTTCCCCAACTTGTTCACATTAATTACAGGTCTTGTACTTGATGGTGACGGTATGAACATTTCATTGGGCGGTACATCAATCATCATTATGGTTGGTGTTGCACTTGAAACAGTTAAACAACTTGAAAGCCAGATGATGCTCCGTCATTATAAAGGCTTCCTTGATTGATAATAGGAGGAACCGGTAATGAAACTTATATTTCTCGGTGCTCCCGGTGCCGGTAAAGGCACACAGGCAGAAATAATTGCCGCAGAGCTTAAGATACCCACAATTTCCACAGGAAATATCATCCGCGAAGCACTTGCAAACGGAACTGAAATGGGTCTTAAAGCTAAATCGTTTATTGAAGCCGGTAAACTTGTTCCTGATGATGTCGTAATCGGCATCATCAAGGATAGGTTGGCAGCTGATGACTGTGCAGGCGGATTCATCCTTGATGGTTTCCCCCGTACAATTCCTCAGGCTGAGGCTCTTGATAATATGGGCGTTATTATTGACAAAGTTGTTGATATTGACGTTCCCGATGAGAACATTGTAAACAGAATGTCAGGCAGACGCGTATGTAAAGCTTGCGGTTCTTCTTATCACATTGAAAATAAGAAACCTAAAGTTGAAGGCGTTTGTGATGCTTGTGGCGGTGAGCTTCAGATTCGTAAAGATGATGCTCCCGAAACAGTTCTTGACAGACTCAATGTTTATCACGAACAGACCGAGCCGTTAAAGGATTACTACGCAAAATGCGGTAAACTCCGCAGCGTAGAGGGTACAGCTCCCATTAAGGAGATTACCGCTTCAATCCTTAAGGTATTGGAGGATTAAGCATGATAGTGCTTAAAAGCGAAAAAGAAATCAGGCAGATGCTTGAAGCTTGCAGGATTTCTGCAGAAGCACTTAAAGTAGCAGGGAAGGCAGTTGAACCGGGTGTTTCAACCTGGGAAATTGACCGCATAGCCCGAAAATATATCGAGAGTAAGGGTGCTAAACCCACATTCCTCGGTTATAACGGCTTTCCTGCTGCCGCATGCATTTCCATAAATGACGAGGTTATTCATGGTATTCCCGACAAATCACACATCATAAGAGCAGGCGACATAGTAAGTATCGACCTCGGAGCCTGTATCAACGGATTTACCGGTGATAATGCCGCCACTTTCGCCTGCGGAGATATCTCGGCAGAAGCGAAGCGGCTGATAGAAACTACCGAAGAGAGCCTTTATATAGGTATCAAAAAGGCAGTTCCCGGCGGCAGACTCGGTGATGTTGGTAACGCGATTCAGACCTATTGCGAAGAACGTGGTTACGGAGTTGTAAGAGAATACACAGGTCACGGCGTTGGAGCCGCACTTCATGAAGACCCGGCGGTGCCTAACTACGGTACTCCCGGCAGAGGAGTTCGTTTGGTGCCGGGCATGACAATTGCCATTGAGCCCATGATTAACGAGGGTAAGGCATCTGTTAAAACATTGTCCAACGGCTGGACGGTAAAGACAACCGACGGCAAACTGTCCGCTCACTTTGAGCATACAATTGCTATAACAAGCAGCGGACCGTTAATTATGACAAAGATTTAAAAAACAGACAAATAACAAAATTAATCAGGGAGGTATTTGTTATGTCAAAAGACGATATGATCGAAGTTGAAGGTACTGTAATTGAAGCATTACCTAACACAACATTTCAGGTTGAACTTGAAAATGGTCATAAAATTTTAGCCCACATTTCCGGAAAACTCAGAATGAATTACATTCGTATTCTTCCGGGAGATAAGGTTACAGTGGAAATGTCACCCTATGACCTTACACGTGGACGTATCACATGGCGTTCGAAATAATAAAAGGCAAAAGCTGAATTTTAGGAGGTATTCTAATGAAAGTCAGACCTTCTGTCAAGAAAATTTGCGAAAAGTGCAAAGTAATTAAACGTAAGGGAAAAATCATGGTTATCTGTGAGAATCCCAAGCACAAACAGCGTCAGGGCTAATCCCTACGCAAACCATTATTTGGAGGTGCAACTGACAAATGGCGCGTATTTCAGGTGTTGATTTACCCAGAGATAAAAGAGTCGAAGTTGGTCTTACCTATATTTTCGGTATAGGTCCCAAGACAGCTAACGACATTATCGCAGCTACAGGTATTGATCCCGATACAAGAGTTAAGGATCTTACAGAAGATGATGTAGCAAAATTACGTGAGTATATTGATCACAACGTAAAGGTCGAAGGTGACCTTCGTCGTGAAACAGCTTTCGATATCAAAAGACTTGTAGAAATTGGTTGCTATCGTGGCGTTCGCCACAGAAAAGGCCTTCCCGTAAGAGGTCAGCGTTCAAAAACACACGCTCGTACTCGTAAAGGTCCCAAGAAAACAATAGCTAACAAGAAGAAATAAGTCGAAGGAGGTATTAGAATGGCTACAAAAGCTACCGGCAAAAAAGTCGGAACACGCAAGCGTCGTGAGCGTAAAAATATTGAACGCGGTGCGGCTCATATCCAATCCACCTTCAATAACACGATAGTTACAATTACCGATACTCAGGGTAACGCAGTATCATGGGCAAGTGCAGGCGAAATGGGTTTCAGAGG
>JAZUNX010000082.1:0-79561 GCA_045604385.1 Acutalibacteraceae bacterium
TTTTTTCTTTTTGTATTGTTTCTACCACTTTTTGCTTGAATTCTCCGGTATATCTTTTGTTTGGTATTCCTTTCGGCATAAAAAATCACCCCTTATGTTAAACATTATATCACAATGTCTAACATTTGGGGTGCATTTCAAGGGCTGATACAATGGTTTTCTCTTTTTCTGAAATTTTAGTCTTTTTGCTTCGCAGAGTGATTTTTGTCTGGCAAAAGTCACCAAAACCGCTTTTCGGCTTGAAGCCCGAACGATTTTGACCGCTGCGCCATCCTCGCCTCGCTTCATCTTCCACCGGGAGCGCTTCAGCGATGATGCAGCTCGAGCGCGTAGAGAGTTGGTATTTGGTAAAGTAGAATTTTAGAGATGAAACTTCCCTCAAATTAAACAACAAAACCATTGTATCAGCCCTTAAGCCTTTACAATGGTTCAATTGATTTTTATTCAAGTATTAACTTTAAAACCTCATCGGTGGTCTCTGCGATAAAGTCGCAGGAGTGAGAAAGAAGTTCTTCTCTGTCTCTGAAGCCCCAGGTCACACCGATGCATTTAAGCCCTGCTCTGTGTGCCGTTTCCACGTCAACATTACTGTCGCCTATATAGATTGTATTTTCTATATTAGAAGAAAGTTTTTCCATAGCTTTGTAAACATTCAGAGGGGAAGGCTTTCTTTCACTTTCATCAGCCACACCGAGCGCTTCGTCAATAAGAGAAGGGAAATAGTCTTCGCAAAGACCGACTACTGCACTGTGAAGCTTATTTGAAACCACAGCCGTAGCAATTCTTTCACTTTTCAGCTTTTCAAGCAAGGTAATAATGCCCTTGTAGGGAGCAGTATTATCTGCCATGTGCTCGAGGTAATGCTTTCTGAAAACCTCAAGGCATTTTTCCTGCGTTATATCATCTGTACCTTTGGGAGTGGAACGCTCCATGAGCTTTATTACTCCGTTACCGATGAAGGAGCGGATTTCTTCTCTGCTTCTTTCGGAGAAGGAAAATTTCCTTAAAGCAAAGTTTACCGCGTTCATAAGGTCATCGAGAGTGTCAAGGAGTGTTCCGTCAAGGTCAAATATTACAGCCTTATACATTATCTTACGGGCTTTGTGTTCCAGATGTCACGAGCGTAGTCGTTGATAGCTCTGTCAGCGGCAAAGCGACCTGCACCGGCAATATTCATAAGTGACATTCTGTTCCACTTTGTTCTGTCCTTCCATACCTCGTCAATCATCTTCTGCTTTGCTCTGTAATCGGCAAAGTCAGCGAGTACCATATAAGGATCGTGGTGGATGATTGTGTTACCGATTTCAGGGAACTGCTTACCGCCGATACCCTGCTGAATAAATTCGATAACTCTTCTGAGCTCGGCGTTGTTGTTGAAGTAGTTGATGGGAGTATAGCCTGTTCTCTGAAGCTCCATAACGTCGTGGGTCTTCATACCGAAAAGGAACATATTATCGTTGCCAACCGCTTCGTTGATTTCTACATTAGCGCCGTCGAGAGTACCGAGAGTAAGAGCACCGTTAATCATAAGCTTCATATTACCTGTACCGCTGGCTTCCGTACCGGCGAGAGAAATCTGTTCACTGATGTCTGCGGCGGGCATAAGCTTTTCAGCCATGGTAACATTGTAGTTTTCGAGGAAGACAACCTTAAGTCTGCCCTTCATATCGGGATCGTTATTGATAAGGTCGGCAAGAGCACAGATAAGAGAGATAATCTTTTTAGCCACGAAGTAGCCTGAAGCAGCCTTTGCGCCGAAAATGTAGGTGTGGGGAACATAGTCTCCGTCGGGATTATCCTTGATTTCGAGATATCTTGCGATAATCTGTAAAGCGTTAAGGTGCTGACGCTTGTATTCGTGAAGACGCTTAACCTGTACATCAAAAATTGAGTTGGGGTTAAGTTCAATGCCTGTCTGCTTTTTAACGTATTCAGCAAAAGACTTTTTATTGTTAAGTTTAATTTTTTCGATATTTGCAAGAACTTTTTTGTCGTTCTTGAACTTTTTGAGTTTTTCAAGCTCGTCACCGTCATAAATAAAGCCGTCACCGATAAGCTCTGTGATGTATGAGGTAAGCTCGGGGTTAGCCTGGCAAAGCCATCTGCGGTGTGCAATACCGTTAGTAACGTTTTTGAACTTGTTAGGTGTAAGCTTATAGTAGTCGTTAAAGAGAGTATCCTTAAGAATCTGACTGTGAAGGGCTGAAACGCCGTTTACGCTGTGGCAGGCGGCTACACAAAGGTTAGCCATTCTGACAGCACCGCCGGAAATAACTGCCATTTCTTCTACCTTGCCTGCATCGTGGGTTGTTTCCCAGATGTAACTGCGATATCTGTTGTCAATTTCCTTGATAATCTGATAGATACGGGGAAGAAGGCTTCTGACGAGGTCTTCGTGCCAGCATTCAAGAGCTTCCTTCATAACTGTGTGGTTGGTGTAAGCGGCAGTCTTTGTAACGATATTCCATGCATCGTCCCAGCCGTAGCCGCATTCGTCAAGAAGAATACGCATAAGCTCGGGGATGGACATTGTCGGATGGGTGTCGTTGATGTGGATAGCGTTATGCTCTGCGAAGTTTTCCATCGTGCTGTAGTGACGGAGATGTCTGCTTACGATGTCCTGTACGGAAGCGGAAACGAGGAAATATTGCTGCTTGAGACGAAGGCTCTTACCCTCGGCGTGACCGTCGGAGGGATAGAGAATCTTGCTGATAACTTCAGCCATAGCCTGATTTTCCATGGCAAGCATATATTTACCCTGGTCGAAATATTTCATATCGAGAGAGGGAGCCTTACTTTTCCAGAGACGGAGAACGGAAATGCCCTTGCCGTCTTTACCGCTTACATACATATCATAGGGAACGGCAAGAATGTCGGTGGTGTTTCTGTATTCAACGCTGTGGTAGTGGTTATCCCAGTTGTCGATTACTTCGCCGCCGAAACGAACGGTAAAGGTATCCTTTTCTTTCGGTCTGAGCCATACTTCACCGCCGGGAAGCCAGAAGTCGGGAAGCTCCGTCTGCCAGCCGTCGATAAGCTTCTGCTTGAAGATACCGCATTCGTAAAGAATACTGTAGCCCATACCGTAGTAGCCCTGTGTTGCAAGACCGTCAAGATAGCAGGCAGCAAGTCTGCCGAGACCGCCGTTACCGAGACCTGCATCGGGCTCGCATTCGTAAAGCTTGTCGAGCTTTATGCCCATATCCTTAAGAGCAGCCTCGAAAACCTTGGTAAGGTTAAGGTTATAAAGATTATTTTTAAGTGAACGGCCCATAAGGAATTCCATGCTTAAATAATAAATCTTCTTTGATTTGTCAGTTCCCTTGTCTGCTCTGAAATCACGGATACCTTCGTGCATAAGGTCTCTTACGATAAGAGCGACTGCTTTGTAATACTGGTCATCGGTAGCTTCATCTACAGAAACACCGAAATAATGGGAAAGTTTTCCCGTGATTAAATCTTTTGCTTGTTTCTTTGTAAGCGAATAATTCATACAAAACCTCCAATTGAATATGTCAAAAAACCTAATTTTTTAAATATTTATAGTTATTTTATACTAAAATGAAGGAAATTTCAATAGTAATGGCAAAAATATAGTCATATAAGGTAAATATATGTAAAAAAACTATGCAATTATTCCTTTTTGTAAATTTTTTTTGTAAATACGAGGGTTTTCGATTCTTCGGGATAAGAAAAAACTATTTTAACTTTACATAAAGGAAAGTTTGTGATATTATATGCCTATATGGGAAACATTGTTTTTCAGCAGCTTTAAGTTTAAAATTAAGTAGATTTCATATATTGTTAAAAGAAGAAACTAAAAAAAGGAACGGCAGACCTGCCGTAGTACTGAATTTTTTTCAGAGGGTTAAAAATATGAATAACAGCAGATATATAAAAGAAAAGATTATTATTTATTTATTTAAAATATTCATTACACTTGCTTTCAGCGGCAGTTTATATTATGTTTGGTTAGAATTTTATAACAAATTCATTCCTACTCCCTTTTTCCGTTTGGGCAACTATCTTTTAGGAGTACTGTTTGTTGTAATTTATGTTGCCTTTGTAAAAGTTTACGGCGGATTTATGGTAGGAACGGCAACAGTACCCGATTTGATTTTTTCTCAGATAATAGCTGTAGGCTTCCTTCAGGGTGTATGCTACATTATCTTCTCTCTTCTCAGCTATAAGATGGTTTCACCTATGCCGTTTATACTGATGTTTATCGTCTTTTCGCTTTTTGCGGCGTTGTGGTGCTTCGTGGCGGATTATGTTTACTTCAAACTCCATAAGCCGAGAAAGACCGTGGTTGTTTTCGGCAACGTTGATTCCTATCTTTCTCTCAAGGGTATCAGAAGTATGGACAAAAGGTTTAATGTTGTTCGTACCTTCAACTGTGAAAAGACACCCCTTAATGAGCTTTTTGAAAACATTAAAAGCATAAATGCCGTATTTCTTTGCGGTGTACCCTCCGATTACAGAAACGAGGTTGTAAAATACTGTATTGCCAACGGTAAGGTTGCTTATGTGAAGCCGAAAATTTCCGACACAATTATCCGTGGCGGAAGAACTATTCAGCTCATGAATGTTCCCGTTTACCGCTGTAAAAGAGCCGACGACTCTAATCTTATCTACCACCTTGTGAAAAGAATAGCCGATATCGTGCTTTCATTTATTGCAATTATCATTTCATCACCATTTATGCTTGTTACCGCTATAGCCATCAAAGCCTATGACGGCGGTGATGTTCTTTATAAGCAGACAAGACTTACAACAAACGGCAAAAGGTTTGAAATTTTTAAATTCAGAAGTATGATACAAAACGCGGAAAAGGACGGCGTGGCAAGACTTGCAGGGGAGAAGGATGACAGAATCACACCCGTAGGTAAGGTTATAAGAATGCTGCGTCTGGATGAGCTTCCTCAGCTTTTCAATATCCTTAAGGGCGATATGTCTTTTGTAGGTCCGCGACCCGAGAGACCTGAAATTGCCGCCCAATATGAAAAGGATATGCCCGAATTTGCCTTAAGATTACAGGTCAAGGCAGGTCTTACGGGTTATGCACAGGTTTACGGCAAATACAACACTCCGCCCTATGACAAGGTGCAGATGGATCTTATGTATATTGCAAACCAGTCTCTTTTAGAGGACTTCAAGCTGATGCTTATGACCTTCAAAATTCTATTTATTCCTTCAAGTACCGAAGGTGTTGATGATAAGCAGAAAACGGCTCTCAGAGACAGCGGTGAAGAAAAAATCGACGAATAAAGCAAATAAGAGGGGAGCGGTAAAACGTTCCCCATAATTGATATTATCAGGAAAGGTCGGAAGATATGAATTCATTTTACGGAGGATATTTTACTCCCGATTTTTTTTACAGAAAAGAAAATGAAAGAAAGGCTATTAAAAAAGCGGGAGCCTTATGCGGTCTCGGTCTTCTGGGTTATGTGCTAATACAGAATATAATGGCTTTAGGTATACAGGCTGCAGGCCTTTGGGATAAATACACCACAGACAGCTTTTTCCAGTGCGGAATGGATATTTTCTTTACCTTCGGCAGTGTGCTCTTACCTTTTTCGCTGATTAACCGATTAATGAAAAAGCATACGGGTGCAGGGGAAACTCTTGTCTTTGACCGGAAAGTAACCGGCGGCTCTTTCTTTGCGGCGGTTATTGCCGGATCAGGGCTTTGTATGGCGGCGAATGTGGTATCATCACTGTTTATTACTGTTATGTCCCTTTTCGGCTTTACTCTTACTTCTCCCGATGTTCCTATGCCTGAAGGCTCTGCAGGCTTTCTTTTAAGCTTTGTGAGAGTAGTGGTGGTCGCCGCTATGGCTGAAGAGATTTCTCTGCGCGGATATGTTATGGGAAACTTAAAAAAATACGGTGACACCTTTGCCATTGGTGCTTCGGCTGTGCTTTTTGCTATAATGCACGGAAATTTAATTCAGGCGCCCTTCGCTCTTATGGCAGGCTTTATCATCGGTTATTTCACCGTAAAGACGGGAGCCTTATGGACAGGTATTTTGATTCACGGTGCAAACAATTTCATTTCTCTTGCTCTGTCTTATATTATTGAACAGGCGGGGGAGGAAGCAGGCACCTTGCTTTATGCATTCATTATATACGGTCTTGGTTTCATCGGTATAATCTCGGCTTTGATTTTCAAAGTGAAAAACAGAAACATCAAATTTTCCGACGGTGATACGGTTTTAGGCCCCGGAGAAAAGATAAGCGGATTTTTCATCAATATACCTATGATACTTGCTTTTCTGCTTATGCTTTACATCACATCAAATTATGTTACATTCGGACGGTAAAATAATGAAAGACAGGGAATATATGAATCTGGCTCTTTCTCTTGCCCGTAAAGCAGGAGAAAGGGGCGACGTCCCCGTGGGAGCGGTAATCGTTCACGGGAATAAAATAATCGGACAGGGATATAATAAAAGAGAAGAAAAGAAAAACGCACTTCTGCACGCGGAAATCTGTGCCATAAACGAAGCCTGTGAAAAGCTTTCCTCCTGGCGGCTTACGGATGCGGTGATGTATGTTACACTGGAGCCTTGCCCAATGTGTGCAGGTGCGATTATCAATTCCCGAATCGGAAGGGTGGTATTCGGTGCCTATGATGAAAAGGCAGGCTGCTTCGGTTCGGCTGATGATTTTTCTCAAAAGCCTTTCAATCACAAACCTCATATTATAGGCGGTTTTATGGAAGAAGAATGTGCCGCGATTTTAAGGAGTTTTTTTGCGGATAAAAGGTGAAAAAAGAAAAATAAGAAAAATAAAAATTTTTTCAAAAAAACTATTGACAAAATAAAAGTCTTATGATATATTATTGAGGCGTTGTGAACAGCGGCGAAGACGTGGCGGTATAGCTCAGTTGGCTAGAGTACTCGGTTCATACCCGATTGGTCGTAGGTTCGAATCCCACTGCCGCTACCAGTTTAAAAATAAAGAGCCAGGATAACGTGTCCTCCTCTTTTACATATAAGGCCCGGTGGTCAAGCGGTTAAGACACCGCCCTTTCACGGCGGTAACACGAGTTCGATTCTCGTCCGGGTCACCAAAAACCTCGTTCATAGAACGAGGTTTTTCATTTATGTCCGTAGGACATAGCTTCATTTTTCGACGGCGGGAGAAAACTTCATTTCAGTGTTAACCGAACTTCATTCTTTCGGACATAAAAGAATGAAGCTGCCTTGATGGGCAAAGGTAACTTTTATTTAAAAGTATCAATATAAATTTTCGGGACAAACTATTTTCAGGGTTAAAGCCTTATTAATTTTAAGGAGTTAATGAAATGGCAAAGAATAAAAGTAATCAACAGCAAAACAAGAGCAAACAGAAATACCGCTTAAAGAACTACACCTTACCCACACCCGATAAATCAGCAGACCCTCCTCAGCTCCAGGACAAAATCAGATGAATGAAATTTGATTTAGTCCCCGTATTTGCGGAGATTTTTTGTAAACTTTTGTTCGTTGACTTAAGGGGAGTATTGTGGTAGAATAATCAAAATGAAAATGATTACTTCTTACTTTTGATATATATGTAAAGTGAATACTTGGATTAAGGAGCTTTTATAATCTCCTTTTTCTTGTTGTTTACTTTCCGGAGGACAAATGGAAAAAATTAATTTGATTATAGATAAAATAAAGGAATTTTTTGAAAAGATAAATTCCCTTTCCTTTCTCAACAGAACACCCAGCAAAAAGTTTATAATAACTGCCTTTACGCTTATTATTGTTCTTATCGGTATTTTTTCTGCTGTTACGGTTATAAGCGAAAAGAGAGATAACAACCTCGAAACCACGGGGGCGGAAGATACACAGGTTACTGCTTCGGTTGTGGAGGAAAAGGATTTACAGGAGATAAAGGGTAACTTTCTTTTGGTGCTTACACAGGACGGAACAGAAAAGATAGAGCTTCTTGCTTTGGCAAGGCTTGATTCCGAAAGCAAAAAGGTCAGCATATCCTTTGTTAATCCCGAAGAAAAGACGAGTGTAAACGGCTTCCTCGGTACTATGCAGGAGCATCTGGAAAACGGGGGTATCAATGAGCTTGTGTGGTGTGTGGGCGAATTTGCCGACATAAGCATAGAAAGATATATTTTCGGCGATGAGCAGAATTTCATTGATTTTATAAAAAGTATAGGTGAAATAGAAATAAATATAACCGACAAGGTAACGTATACACACAGAGGGATACCTATTATCATCGAAAAGGGTGTGCAGAGTCTTTCGGCAGATATAATGCTCAAATACTTTGTTTATCTTTGTGACAATTACGGTACCGCTCCCGAAAAGCTTGTTGAAGCTATGATTGTTTACGGCAAAAAAATGTTTGACAGCACCGAGGACAGCGTTCTTGACGAAAGCTTCAGCAAAATGATAAAACAGTTCAGCACAAACATTTCCGTAGTTGACTTCACAAACTACCGCAAGGCAGTAAAAAATCTTGCCTCATCGGAAAACCATATCGAAATCAATATAGAAGCAGACCCGTCAAATTTGAAATAACTCTTGACAAGTTTCGCTGAAGGGTGTTATAATCACCGTGACAAGAGAATATTACCGGGGGTGCTGATGACAAATCGGCTGAGATTATACCCATAACCTGATGCGGATAATACCGACGTAGGGAGAGTAAAGATAAATTTTCAGAACCACCGTTTTAAGCGGTGGTGTTTTCTTTTAAGGTGTTCTTTGTATCTTGCCGGCAGATACAGAAGGTCTTTTTTAGTCAGTCCTGAATATTCTTCTGTTAAATAAAGATTTTAAAGGAGATATTATTATGACTGTAAGTGCGGCTATTCAGATTTTACCCAAAGCGGAAAATGATGAAGAACTTATCAGAATTGTTGATGAGGTAATTGCATATATTGCCTCACAGGGCTTAAATTATTATGTAGGTCCCTTCGAAACCACAGTGGAAGGGGAAGATTACGGACAGATTATGGAAATCATTTCCGAGTGCAGTAAGGTTGCCATAAACGCAGGTGCACCCGAGGTTTCCGCCTATATAAAAACTGTCTGGAAACCGGAAGGCGGTGTGCTGACAATTGACAAAAAAGTTTCAAAACATCATAAATAAGGGCGCTCCCGTCATTTCCCTCATTTTCATCGGTCTTTTATGGCTTACGGTAAGTGAAGGTGAATTGATACCGGGTTATATGCTCCCGTCACCTGTGGAGGTGGCAAAGGATTTCGTTAGTGAGTTCCCTATTCTTATGGAGCATTCTGCCGTTACTCTGCAGGAGGCACTTTACGGCCTTTTAATCGGTACGGCTCTCGGCTTTGTCTTTGCAGTTTTAATGGACAGTTTTAATTTTCTTTATAAGTCCCTTTATCCGCTTTTGGTTATAAGTCAGACCATACCCACCATCGCAATCGCTCCCGTGCTTGTGCTGTGGATGGGCTTTTCTATGGCGCCGAAAATCACCTTGGTGGTCATTACCACTTTTTTCCCCATAACCGTCTCACTTTTAGACGGCTTCAGAAGTGTTTCAAAGGATGAAATCAATCTTCTTAAAAGTATGGGTGCAGGTAATTTCAAGGTATTCCGTCATATCAAATTCCCTGCCGCGTTGGAGCAGTTTTTTTCGGGGCTTAAGGTCTCCGCCTCCTATGCCGTTGTTGGTGCCGTTATATCCGAATGGCTCGGCGGCTTTGAAGGTCTCGGCGTTTATATGACAAGAGTAAAAAAGGCTTATGCCTTTGATAAAATGTTTGCAGTTATAATTCTTATCTCCGCAGTGTCACTTCTTCTTATGGGCTTTGTCGCTTTTCTCAAATGGATAAGTATGCCCCATAAAAGGAAGGTAAACCGATAAAGAAAGAGATGATTAAAATGAAAAAAATATTTGCAGTATTACTTACCTTTATACTTCTTTTTTTTCTTACCGCCTGTGGCGGTAAAGGGGGAGAAGACCTTACGGAAATTGTTATCTGTCTTGACTGGACACCGAACACCAACCATACGGGATTTTATGTGGCTGACTCTCTCGGCTACTATGAAGAGGAAGGCATAAAAATTAAAATCGTACAGCCTCCCGAGGATGGGGCAGAGCTTATGTCCGCATCGGGACAGGCACATTTCGGCATTTCCTTTCAGGATGCTCTTGCCGCCGCCTTCGCTCTTGATGAGCCTTTGGAAATAACCGCCGTCGCCGCAATTTTACAGCATAACACCTCGGGTGTTATTTCGAGAAAGGGCGAGGGTATGGATACACCGAAAGGTCTTGAAAATAAAAGATATTCCACCTGGAACAGTCCCATTGAGCTTAAAATGGTGGAGCATCTTATGGAAAAAAGCGGTGCAGATTATAAAAAGCTTCAACTTATTCCCAGCGTTACCAACGAAGCCGAGGCTCTTAAAAACGGTGATGCAGATGCCATATGGATTTATTATGCCTGGGCGGGAATTGCCTGTGAAAGGGCAGGTCTTGATTTCGATTATTTTAATATGACGGATATGGAAAAGACCTTTGACTACTATACTCCCGTTATAATCGCAAACAACTCCTTCCTTGAAACCTCCCCCGAAGTGGCAAAGGCGTTTTTACGCGCCACGGAAAAAGGCTACAGATATGCCGCCGAAAATCCCGAAACAGCGGCACATATTCTTATAAAGGGTGACACTACAGGCTCGCTCACAGGCAGCGAGGATCTTGTCATCGAAAGTCAGAAGTGGATAGCTTCGCAGTATATTGCTGACAGTGAAAAGTGGGGATATATTGACAGTGAAAGATGGAACGGTTTTTATGCGTGGCTTTATGATGAAGGATTGGTCGAAAGGGACATTACCGACAAGGGTTTTTCAAATAATTTTTTAGGGTGATTAATTGTGGGTAGTTTGAAAGCTGAAAATATTACAGTAAGCTTTGAAGGCACGAAGATAATCGAAAATATTTCTCTATCCTTGGGTGAGGGTGAAACCGTCTCTCTTTTAGGTGTCAGCGGCGGCGGCAAGACTACTCTTTTTAATGTTCTGTCGGGACTTTATGCTCCCGATGTGGGCAAGGTTTATCTTGACGGGGAAGACATTACAAATAAGGCGGGAAAAATCAGTTATATGCTTCAGAAGGATTTGCTTCTGCCGCATAAAAAGGTTATAGATAATGCAGCCTTGCCCCTTGTAATTAAAGGTGTGAATAAAAAAGAGGCAAGACAAAGAGCCGAAAGCCATCTTAAGGAATTCGGTCTGGAAGGCACGGGGGACAAATATCCTCATCAGCTTTCGGGCGGTATGAGACAGAGAGTAGCTTTTTTAAGGACATATCTTGCTTCGGATAAGGTGGCACTTTTGGATGAGCCCTTCAGTGCTTTGGACAGCATAACGAAAAGTGCAATTCACAGTTGGTTTTTATCCGTAATGGATGAAATACGCCTTTCGGCACTTTTTGTCACTCACGATATTGACGAGGCGATTTTGCTGTCGGACAGGATTTATCTGCTGACCGGCAAGCCGGGTAAGATTACCGATGAAATTATAATTAATCTGCCCGGGGATAAAAGAGACAGAAACCCTTTGAGCAGGGAGTTTATTGCTTATAAGGAAGAAATAATCAGAAAAATAGACGTTATATGAGATTAAAAAAGGGTTATCTGATAAGTATAGCCCTTTTTTATTTATAAAAATTCCCATAATCACTTGAAAAGAAATTCAATTCATAGTAATATTAAAGATAAAGAAAAACATTATATTTGAAAGGATTGATTTTTTAATGAACAGTGCATACAAAGCATTTTCCAGAGTTTATCAGCAAACCTTCAGAGTTGCTATGTGCGCATTCAACTGGGAAGAGCCTGAAATGCTTGAAGGCCCCGGTGCTATTCGCCGTTTGCCCGAATTTATTAAGAGTAAAGGACTTAAGAAGGTTCTTATCGTAACTGATAAGGGGCTTATGGGTATCGGACTTCTCAATTCTCTTTTTGAAGAGATGGCAAAGGCAGGCGTAGACTATGTTGTTTACGACGGCACACAGCCCAACCCCTCAATCGAAAATATCGAGGATGCCAGAAAGCTTTATGTTGACAACGGCTGTGAAGGCGTTATTGCTTTCGGCGGCGGTTCACCCATGGACTGTGCAAAGGCTGCAGCAGCAAGAGTCACTAACCCCAAAATCCCCGTAAAGAAGATGCGTGGTGTTCTCAAGCTCGTACATAAGCTTCCTCCTCTCTTTGCAGTTCCCACCACAGCAGGCACAGGCTCTGAAACTACCCTTGCCGCCGTTGTTACCGACACGGCAACTCACGAAAAGAACGCTATCAACGACCCGAGACTTCGTCCCAAATATGCAGTTCTTGACCCCGAGCTTACTGTAGGTCTTCCTCCCCACATCACCTCTACCACAGGTATGGACGCTCTCACTCATGCTGTTGAAGCTTACATCGGTAAGAGTAACGTTAAGTCAACAGAGGACTATGCCGAAAAGGCTACAAAGATGATTTTCGAAAACATCGAAAAGGTTTATGAAAACGGTAAGGATGTTGATGCAAGAAATGCTATGCTCAAGGCTTCTTTCTATGCAGGTCAGGCCTTCACCAGAGCTTATGTAGGATATGTTCACGCTATTGCTCATAATCTCGGCGGTCACTATAATGTTCCTCACGGT
This sequence comes from Acutalibacteraceae bacterium, assembly GCA_045604385.1. Taxonomy (GTDB): domain Bacteria; phylum Bacillota; class Clostridia; order Oscillospirales; family Acutalibacteraceae; genus UBA6857. Next base: position 12,626 of record JAZUNX010000082.1, read on the forward strand.
CTTGCAAACGCTATTATTCTTCCCTATGTTCTCGAATATTACGGTGAATCTGCTCACGCACGTCTTGCAAAGCTTGCAGTTATCGCAGGTGTAAAGACCAACGGTACAGACAAAGAAAAGGCAGAAGCATTCATTGAGGCTATAAAAACTCTCAACAAGAATATGAACATTCCCGACGGCTTTGATATGATTCAGGAAAAGGATATTCCCGTTATCGTTGAAAGAGCACTTAAGGAAGGCAATCCTCTTTATCCCGTTCCCAAGATTATGGATGAAGCAGATTGTGAAGCAGTTATCAGAAGAATGATGAAATAAAAAATGATGTCCCTTTCCTTGTGAAGGAGAGGGACATTTTTATGTACACAAAAACAGCACCTCAATTGAGGTGCTGTGATTTTATGTATTCACTTTATCAGAAGTTGAAAAGCTTTGCGAAAAGGTTTTTGAAGAAGTTGATGAGCTTCTGCCAGAAGGTGAGCTGGGGAGTGGGCTCTTCTGTGTCGGGGTTATTGCCGTTAACTTCTGTGATATTGCCGTTTGCATCAATTGAGAATACAAGATATTCAAGGTGAGAAGCTTCGTCTTCATAAAGGATACCGAAGTTACCGTCCTTAAGCTCTGTCATACAGGAGTATGCGAAGAAATCTGCTGTCTTGGTGAGCTTGTAGGTTGAAATCCAGTTAATGGAGTTATCGGAGTTTACAAGACCAACCTTGATAACGCCGCCTGCTCTTGCATTTGTATTGGAAGCAAAGGAACCGAGAACTACTTTCTTGCCATCGATTACCTTTGAAGTGTTAATGAATGAACACATACAGTTGCCCTGTGCACCAAGGTCGAGGTCAGCCACGAAATCAGTCCAGCTGATACCGCCGTCATAGCTGTCTGCATAAGCAATATAATTGCCGCTGTTACGTGCAAACATACGAAGAACACCGTTATTCAGTTCAACTATCTGGGATTCACTTGTCTTACCAACCTGAAGACCGCATACAGTTTCTGCACCTCTGTGCCAGGTAACACCGCCGTCGTCGGAATAGATGGTGCTTACGTTTTCGAAAACGTTCCAGCCAAGTGCGCCGTTATCGTATACCATAAAGATAATTCTTTCGGTGCCGTCTTCGAGGGTTGTTACATAGCCTCTGCCGGGACAGATACCGAGGAAGAAGTCACCGCTTTTCTTAACCTGTTCGGTGAGGATGATGGGTTCACTCCATTCCTTGCCGGGATCTTTGTAGCGCATCCAGAGGAAGGTGGTGCAGAAGCACTTAAGGGGAGCATCAGCAAAGAAAACATTCTGCTTAACTTCTTTGTCGCCACCCTTCTGTGTGGTCATAATGGGATTACCGTTCTGATAAAGATTGTATTCTGCATCAACGGTATAGGTTGTTTCTTTGCCATCTTCGCGGTTGATAACGGGAGCAAAGCCACCGTCGAAGTCACCGATGTAGTATTTGAAAGTACTTTGAGCAGCAGTATTGTCGCCTGTGGTAAGGAGCATATAGTTTTTGCCGTTTACGGTTACATAGCCTGTGCCTCTTTCACACTGAAGATAACCGCAGTTTGCAGGCTGTGCGTCAACTACAACGAAGATTCTGCCGGCTTTATTCTGTGCAATAGCCATATCAATAAAGGAAGCACTGGCCTTTTCGGTAACACCGTCAGCATAGTCGTCGAAACGGTTGAGAACCTTATAGTCCCAATTTGTGTAGCCATCGGGAGAAATTGCGATAAGAGACTCAATGTTATTGGGTGAGTCTGAACCGTGTCCGTATCTCATATCAGCCGCAGCAATAACGGAGCCGTCATTGAGGGTGTAGAGGGCGGGAATACGGTATTCGTCACAGCCCAATGTACCTCTGTCGAAAACCTGGTCATAGTCTGCCGCAAATGCTACTGTTGAAAGTGAGAAAAGCATAAGGACAGTAAGAATAATTGAAAGTGTTTTTTTCATTGTTATTCCTCCAAAATAATTATAGGTATAATGATAATAGCATTTAATACCATTAAAAGTCAATATCAACAGTAAAAATTCTTAATAATTTGTTTAATATCTTTCATGTAGGAAAAATATGTTAGGGTAAATATACGGAAACCGATTATCTCTTGCAAAAGGGGAGAGAATGTTATATAATCTCATTAACTAAACCAAAGGAGTTATCTTATGTCAGATACAATTGCCGCCGTTTCCACTCCTCTTGCGGCGGGGGGCATAGGCGTTATAAGAATAAGTGGTGAAAATGCCGCCGAAATTGCCGATAAGATTTTCAAAGCCACCTCGGGTAAAAGTCTGTCTTCCCTCAAAGGTTACAGAGCTGCCCACGGGAAGGTGTATATGAACGGTCAGGTTATCGATGAAGCTGTGGCTTTGGTTTACCGTGCGCCGAAAAGCTACACCGGTGAGGACACGGTGGAAATTTCCTGCCACGGCGGTGTTTATGTGACGAAACAGGTGCTCCGTGCAGTTCTTGAAGCCGGGGCAAGACCTGCTGAGGCAGGCGAGTTTACCAAAAGAGCTTTCCTTAACGGGAAAATGGATCTGTCCGAAGCGGAAGCAGTTATGGGTCTTATCGGAGCGCAGGGTGAATCTTCTATGAGGGCGGCACTTACTGCTCTTGACGGCGCTTTGTCAAGACAGATTGGTGACCTTTGCTCTGTTCTTGTTTCTTCTGCGGCACATATGTCTGCCTGGGTAGATTATCCCGACGATGAAATCCCCGAGCTTGACTTTGAGTATCTTCGTGAAAATCTCATTGAAGTTAAAAATAAACTGCAGGGACTTTTAGACAAATTTGATGCAGGCAAGGCTATTACCGAGGGTGTTGAAACGGCTATCGTCGGCAAACCCAATGTAGGAAAATCTGCTCTTATGAATATGCTTTCGGGCTACAGCCGTTCCATCGTTACGGATATTGCAGGTACCACAAGAGATGTTGTTGAAGAGACAGTCAGAGTGGGCAGTGTTATTCTCCGCCTTGCAGATACGGCAGGTATAAGAGAAAGCGACGATGTGGTGGAAAGCATAGGCGTTGACCTTGCGAAAACAAAAATCGAAAGAGCAACTCTTATTCTGGCGGTTTTTGACGGCTCGTCGGCTTTGGATGAAAGCGACAAGGAAATTTTGAACCTTTGCAAGGGCAGAGATGTAATCGGTATCGTAAATAAAACCGATCTCCCCTCACAGGCTGATGTGGAATATATAAAAAACGCTTTGACCTATACTGTTTTTATCAGTGCCGCCACCCATGAGGGCGAAAAGGAACTGACGGAGGTTATCGAAAAGGTTCTCGGCACCGATAAGGTTGACACATCACAGGCTATGCTTGCTACGGAAAGGCAGAGACAGAATGCTCTCGAAGCTGTCGTGGCAATTACGGAAGCAATTGATGCAATTGAAATGGGAATAACAATGGACGCTGTGAATGTGTGCATAGACAATGCAATAGATGCTCTTTTATCTCTTACGGGTGAAAAGGCAAAGGAAAGTGTTGTCAACGAAGTTTTCGCACAGTTCTGTGTGGGTAAGTAAGGTGATTTTATGAAAAAAACTGCTCTTATAACAGGTGCCGCAGGTGGTATCGGTCAGGCTATATGCGAAGCTTTTGCAAAAGAAGGCTACAATCTGGCTATTCACTATTCCTCTTCGAAAAAAAAGGCAGAGGAGCTTTGTGAAAGTTTAAAGGTAAAATATAATATTGAGGCAGTTGCTTTCAAAGCCGATTTCACCAAAGAGGAAGATGTGAAATATCTGACGGCAAAGGTGATTTCAGTTTTCAAAAAAGTTGATGTTCTTGTCAACAATTCAGGTATAGCTTATCAGACCCTTTTCCAACTCGCCGACGAAAAGAAAATCAAAGAGGTTTTAGATATAAATCTTATGTCTGCTCTTTCTCTTACGAAAGAAATTCTGCCCTTTATGATAAAAGAAAAATGGGGAAGAATTATAAATATTTCCTCTATGTGGGGTATAAGCGGTGCATCCTGTGAGGTACACTACAGCGCCGCAAAGTCGGGACTTATCGGGTTCACCAAAGCCCTTGCAAAGGAAGTGGGCCCCAGTGGTATCACCGTTAACTGTGTGACACCCGGATTTATCGACACGAAAATGAACGGTAATCTTGATGAAGAGGCAGTAAAGGAAATTATCGACTGCACTCCCATGGGCAGAGCAGGTACAGGTGAGGATGTGGCAGAGCTTGTCCGCTTCCTCGCAGGTGAAAAGGCAGAGTTTATCACGGGACAGGTTATTTCTGTTGACGGGGGATATGGAGTTTAACAGAAGGAGGAAGTAAGGATGAAGGATACGGTATTTGATTTTACAGGTATTATCGAAAATGAAGTTAGACTTTTTTCACAGAGAAACGGTGTGGAATATAAAGGCTTTGTGTTCGATGAAAAAACAAATGAGGAAAGCATAACCATTTCTTTCAGAGGATTTGATGTGAGCATTTATGTCGGCGATAATCTGACTTACGGTTATCCGCTTTTTGAAGACACTCAAGATATGATAGGCTACAGTGTTCTTACCAGGTTCAAATACTTCTTCTCACCTTATTATTTCTCCCCTTATGATATACATAACGTTATTGATTCAAAAAACTTTGAAACACTTGATTTTCACACTCTGCAGGACGAAAAGGATATTTCCGAAGCAACAGATGTAATTCTTGGTTTTATTGAAAAGAATCTTGATAAAATCGCTGATATTTCGGGAAATCTTATTCTGCAGAAACAGCTCAAAGATAATTACGAACACGATATGTCGGTTGTTTCGAAAAAAATTACTGCCGTTAAGCTGAAAGAAAATTTCAGAAAGTATACGGAAAAGCACGAAGTCAACTTTTATTTTTACGGACACGGTAATCCGACATATACCTTTGCAAATTCCGATAAATATAGTGAGCTTGACAAATATTTCAAAAACAGAAGTAAAAAAGGAAGACTTACGGTTTTTGAGCAGAGGCTTTATGCACATCTTGAAAACAACGGATATGAGCCTGTTTCCGATAAAACCAAAGAATATGTTAAAAAGCAGTACAAAAACAGAAAAAAGAATCTGTGGATTGAAATTCCGTCATACATAATCGGCGGTATTCTTGCGATAGTAACACTTATTGCTCTCGAAAAGCTTACATCTGTAGCTTTGCCCGACGGTCTTTACCGACTGCTCGGAATAGGCGAAAGCTCACAGTACAGCTTCTTTGTTCTTCTTATCAGCTACAGATACATCACAGCACATATTTTCGAAGCCTTGTTTACGAAAAAAGTATATTCTTCGGAAAGAGATAAAAAGGCAGAAAAGAAAGCCACCGCTATTTTGGTAATGGTGTGTTGCATAGTTATAGGGCTTTGCGTAGGATATAACTATTTCTTTAAGATTTGCACCGTCGCTCTTCACGACAGCGGAATTTATGCGGGTACACAGATGAAAAATGAAATTTTGCCTTTCGAAAATGACAGAGTAGAGTTCTTTCTTATAGAGGGTTATACAGATCCTGAAAACGGTACTTATTCTAATGGGTATGAAGATAAAGAGCTGTATATAGTTATAGATAAGAACTATGAAGGTTATATTATAAATTCCTATGAAGAGCTCGATGAAACAGTAAGTCTTTTAAAAGAAAAAGGCGTAAAAATAATAAGTGTAAAGGACTATGAAGCCTTTTCGGATACCCATCTTTATCCTGAAGATTAATACAGATAAAACTAACGCCCTTCCATTTAGGAGGGGCGTTTAAGTTTATTGATTTGCGGGTTTCACGGGGCGGAATATCACTTTCCGTCATATTGAATCTTCCCCGCAATTGCGAATTGCGCATTTAATTAGCCAAACATCGCAAGCAGGAAGCCTGCGGCAACAGCTGAACCGATAACACCTGCCACGTTGGGGCCCATAGCGTGCATGAGAAGGAAGTTTGCAGGATTGTACTTTCTGCCTTCGTTCTGTGCCACACGGGCGGCCATAGGAACGGCGGAAACGCCTGCCGAGCCGATGAGGGGGTTAACCTTACCGCCGGTAATAACATAGAGAAGCTTACCGAAGAGAAGACCGCCGACAGTTGAGAAGCAGAATGCAACGAGACCTAAAACAACTATCTTAAGGGTTTCGGGCTTAAGGAAGGTTGTACCGTTTGTTGTGGCACCTACAGTAAGACCGAGGAGAATGGTAACGATGTTCATAAGTGCATTCTGTGCTGTATCGGAAAGTCTGTCAACCACACCGCACTCTTTGAAAAGGTTACCGAGCATAAGCATACCAAGGAGAGGTGCAACGGAAGGAAGAATGAATGCACAAATAACCAGGACAACAACAGGGAAAACAATCTTTTCTGTCTTGCTTACCTTACGAAGTTGCTTCATTTCAACCTTGCGTTCCTTTTCTGTGGTGAGAGCCTTCATAATGGGAGGCTGAATGAAGGGAATGAGAGCCATATATGAATAGGCGGCTACGGCGATGGGGCCTAAAAGGTGACCTGCCAATTTACCTGTAAGGAAGATAGCCGTGGGACCGTCTGCACCGCCGATGATAGCGATGGAAGCGGCTTCCTGAGGAGTGAAGCCTAAAACGATGGCGATGATGAAGGCAACATAGATACCAAGCTGAGCCGCCGCACCTAAAAGAAGGGATACGGGGTTGGAAAGAAGGGGACCGAAGTCGGTCATACAGCCGATACCCAGGAAGATAAGACAGGGGAAAATACTCGATTTTACACCTGCATAAATAAGTCTTAAAACACCCGAGTCGTACCAGTGTGCGCCCTCGACGATGTTTGAGGTATCCATAAGTCCCGTCGGGTCATCCATAAGACCTGCACCGGGAAGGTTGGCAAGAAGAATACCGAAGGCGATGGGAACGAGAAGAAGAGGCTCACACTTTTTGGCGATTGCAAAGTATAAAAGAACAAAGGAAACGAGAATCATAACGAGATTCTGCCAAAGGAATGTTCCGTCAGCAAAAAGCGCGGCAAAGCCTGATGATTCCCACAAGCCGATAAGGACATCTTTAATCATTTGAAAAATACTCCTTTCTTTTTATAACAGATGGGAATCAGATAACAACAAGAACGTCGTCAGTATTTACGGTCGAACCCTTGGAAACAAGCACCTGTTTAACTGTGCCGTCACAAGGAGCAACAATATCATTTTCCATTTTCATAGCTTCAAGAACTAAAAGAACTTCGCCTGACTTTACAGCCTGTCCTGCTGTAACATTAATGCTGAGGATTGTGCCGGGCATAGGTGAGGGTACATTTGTACCTGCAGCAGAGGCGGTAGCGGGAGCTGTAGCAGGAGCAACTACAGGAGCTGCTATAGGGGCGGCTACTGCATCGCTTACATTAAGAAGAACTGCATCGCTCTCTGTTACTTCAACTTCGTAATTTTTTCCGTTTAAGGTGACTATATATTTCATTTCTTTTCGTCCTCCAATAATTTAATTGACTTGAATGAAAGTCTGTTAAGGGGAATACCGCTTTTATTGCTGACGATAGCCATAATAACAGCGGCGGTTTTTTCGTCGGTGTCAATAAGCTCAAGTTCACCTTGATTCATACCTGCGGGCATAGGGGAACCTGCGGGAGCAGGAGTGGAAGCAGGAGCGGGAACTGAAGAAGAGGTCTTGTTTTCAATAATTCTGATAACCTTCGAAACAAGGATAATAAGAACGGCAATTGTTGCAAGAATAAGTATAACGGTTGAGATACCTATAACAGCTGTTGCCAAAGCATCGGTGAGTGTAAATTCCATATTTTTACCTCCTTATACTTCTCTGATTGTATATTTAAAGGTATTTTTTGCTTTTTCGTCGCGTTTGTCAAAGAAGGCTTCAGCCTGGGTGGGGAAGGCAATGTAAGAAAGAACGTCTTCGTCGCTCTTTGCCTTTGCGCCGATTTCTTCCTTTGCCTTTTCGAAGTAAGGCTCAAGAGTATCTGCAAAACGGCAGGTAACGGGTTTTTCGTCACCTAAAATCTTTGCGGCAAGTTCTTTGTTAACTTCGCCGGGTGCTTTACCGTAGAAGCCGAAGAAATAGTTTTTGATTTCCTTGGAAATATTCTTATATCTTTCGCCGTTAAGAACATTTGATGTAGCCTGAACACCAACCATCTGGCTTAAGGGTGTAACGAGGGGAGGATAACCGAGGTCCTCACGCACTCTGGGAACTTCGAGGAGAACTTCTTCAAATTTGTCAAGCTTGCCAGCGGCTGTAAGCTGTGCCACAAGGTTTGAAAGCATACCACCGGGAACCTGATAAAGAAGGGCGTCTGTATCTGTTGCTAAAACGACGGGGTTGAGAAGACCACTTTCGAGAGCCTTTGCTCTTACGGGCTTGAAGAAATCGTTGATTTTCTTGAGAGATTCCATTTTAACGTCAATTTCATAGCCCTGCTGACCCAAAGCATAAACCAGAGTTTCCGTGGGAGGCTGTGATGTACCGCCGGAAAAACAGGAAATGGCTGTGTCAATAACATCTGCGCCTGCTTCAACTGCCTTTTGGAGAGTGAGAGCGCCGAGACCTGTGGTGGAGTGAGTGTGAACAACAACAGGGAGGTTTACTTCAGCCTTGATAGCCTTAACAAGGTCGTAAGCCTCCTGGGGGCTCATAATACCTGCCATATCCTTGATACAGATGGAAAGCACACCCATCTTTTCCATATCCTTTGCAAGCTGAACATAGTTTTCAAGGTTATGAATGGGGGAAAGGGTGTAGCAGATAGTACCTGAAGGATGAGCGCCGCATTTAAGGGTTTCGTTAACGGCAACCTCGATATTGCGAAGGTCGTTGAGAGCGTCAAAAATACGGATAATATCTATACCGTTTTCTACGGACTTTCTTACGAAAGCACGTACTACATCATCAGGATAATGCTTGTAGCCTAAAAGGTTCTGTCCGCGAAGAAGCATTTGGAGCTTTGTGTTGGGACAAGCCTTACGGATTTTGCGAAGTCTCTCCCATGGATCTTCATTAAGGTAACGAAGACAGGAGTCGAAGGTTGCACCGCCCCAGCATTCGAGTGAGTAGTAGCCTGCCTTATCGAGTTCTTTGAGAATAGGCTCAAATTCTTCAAAGCTCATTCTTGTGGCGATAAGGGACTGATTAGCGTCACGAAGGACTGTTTCTGTGAATTGAACTTTCAAAATACCACCTCTGTTCTTATTTTTCAAAGCAAAAAATATTTTTGTTCTTTTTTAAAAAAATAATGTTAAGCCAAAAATTTTGCTATTTTATATCATACAGAAAAAAGAATAAAAATTCAATACTTTTCCGTTTTTTGCTAAATCTTTAGTAGTTTGCTCATTTTTTGTCTTTTTTATTTACTTTTTTTATGAAAAATACAAATCGGAAATAGAACACACCGCTTTTTTAATTGTAATAAATTTGTTATAATTACTTTCGTAAGTTTTAACCAAGGCATTTTATAATATAGCCGTACCGTGAAAGGAGAGGTTTTTATGTATAAGGTTTTAGTTTGCGACGATGATGAAGCGATAGTCCGATCGGTGGAAATTTATCTTAAGGCAGAGGACTATGAAACCGTGAAAGCATTTAACGGCAGACAGGCCGTGGAGATTATGGAAAAGGAAGAGGTACACTGTGTCGTAATGGATGTGATGATGCCTGTTCTCGACGGAATAAATGCCACGCTGAAAATAAGAGAGAAAAGTAATGTTCCCATTATCTTCCTTTCTGCTAAAAGTGAGGATACTGACAAGATAGCAGGTCTCGGCTTCGGCGGTGACGATTATGTGACCAAGCCCTTTAGTCCTCTGGAGCTCTGCGCGAGGGTGAAAAGTCAGATAAGAAGATATGTTTCTCTGGGCTCGGTGATCAAAAAGGAAAATGTAATCACCACGGGAGGTCTTTCCATTGACCTTGAAGCAAAAAAGGTCACCCTGGACGGTGAGGAGGTCAGACTTACTGCCACGGAGTACAAGATTATGGAGTATATGATGATTAATATGGATAAGACCCTTTCATCAAATCAGATCTACGAAAATGTATGGAATGAAAACGCCTTCTCCACGGAAAAAACCGTAACGGTACACATCAGAAGAATAAGAGAAAAAATTGAAATCGACACTAAAAACCCAAAATATATAAAGGTGGTGTGGGGAATTGGATACAGAATTGAAAAAATATAAAAGAGATACCTTTAAGAGAGTGATAGCCATTCTGATATGTCTTCTCTGCTTAAGCGGAATGACATCACAGGTGCTCACTTCTATAGATAAGGCAGAGGAACAGAATCTGGTTTATGTGAATTTCAGCGATGCGCTCAATTATGATTTATTGGGCATCGACAAAAATGAATGGACATATACTACCTTCCGTAACGGTTATGTTACACTTATCGGTTATTTAGAAACGAAAATGAATGAGTTCGGCAACGGTACGGAAAAGGATTATAAGAAGAAACAGAAGGAATATAACGAAGCTCTCGAGAAAGAGGCAGACTTTTATAAAGACAGGATAATTTATGCCGCAACTAATTATTTCTCGGATTTCACAAATCTTTATAATTCGGGAATAATTGAAATTACGGGTATGTATGCCACCGAAGTAAACGGAGACAGCACTACTTACAACGGATCTTACAGCGAACTCGATTTTTACTATTTCCGAAATATGAGCGATACGGTAAAGGAACCTGTTCTTCCTCGCTCTGTTTCAGAAGAATTTAAAGGCATTAAATATGATAATGTTTACTATAACGAGGGAATGGGAAACATCTGTGACGAAGACGGAGTAATTACAACCAGATATTATCCCGGCTACTATGCCTTTACGGTAAACAGGGAAGCACTTAAAAATAAGCTCGTTTCCGAGGGTGCAGTGAGAAGCTTTTATTCCTCATATGAGGATTTTTATGAGCAGTATCTGAACAGTGAAAAGAGAATAAAGGAGCATGCAGGTACAGCCCGATATTTCATCCGTGACAGTAAGGGTAATGCTATTACGAACATAAAAGGCTTCGATGAAAAGACAAAGACACAGGAAATTAAGAATTATCTCGGTGAACTCGGCACCTACTCCTACAGTGAGGGAGGTTCGATTTATCTTTCTGACGGAATGTTCTACAGTAATACCTATCTTGACTGGTTTGATAATCACAGATATGCCTATCAGGACGAGGAGTATACAGCGGTAATGCATACCACTACTATGCCCGATACCACGGCGGAGGTTGTATCTACTGCTTTTGTGGGGGTAACCAATGCAAATGGTGAAATTATAGCCGAGGTAGCTCCCACAAATGTGACAAAGATAAACGAATATACCGATGAATTCGGTGAAGCTGTAACCGTACCCGAAACTACGAGAGTAGCTGTTTCTCTCATAGAGCAGGACAGTATCACCGCCTCGGACATCGAGCTTTACATCGGCTTCGATAAAAATGCAGATTACGAGACCTGTCATTTTGCCACGGTGAAAAGCAACATCGAAAAGGCAGAGGAGATTATAGCCGATTGCCTGTTTACCTGCGGAATACTCGGCACACTTCTTCTTGTCTGCATTTTCTATCTCATCGCCATTACGGGAAAAAGAAAGGGCAGTAAAGAAATTTATCTTTATAAAACGGATAAGGTCTTCCCCGAAATCAGAATAGCCATTGACGGAGGCCTCGGCTTCCTGTGCGGATGCGGAATTTACTATTTACTTGAGGTGTATATTGATTCGGCGATGAGAAGCTTCGTAGGCTTATGTATGCTCGTTTTAATCATACTGTTCTTCCTTATCTGTCTTGACCTTCTTCTCTATCTTGCAAGACACATTAAAAATCGCAGTCTGTTAAAGAACATTTTTATCGTATGGCTCGTAAGAAGGCTGATTAAATACGGCAGGAGAATAAAAGATTTTGCAGACGGTAAGCTTCTTTATACTAAAGAGCTTAAAAAGACGGTGATTATCAGAACTGCAATATTGGTAGGTATCAACATTGTTGTTGCAGGTTTCGGAATTATCTTTGTCGCGGACGATGAACCCATAGGACTTATACTTGTAGGATTACTCTTCCTCTTTGACCTTTACATCCTTTACCGTGGTATCTGTTTTACCGCCGGTGTGGATAAGCTTTTCTCCGCAGTAAAGGAAATGCACGAGGGTAACACAGATATTCACATCGAGAAAAACGCTCTTCCCGATTACCTCTATCTCCCCGCTGAAAATCTCCAATGTCTCAGCGAAGGCATAAATGCCGCAGTCAACGAGGCAGTCAAACAGGAAAAAACTAAAACGGAGCTTATCACTAATGTTTCCCACGATCTGAAAACTCCCCTTACGAGCATAATCAATTATGTTGACCTTATGAAAAAGTGCGACATAGCCGACGAAACGGCACTTTCCTATCTTCAGGTTTTAATCGAAAAGAGTGACAGACTTAAGGTACTTATCGAGGATTTGGTGGAAGCCTCCAAGGCATCAGCAGGAGCCTTGTCCGTCGACTTCGTATGTGTAAGCTGTAAGGAGCTTATCAGTCAGCTTATCGGTGAATTTGAGGACAGCTTTGAAGGGAAGAGGCTGGAGGTTATTGTCACCATTCCTGAAAGTGATGTAAAAGTAAAGGCAGACAGCAAGCACATTTACAGAGTGCTGGAAAACCTTTTTGTGAATGTACGAAAATACGCTCTCGAAAATACCAGAGTGTATATTACAGTTACCGAAAGAGACGGCAAGGGCATTATCAATATCAAAAATATTTCCGCCGCACCTCTTAACATAAGTGCCGACGAGCTCAAAGAAAGATTTGTTCGCGGTGAGCAGTCAAGAACTACAGAGGGCAACGGCTTGGGACTTTCCATAGCGGAAAACCTTTGTAATTTGCAGAACGGCAGCCTGAACATCGAAATCAGCGGTGACCTGTTCAGTGTTACGGTGGAAATGGAAAAATTCAGATAAACATCCTCCAAAAGAAAAAATTCGTCTGTTAAAAATACAGACGAATTTTTTTCATAAACTATTTATTAGTGCCAAAAAATATGTTATGATAATTACAGCATATATAAGGAGGAAAAATTATGAGCGGAAAAACTGATCCCACAGCACTTTTTAAAATAGGCTACGGACTTTATGTTCTTACGGTTAAGGACGGTGAAAAGGAAAACGGCTGCATCGTGAACACCATTTCACAGCTTACGAGCAATCCCATAAAGGTTGCCGTGACCGTAAACAAGGATAACTACACTCACGATTTTATAGTAAAGACAGGTAAAATGAATGTGAATTGCCTGAGCACTGATGCCCCCTTCGGTATTTTCGAATGGTTCGGCTTCGTCAGCGGCAGAGACAAGGATAAAATGGACGGAATGAGCGTAAGCAGAAGCGAAAACGGTATAGCATATCTCAATTTCTTCATTAATTCTTTCCTTTCTCTCGAGGTGGAGTCTTCTGTTGATTTAGATACACACACTATGTTTATCTGCAAGGTAACAGAAGCAAAAGTACTCAATGATAAGGAAAGTATGACTTATGCCTATTATCACGCTAATGTAAAACCCAAGCCACAGCCCAAAGAGAAAAAGGGCTATGTATGTAAAATCTGCGGTTATGTTTATGAGGGCAAAGAGTTACCTGCTGATTTCGTCTGTCCTCTGTGTAAGCACGGTGCAGAGGATTTTGAAAAGCTGTAAAATATAATCTCTCCCGTTTTGTGGCATCGGGAGAGATTTTTTCTTACATAAGCATACTTACTATTGAAGTGAGCAGGTTTTCCGCCAATATCGCTCCGAGAGCATAAAGGGGAGCGACACCGCCCTTTTTGAGAAGATAAGCCATTGAGTTTTTCTGATTTTTAAAGGAACTGATTTCCTTAAGAGAGGTGACCGTATATTTTCTGTAAAGGGGATTTGCCACGAAGCCTGCTATAAGATTTATGACAAACTGTACAGCCATAACTGCCATAACCGGCACATATAAAGACTCAAGCTCAATAAGAATATCAGCGGCGGCACCGTCATTTGTAACTTCTGCTAATCTTTCCATAAGGGGTATAGCCTTATTCATAAAGTCCATAAGAAACGGTGTAGATATAATAGAAAGGCAGAGATTTACCGTCATAAAGATAATGCCAGGCTTCACAAGCTTTCTGTAAAAGAACCAATAGGGTGAGAAGAAAAATGCCGCAAAGTTGAAGGAAAGCTTTCTGCCGAAATCGAATCTTTTGAATTTTTCGATGTACTTCATAGCTGAAGAGCCGATGAAGGCACCCATAAGGTTGGTGTGTACACCGCAGGTTTTGTCTTCCTTCGGAAAAGGACCGCCAAAGGAAAAATCTTCGCCGTCGGGAGAAAAGCCCGAGGAAGAGGAGATAACGTCAATAAGCTTCTGCTCCACTTCATCGCGAGTGGGGGGAGCTTCGGTGACGGGAGTGCTGTTTTCTCCAAAGCCTTCACCTTCGCCCAAAGTGAAGGGAGCCTTGTACTCGGGAATTGGGCTTTCTTCGGGGGGAAGTTCATTCTGTCTTTCTTTTTTTTCGAGCTCTGCCGAGGCATCCACCACATTGTAGCCGAAAATGGTGAATTTCATCGAGCACTGCTTACAGTGGTCGCTTCCTTCGGGATTACCGTAGCCGCAGTTTGGGCAGGGGATGGTCTTTGTTTTTTCTTCAGCAGGTACGGCTGGTGTGTTTACATCTGCGCCTGTCCAGGTGAAGTCTTTGCCGTGCTTATGTGCATTTACGCACCCGCAGTGATTTTTATAGCATTCTCTGTGCTGGGGTGTGGCACATTCGGGGCAGACAACAATATCCTCACCGTCGGTGAAGATGTTGCCGCAGCCGTCACATATCTGGTTTGTGTATCTCATAGTTTTTCGCTCCTTTTTAATTTTAATGATTTTCTTTTCCTTCCAGCCATAAACGGGGGTTTGAATCGATATAACTCCATGCCTCAAAATAGTCCTCTTGATTTCTTACAATATGATCATAATAAGATTTTTGCCACACGGAAAATCCTGCTTGCTTTGATACCCAACGTTTCATCTGTCCTATTATTATTTCGAGACACTTTTTTGAATCGGTAGGGGCGGATATTATCCGCCCGTCATTGTGATTATGGTTTGTATCATGAATAACGATTAAAAGATGTATATGATTGGGCATAATAACATATTTGTCGACGCATACATAAGGATAATGTGTGTTGATTGACTCAATGGCTATTTTAACGGTTTTGCCTGTTGCAGAGAGATAGGATTTATATTCGAACTCCTCCGGGCGGATACTATCCGCCCCTACCGCCTCGGTGTCAACATAACCGAACAAATTTTCCTTATCTTTTGCGCAAACAGTCACAAAATAAGCACCGTTATTGCTGTAGACATAATCCTTTAACCTTATTTGTTTTCTCTTTGGCAGTTCCATGGTCAATTTTTCTCCGAACTGATTATAATATTACCTATTCTATCTCCATTTCCCTGTAAAAGCAACCGTTTTTCATTATTTTATCCCTGCAGAGAAAAAATATTTTATTTTGATATTGCTCTTTAAAAATAAATGTGTATAATGTAAAAGGATTACTTTGTTTATACAATACTCTTAAGAGGTAGAATAAAGGTTAAACTTAAGATTTAATTTAAAATGTCACATCAACTCTTTATATATAATTGAAAGGAAAATTACTATGGTTCAGTTTGAAGAATTAAGATTGAAGTTAATGGAAAGCGAAAAGCCTCTCGGTGAACTCGCTTCCGCTTTAGGTTTGGAAGAAATGGCAAAGGAAGTCGCTATGCTCGAGGAGCAGTCGGCTGCCGAAGATTTCTGGAACGACCTTGCCAATTCACAGAAGGTACTTCAGAGAGTTGCTTCTCTTAAAGGTAAGATTAAAGCTTACGAAGATTTAAAGACTGCTTATGAGGATGCACTTGTTATGATTGAGCTTTCCGACGAAGAGGGAGACCTTGATTTGCTTCCCGAATGTCAGGCAAGCGTTGAGGCTGTGGAGGCGGAGCTTGAAAAGCAAACTCTTGCTACACTTCTTTCCGGTGAATATGACGGTAAAAACGCCATCCTTACCTTCCACGCAGGTGCAGGGGGCACCGAGGCACAGGATTGGTGTCAGATGCTTTTCAGAATGTACGGTCAGTGGGCAACCAAGCACGGCTTCAAGTTTACCACCGTTGACTTCCTTGACGGTGACGAAGCAGGTCTCAAATCTGCCACTGTTGTTATCGAGGGTGAAAACGCTTACGGTTATCTGAAAAGTGAAATGGGTGTTCATCGCCTTGTTCGAGTTTCTCCCTTCGACTCTTCGGGCAGAAGACATACCTCCTTTGCATCACTCGAGGTTATGCCCGAAATCGACGACACCATTGAGGTTGACATCAGCCCCGACGACATCACCATGGAGGTTTACCGTGCTTCCGGTGCAGGCGGACAGAAGGTTAACAAGACTTCTTCTGCCGTTCGTCTTATCCATAACCCCACAGGCATTGTTGTCTGCTGTCAGGTTGAACGCAGTCAGCATCAGAACAGGGAAGTATGTATGAGAATGCTCAAGTCCAAGCTTATTGAAATCAAGGAAAGAGAGCATCTTGAAAAAATCGAGGACATCAAGGGTGAACAGAAGGAAATCGGTTGGGGCAGTCAGATACGTTCTTATGTGTTTATGCCCTATACTCTCGCCAAGGATCACAGAACAGGCTTTGAAATGGGTAACATCAACGCTGTTATGGACGGCGAGATTGACGGATTTATCAATGCTTATCTTAAAAAGCAGAGCCTTGATGCGTTAGCAGGGGAATAATGACGCATATTTTATTATAATGTAATATAAAACAGGCAATCTTTCGGTTGTCTGTTTTTTGTTGAGAGGTTTTACAGCCTTGACCATTCTATACAATTGTGGTCATTTAATTATTAACCACAATTCAACTGTCAAAATTAACAATTACCCCTCAACTTTTTCGTCACATAATCCAAATTTTTAATAATTATAAAAGTTTTCTCACACTGTTCTTGACTTTGTTGATTTTTTAATGCTATACTGATACTAACTAAAAGTGACCCTTTATGCCCTTTTGAGGATGAAGTGCGCCGAAAAACAGTCAGGTCAGGGGCTGTGGTGACGGAATATTATAAAGGAAAAGGGAACACTGTGAATTTCGTTTACATGGTAAAAAACCATTTTATGAAATACAAAGTTAATTTTTATTAAGGAGGAAAATCTTAATGAAAAAGTATTTTAAATTACAAGCAAAAAAATCATTGTCTCTTTTAATGGCAGTTGTTATGCTTATGACCTGCTGGGTGTGGATTGCACCTGAAGCAGAAGCAGTGAACGAAGCAACCGAAGCTACAAACGGTTCTTATTATGTACAGGTTTTCGGTAACCTTTCAGACTACTCCAACAAAACTAATCTGGAAAAGAACAACTGGATTGTAACCTATAAGACAAACAACGGAACAGGCTCCGAAAGCACAATAAACCTCAGTTATGTTTTCGACGTTTATAACGGCGGAGCCAATGCGAATGATGTTATTCTTGCTGCAGGTTGGGTTCCCGGCTTCCCCATAAAGGTTAGAAACGAAGCAAAGGTTGGTTGCGGCGGTGACGCATTTTCTTATCAGCCCCGAAAGCTTTATATCGGTTCAGAAGCAAGCACCACTTCTGTTTTACCGAATGAAGTTGCTTCATACGGTGACCAGTATTCAACAACTTTAGGTGAAGACATCGGTTATGATATTTTCACCGTTGACCCTGAAGGCACCTATAAGCCCGTAGCCAAATCCGTACGCAATGTAAGCAGTGTTTCTTCAGCACAGACCGTTCCCGCTATCGGTTCAGGCAGTAAGCTCACTGTCAGCCATACTCTTGGCGGTCAGGTTTATGACCAGTACGGTGTAAGACTTCTTAATATTGTTCCCGACAGCTATTATCTCGGGGATCATGCAGGTACCACTTATACTCTTGACGGTCACGGTATCGGCATCGAAAACAGCAAAATCGTAATCAACGAAAAAGCTCAGACAATAGTTACCTCAAAGAAAGCATATATTATCGGTAAATACGGCAGCCTTGAGTCTGATTCAGACAATTCAGGTATCATTAACCTTACCTTCCCCTCATACACCATGACGGTTAACCCTGCCGGTTCTACTGGTGCCACGGCTACTATGGAAATGACCGACGGTACAAATATAAGCACACAGACAACTAATTGGGTATTAAGCGGTGCTTACGGTACTGAAGCTACAGGTAAATGGCCCAACGGTAACGCCACAATGGAAGGCTACACCTTCAAGGGCTTCTGGACAGCGCTTCAGCCCTCCGATCAGAATGAAGCTGCAAGCTTCTTCGCTTATGAATCTGATTTCGCAACTCCCGTAAGCAGTGATGATTTTGTTAAAGTTTACGGCGGCACCGAAGACGGTGACTATGTAGAGAAAGACGGCAAAAAGTATTACAATGCCGGCACAAAGTGGGATCCCGCAAACAGAAAAGTTCAGGGACCCGTAACCTTCTACGGTTGGTGGATTTCAACTGACATCACGGCTAACTTCTATGATATTAACGGTAAATATCTTGGTTCAAAGGTGTTCAAGTACGGTATGACACCCGCTGCAACAGAGTATCCCGATCCTCTTGAGGAATATAACGATGCAGGTGCATTTACATATAATGTCTTCTCCGGTGTATGGCAGGATATTTCAGGTGTAAAGGTAACGGAAGGCTCTTACAAATTCGGCTCCGGCGGTCTTACAGAGCTCTACCTTACTCCCACATACGTTAACAAGGAGTATAAGTCAGAATATACCGTTAAGTTCATTAATCCTGTAACAGGCTCTGCTTTAAGAGAAGATACATATAATTACAGAGATCTGATTTCAGAAAGTGAAAGACCTTCAGCGGTTACCATGCCCGATGCATTAGGTGAAGCAGTTGACTACAGCTATGCTTTCAAGGGTTGGACATCAGAAGTTCCGGCTAACGGAAAATATCACACTGTTGATAAAGAAAATCCTGCTGTTGCTGTAAATGAGGACTGGAGAGTAAGAGATGACGCTGTATACTATCCTATCTTCGAAAGAACCGTAAAGCAGTACAGAGTTTCCTTTACATATATCGACTCAACAGGCACTGAAGTAACAAAGACTGAAGACTTTGATTACGGTTCAGTTATCAGAACCCCCGATTATATCAACAGAACCTATGCTAAAGAAGGAAAGGGTTACAACCTTCTTAATTGGAACTATAACGGTGCTGAAAAGTTTGCTGTTGACGGTATCCTTGTTCTTAACGAAGGAAATGTAACAGTCGAACACGACAGGTATGTAGGCAGCGGTAATGAAGCTGTCATCCCCTTCGTTGCCGTTTATGATGAAGGTGTCGATATGCCCTATACCATTACCTTTAAATATAAGGGTTCAAAGGGCGAAGACCTTTCCTTTGTCGCAGAGGTTAATCACGGTCAGAAGATTACTCAGGAAATCGTAGATCAGCTTCCCATTCCCACTGAATATGATGACGGTGAGTATCTTTACAAACCTGCAAACAGATGGAAGGTTACAGAGGGTGTTGCTGAACATTCCACTTACACAAGAGCTACATTAACTTCACTTGCTCCCGTATCCAATGTTACATTTGAAGCTGTATATAATGCAGGTATTCCTTTCCGTACAGTAATTTATAATGACGGCAAGACTACCCATACCGAAAGAATCACCGCAGGTTCAAACATTCCCGCTTGGCTGATTGACAGCGGAGAGGTTGATGCAAACGGCGATCCCATCATGAAGGAATATGTACCCGCTGACTATAAAAGCACAACAGGTATATATAAGTTCGCAGGTTGGTTTGACGAACCCCAGACTGATAAAAACTATGCAGCTACCAACGGTACACAATACACAACTCAAGACACGGTAATCAATGACCTTACCCTTTATGCTCAGTATAAATTTGAGGCCTTCAAGTTCACAATCAAGTTTATGGATTATACAGGTAAGGTACAGCTTGCTATAGCTCAGGTTGAGGCAGGTCAGAGCTTTGAAGCTGCTTTCATCGAAGCACAGAGAGCAGCACAGTACAGAGCTCCCGATGAGACTTACGAATACACCTTCATCGGTTGGGACAACAAGGTTCCCGATAACTTCCTTTGCGAAGGTAAGGATGTAACATATACTGCACAGTATAAGCCCGGTTATGTTTACTACAAAGCTAACTGGTATAACAGCAAGGATGAGATGGAAGCTGCGACCGGAAACGAAAAAGTCGGTGAAGGCGGTCTTCTTGCGATCACAAACCATACTTATAACGGCACTGTTTATTCTCCCGCAGCAAGCTTTGATGCTCCTGAAGGAAAGGTATTTGCCGGATGGAAATATCTCAAAGACGGTGTAGAAACCGATTATCAGAGAGGTATGAAAATCACATCAGCAATGAGCTTCTATGCAACCTATAAGGATGCACCTGTTGTTTACACAATTTCTGCTGTGGTTGACGGTGTTACAACTGTATACGAAGTAGGAAGCGGTGATAATGCTACAGTAGTAGGCACACCCGTTGACGGATATGATAGTGCTACTCATCATAAGAAGTTCGCAGGTTGGTACACTGATGCAAACTATGCTGAAGATACAGAATTTGATGTTAATGCTGAAGTAACCGGTTCTGTGACTATTTACGCGAAGTTTGAAACAGAAGCACATAAGAAAGATCAGAAAGAACTGATTTCTGCACCCACCTACTATGCAAAGGGTAGCGAAAAGGTTTGGTGTGCTTGCAGCAGAGCAAATACAGAAGAAACTAGAGAAATTGCAACGCTTACCGATACAGTTGCTCCCACAGGTGTTATCTATCTCGGTACACAGGGTAAGTGGAGTTCAACCGATACAGTCGGTGCAGCAGCAACAGACGGTGATGAAGTAACTCTTTATGCTAATGCTGACACAGACATTATTCTTACAATCAACGACACAGGTGATGTAAACGCAGCTTACAACCCCAGCGGTGAAGGTAAGGGTATCAAGATGATCCGCGGCTTCATTTCAACAGGTGTTTACACACAGGATAATCAGACCGGTGCTGTTTCAGAGGTTGTTACAATCTATGAAGACAACACGGAAGATCTTAATAACGTCGCTAACTATGTAATCAGACTTGGTGAATACACAGGTCTTGTAGACGGCGAAACATACATCGCATACTATTATGCAATTGATAAGGCAGGCAACGTACTTAACAAGAACGTAAGAACAGCCAAGTTTATCTATGACATCACGGCTCCCGAATTTGATGTAACCGGCGAAAGCAACGCCGCAACAGCCACAAGCACAGTAACATACTGCGGTAAGGCTACAGTTACAGGCATCGAAGACGGCGCAGCTGTAACAGTAAATGGTGCAGTTGTAACAGCTACAGACGGCAATTATGTAATCGATACAGCAGGTAACTACATTATCACAGTTACCGATAAGGCAGGCAACAGCTATTCAAAGAAGATTATCGTTGCTGACGGACACACAAACATCACAACCGAACAGCCTTCAACCTGTACAACAGACGGCTTCAAGAAGGTTGAATGTTCAGTCTGCGGTAAGATTTCTGAAAATAAGACATATACTGCTCCCGGTCACGAATGGACAATTTCCTTCGTTCCCGCAGATTGCGAAAACAACGGTTACAACCTCAAGGTTTGTGACGTTTGCGGCGCAAAAGAAACGAGCGAAACTTATGTAGATCCTGAAGACGGTGTAGAAAAGCTTATTCAGCCTAAACTTGGTCATGACTACGCCAAGGATACTGAAGGCAATATCATTTATACCGTAATTACCAAGGCAACATGTAAAACAGTAGGTAAGCAGATTGCTAACTGTACACGTTGCGGCAAGGGTACAATTGAAGCTGAAATTCCTGTTGATACAGAAAACGGTCATGTTTACGGCGGTATCAAGACTGAAAAGGCAACATGTACTGAAGACGGCAGACAGTATCAGACATGTAAGTATTGCTTCGTTGAGAAGCTTATCAAGACACTGCCGGCAACGGGACACGAAGAGTCTTATGCAACCGTAACAACTCAGCCCACCTGTTATTCAGAAGGCGTAAAGACCTTCAAGTGTAAGAAGTGCGATGTTGTTACAGGTACAGAGCCTGTTGCAAAGATTGCTCATACACTTGTCCTTGTTAAGTATGATACCGATGCTGACAAGTCAACAGAATATCCCAACGGTTATATGCAGTATGAATGTCAGGCTACAGGCTGTACTCATACTGAAGGTAAAACAGCGATTGCTGCCAAGGCTACCTACACCGTAACCTTCAAGGGCGCAGGTGAAAATGGTGCTGACCTTGTAATCACCAAGCAGGAAGGCGAATCTGTCGCAGCTACTGAAGTAGTAGACCAGACAAAGGCTTCTGACAATACCTACAATTATACATTTGCAGGTTGGAAGGGTACAGACGGTAAGGTTGTAAAACTTCCTGTTACAGTAACAGCAAACGCAACTTACACTGCAGAATTTACATCGACAAAGATTATCTATACTCATAAATTCTTTGTTCCCACCAAGTGGACAACTACACTTGCAACAGATGGCAGCAGCAATATTGAGTTTGCAGAAATCATGGGTGCTTACGGCGATACTAACAAGAAACCCGTAGCTATTCCTGTATTCTCTGATGCCGATGCAAATACCGATGCAGATCTTAAGTCAATTTACACCTTCAAGTTCCTCGGTTGGTCAACAACCGGTGCAGCAGGTGACATTGTTGATGAGTTTACAATGACTAAGGATGCATCCTTCTATGCAGTATTCGAAGCAGTTCCCATCGAGTTCAGCGTAATCTTCTATGATGAAAACAGAACCACAGTTCTTTGGAACACCAATGTTAACGGCGGTGAAGATATTGCATACGGTAAAAAGGATGCAGAGGACAAACTCGTTACACCCGTAAAGGATGCAGATGCTGACAAGCACTACACCTTTGCCGGCTGGATTTACGGTGAAGATTCTCTTGAATTAGGAGAAGAATTCGGTCCCATCACAGAAACCACAAGAATTTATGCAACCTACACAGGCACAGCTCATAGCTTTGTAACTGTAAATGATGCCGACAAGACATGGGCAGCAACCTGCACCAAGGAAGGTCAGAAAACTGAAAAGTGTTCTGTTTGCGATTATGAAAAGGTAACAACCATTCCTAAGGCTGAACATGAATATGAACTTCAGCCTGACGGAAGCCAGGTTTGTAAGATTTGCGGTGATACAATTGCCCCCGAAGCTAAGATCGTTACCGTTACTTTCAACGAAAGTGTTTCTTACGGCACAGGTATTCCCACAATTGCCGAGCTTAAGTCATATGAAGTTGCCGAAGGTAATACAAAGTCCTACACAGCTCCTGAAAAGGTAAAGACAAATGAGTACGAGTTCAAGTTTGTATGCTGGGTAGACGGAGAAGGCGAAGAAGTTACAAAGGAAGCTACAATTACTGTTACTGCAGGTGAAGCAGACGCTACTTACACAGCAGTATACGAAGCAACCACACGCAAGTACAACGTAACTTATATTGACCTCGATTATAATGTCCTCAAGACAGAAAGCGTGGAATACGGTGACACAGTTCCTGCAGCTCCCGAAAAAGCTCCCGAAGAGGATGCAACAGCTTATGTTCACTATGTTCATACAGGTTGGACAGTTGAAGCAGGTACAAAGGTTTATTCTGACATTACTATCAAGCCTGTTTACACCGGCGTAGAACACGATTGGGACAATGTAAACAGCGAAGCTACATGTACAACTACCGGTGGCGAAAAGCAGATATGTAAGACTTGCGGATATGTTAAGGAAAGCCCCGACGTTAAGCCCGCTCTCGGTCACGATTGGTCAGCTCCCGTAAGAGTAGAACCCACCTATAATGCGGCCGGTTCAATCACAAAGACCTGTAAGAGATGTGGAGAGGTTGAAATCACACCGCTTGTTCAGCTTACTTATAAGAAACTTGAAGTAACTGTAACCAAAAACGGTGCTATAGCTATTGACGCAAAGGTTGTTGTTTACCTTGAAGGCGTAGCTAAAGCAACAAACTTCACCAACAACAGTGGTAAAGTTACATTCGAAGGTCTTGTTGAAGGCACATATACAATTCAGATTGTTTACGGTTCAGACAGCAAGACAGTTGATAACGTATCTGTTTATAGTGACACAGTTCTTCCCGTAGAACTCAATGAAGCAGGCAGCGGTTCAGGTACTCCCTCTTGCTCATGTTCTTGCCACAGAAACGGATTCTGGGGAATCGTATTCAGATTCTTCCATAAGATTATCAAATTCTTCACAGGCAAGATCAATTGCTGCAGCAATCCGGACAGCAGATATTAATTGTCACGCATAAATTAAAACCCAAACAGGCGACGGCATTAAGCCGGCGCCTGTTTTTTTGTCGGTCAGGACAGGTTAAATTCAATATTTTGTAGAAAGAAAACAGCATCAAAACAAGATGCTGTTTTTTTGTGTTTCAGAGGATAAAAAGTGCTGAAAAACAGGTGATTTTAACTATATGTAAAACTGAACAAAATAAACTTTTGTTATATATGCAAATAGTAGAAATGAAAAAATATTAAAAAAAATATTGAAAAACTTGAACTTTGATGTTATACTACCTATAGTTATAGGTGTCTCTATGGGCATTTTGCACCCATTTTTAGGGTAAAAGGCTCGGTATTATTATAGGGAATCCTATTTGTAATATATTCATTCTTTCATTTTTAAGGAGGAAAAAATTATGAAAGTTGGTAAAAAAGTACTAAGTACCCTGCTTGCTATCATTATGATAGTATCCAGCGTTTCAGTGTGCTTCAGCGTTCTCGGTGCTGACGGCTCAATTGAATCGTTGATGAGCCAGATTGAACTTCATCATGCAAGTTTGATCGACCTCATCGAAGCAGCGGACAAAGACGATGCGACGGAGGAGGACATCAAAAATGTTCCTGCTTCAGACGGCGTAGGTATGTGGAGGGTTGAACGCGACACAGCTACGTCTTCATGGCATTGGGTTGCCAAGGCTTATGCAGAAGCCGCAAAGTTTGTCGCATCAGACAAACACACCTTATACGGCATCAATGCTAAAATTAAAGCATTGGTTCAAGAGGCTGTAAATGCTGACACTACAGGTCAGTGTATGCCTTTTGCGCGATATGAGGAAATCCTCAATGAGTTCACTTTTGGTGAAACTGAAGATTCTACCACTTATATCAGCGGTACCACAACTACCCTTGATATTAAAGCCGGATTTAATATTCTTCAGTGGGATAAGTATGAAGACATTACTACTGATCCCGGTAACCTTGACCTTTACAAGGGTGTTCTTACCATCACCAGAACTGATAACGGTAACGGTACATATCAGATCAATGCCGGTGACATCAAGTTCGAAACCATTACACAGGATCCCGAACAGATTGCCACAAATCTTACTATTGTTAAAAACCAGATCGAAAAGTTCATTAACCTTGGTCAGACATGGTTCACAACTGATTATACCGGTCTCGATACAGAAGAGCTTACAGAGAAAGTTTTCGAAATTGCCGGAAATATTCAGTCCTTCGAAGATTCCATAATGCAGGCCGGTATCAGCAATGCGGAAGAAATCTGGGATAACTTTGTTAAGGACAGACTTCCGTCCGGTTCGCAGAAGACATGGAAAGAAGTTCAGGCTTGGTATACAGGCGAAGTTTTAGGTTATATTGCACCTGCTTACGCTGACGCATATCAGACAAAGTTTGAAACTCTCTTCGCAAGAGCTGAAACTGAAACAACAGGCGATGCTCTTCTTCAGACATACAATGAACTTAATTCCGAAGTTGAAAACCTCAAAGCCGTTAATGTTTATAACGGTAAGGAAAACGTAAGCTACTTCGGTGAAATCAGAAAAGCTTTCGAAGGTAAAGACGGTTACACAGGTGAAGCATATTACGAATATGTTACAAGCCGTATAACCAGTCTCGGTCATAATGTTGCCCAGACATACGCCCAGGAGCAGTATGTCAAGTTTGTTGCGCTCTTCAAGCAGGTGGTTGACACCACTAACACAAAGCGCTCCCTTCGTACTCCCGAAGAAGCTGAAGCTCTTGCTCACGTATGGGAAGACTGTGACGGTACCTGTGGTGAAGCATGTGCAAATGCCGATTGTCCTGTAGAAGCAGCTCACTGTGTACACTATGACTACATTCAGGCTAAAACATTCACATACGAAGCTGCAGAAGTTATAGCTGTATTTGAATCTTCTGTATTCCCCTATATTACAGATGCTACAGGCAATATCGTGTGGAACTACCTTAAAAACCTTGACGATATCGCTTATGCAAACGGTGATTTAAATAGCGGCGAAGGCATCTCTATGGAAGATGTAGGCAACTGGAATAAGTTCATCTCCCAGTATAACGTATTCAGCCTTAATGTTGGCGGTAAAGAATACATTGATGCCAAAACAAAGATGGATGCTATCATCAACGGTATCAATCCTGCTCTCCTTGCCGGTGCTAACTATCAGACATTAAAGGGTTACTACGAGTCACTCGTTGAAGCAGGTTATAAGAAGTGTGCAGACGTTATGAATGACCCTGCAACAGCAGAGCTTATGGCTGATATCTTCGGTGAAGAAGGCATGAAGCCCTATGATGATTTCATCAAGGACTTAAAGAGACGTGCTGCTAATCGTATCTATAACCTTTCCCAGCGTGTATTTGATTACTACGAAGAAGGCGGCAGTAAGGTTTCATATTACAACTTCGAAATTATCCTTCTTGGTTATGAGGCTATTGTTGCAGAGGCTCTTCCCGGTATTTTAGGTGCTGAATTCCTCAATGTTGCTCCCGTATATGACCCCGTTGAATTTACATCACAGGGTCTTGAAGCTCGTTCTCTTAAGGAGGTAACTGACCTCTTTAATCAGATTAACGAGCCTCTCGCCGGTCAGACCGAATCAATCATCAAGCAGGCAAACGCCTTCAAGTCAAATCTTACTGCTTTGAGAGACAGCAATCCCGATAAGCACCACGAAATCCGCAAATATCTTTTCAAAAATCTTGACAGCAAGTGGTATGAGTATGCATTTGAACAGGCTCCCGAAACCGCTCTCAGCTATGATACAATTCAGGAACTTGTTGATGCTGTAGGTATTACATCAGATAAAGAAGCTGACGTGCTTGTGGAAGAACTTATCGGCGCTCTTGACGGTATTCTTACATCAACAGATATGGGTTCACTTCTCGGCGGTCTTCTCTTTAAGAAAGAGCACAAGACTAAGGAAGATCCTATAACAGGAGCCATTTCTTACGGTTATGTGGGTTATACATCTCAGTATGGTGACAGTGGTGTAGTTTTCTATAATGCTGATAACAACCTCGCTTCCGATACGGAAAAGACCGTTAATGGCGTAACCTACCAGAAAATTAAGAAGATGGATAATCCTCTTGGTTACTGGGAGAATAAATACACATACAACGGTGTTCAGAAGTATGTAGGTGACGAGTGTCAGGACCTTATGGAATTCCTCAATGCTCTCATTATTAACCTCTTGTTCAGCGGTCAGCTTCAGACTCTTGTATTCCAGTTCCTTAATGAAGCTGTAGGTCCTCTTCTTTATGATATTGAAGGTGAGCAGACCGGTATTGCCGCTACAGCAATCGGTGAATCAGATAACGCATCTCTCTTCCCGGCATTCCTTCGTTGTACTATTGCAACAATGCCCCACTGGTATCTTGAAAACTGGAACGGTCATGACCACGGACAGGATGGAGTTCAGTTCTACAGATGGTTTAACGGTTCACTTTCAGTAAACGGTCGTCAGTGGGATAATTATGAAGAAATTCTTCGTGTTCTTGAAACAGCTAAAGAATACGACAAAACTAACGAATATACCAGAACCTATTGGAAAGATGCCACACTTAAAAACTATAACTATACCAAAGAAGTAACCGGTATTAATCCTGACCTTTGGAAGCAGCTTGACAGTAAAGCCGTATGGAAGATTGACGACTTTGAAGACTTCTACAGAGCTATGGCTTCTGCTACATCAGGTTTCCAGTGTATTCTTGGCGGTCTTATTGCTAATTCAGGTGACCACTATGCTCTTAAAGCAAAGGTTCTTGGCGTGACATCCGATAAGTCATATATTGCTTTTACATCACCTAATGATGCACTTTATGACTGTCTCTTTATGCCTCTTTATGAGCTTCTCGGTATCACGGACTATCCTACAGTTGACACTATTAGAGAAGACTGTAGAGAAGCAGGTACACTTGAATCAACCAACTATATTAAGAATTACGGTTACCAGCTTTGGAAAGACCTTCTTTCACCCATCGTTAATTGGCTTGAAGGCACATTCCTTAAGAACCCCATCGGTACCGTTCTTGACCTTCTTCCCAATCTTGTTGCTGCTATTGAATACAATCAGCTTTATCCGAAGCTTACAGGCATCAATCTTTTCTACGACGCACAGGTTAGTGCTTTAGGTATCTATAATGTTCCTCTTAACGGTACAATGTACCTTTCAAAGGATATGCTTCTTCCTCTTATCAACGACTTAGGTATTGACCTTCGTACAGGTCTCACAGGTCTTGTTAAGTCACTGACGGCGTTGATACCGACTAATGAAGCTCCGGGCGTAAATGATGTCGGTACTGAAGTGCTGACGGGCTATCTTACAGTAATTGATACGGTAGATCCTGAGGATGAAAGCAAGCATCTTAACGACGGCAGCGGTAAGCCCGTATACTATACTCTTACTGATGACGGCCAATTCACCGACCCGTCATTGGAAAATCCCGACGGAACGAAAGTAACAAAGAATGTAGCATACAAGGATAAGGCCGGCTTATACTGGCTTGCTCCCGGTGCTCTTTCACAGACACTCTACGGTCTAGCAAAAGAAAAGGTATTTGACCTTTATAAGCCTTATAACAACGGTATAGCTCTTGAAATATCAGCTCCCGTTAACAGAATGATGGCAATGTGTACGCCCACAGAAAAATGGGTCGATGGCGTTAAGGAAACAAACCGTTATGTTGTGCACTTAACAGCAGATCATGCAGACGTACTTATGGTACTTCTTCGATGGATTCTTGACGACGGTCTCCTTACCACCATCGGTGCTCTTCTCGGCGGCGGTGCTGCCGGTATCCTCGGCGCTCTTGACGGTCAGGCTAATAACCTCGTTGGTATTCTTGTATCACTTCTTAATGAGTATAACATTGATGTTTATACCTATCTTAACACTTTCCTTAATAAGGATGCTGACGGTAAGACACTTCCTTGGGCTTACAAGACAGTTGACAAGGGTACTATAGGAACAAATTATTTCGTTCTCGGTGAATATCTCAGCGAATCACTTGCCGACGAAGCAAGCGAAGATGAAAACACAACTGATGAAGAAAAGATAGCCAAAATAAATAAGGCAATCAAAAATATTGATGACCTTATTCCTACTCTTCTTCCCACTATCCTTGACATTCTCGGTCCCACCCTCGACGGTTTCCTTGGCAAGCCTCTCAACCTTCTCGGTCACGAAATTGACCTCGGCTTTGTAAAGGATATCCTCAATGATCCCAATAATAAGACACTTCCTGATATTGTTGCAGCTCTTGTATCATCAAATGAGCTTATTCAGACTCTTGTTGAAGTTCTCTTCAATCCCACAACTGTTATCAATGAAGAAACAGGTGAAGAGTTTGAAAAACCAGGTCTTCTTCCCGGTATTCTTGCAAGCGATACAGTAGTTAAGCTCCTTCCCGCACTTGCAGACTTCAATATTGATGTAAGACCTCTCGGTTTCTACAGCCAGACTATTGACGGTGCTGCTTTTGAAAACAAGGGTATCAACAAGTGGCTCTATGACGAATGGCAGGCAGCAATTGCCGCTGAAACTGACCCCGTGCTTAAGGCTGACCTTCAGCGTGATGCAGGTAACCTTACATGGGCTATGGTTAAAGCTCCCGAAGCCGGCTACAACTGGTTTGAGGGTGCAGACCTTTCAACAAATGAAAAGAAGGTAGATGCATTCTTCGAGTTCCTTACCGACCTTCTTTCACCCCTTAACCCCGTACTTGCAGTAATTCTTGCAGGCGGTGACCTTACACTCTTTGATTCACTTACCATTGAAGGTGCTAACGGTTATCAGACAGGTCTTGTAATGATTATTGAAGCCTTCCGTGTCGGCAATGTTAAGCTTCCTGGCACACAGAAGACTGCTTCGATGACAGAATCAGATTATCTCAATTATATTTACGGTCAGAGCGGATTGACATCAGGTAAGATTAATGTCAGAACAACTCCCACCGTTCACTCCCCCCTTACTCCGCTTCTCACAGCTCTTCGTGCAGTTCTTGTAGGTGACGATGCAACAGGCTTCACAGGTCTTCTTGAAAGTCCTCTTACAGTACTCCTCGAAGCACTTCCTAACCTTGCATACTTTATGTATTCATATACATACGATACAGGTAAGGTTGACGAAGCTGGTAACGCGATTTATGCAAAAACATCTAACCTTGCACAGTCAATCAAAAATCTTGCAGGTGCCGTACTTAAGATTCTCGACATCGTGGATCCCGTTCTCGGCAAGATTATTGAACTTGACATCAAGGGGCTCCTTGACAATTATCTTGATTTCGAATCAATGATCAATACAGCTCTTTCCAAGGCTCTCGCTGAAGAAGGCATGGCTGATAAGGATATAGCCATCAACTCCTTCATCGACTTTGGTTCTATTGCAGTTCTCGGCAGTAAGAGCGTAGGCTACACATCAAATGTTGATAATACTACTTTACCTAACGGTGGCGGCATTAGTGCATTCGCACGCTTTGACGGTGTTGCAGGCCAGGTATTCGTAACACTCGTTCGTTCCATTCTCACAGAAGACTTCCTTGGACTCTTCGGTGAACTTGTTGAAAAATGGTATCAGAGCGGTGACGCTACTCCTGAAGATTCCGCACGTGTAGCAGGTATCATTTCCGAACTTATCAACCGTTGTAAGCTTCCCGTTATGAATAACGGCAGCTATAACGGTACAGCAGTAGATATCGTAGTAGGTATCCTCGTTGACCTTCTTACAGACTATGTTCCCGGTCAGGGCAAGGATATGTTCTATGAGAAGATGGCTGATGCTCTTGATAAGGCTGATGATACTCTCGAAGCTGTAATGGCTGATTATGGTATCGTACATCAGGGCTATGATTGGGATGCAATAACCAAGGATGAAAACGGCAACGTTCTCTTCAATGAAGCTGAAGTTAACGAAACTCTTGACAGCCTCGATTCAGTTCTTGAAAAGGCTCTTCCCGATGTTCTTAAGATTCTTGCTAACTCCGGTACTCTCGACCTTTCATCACTCGGTATTGAACTCAATAGCGGTGCTACAAGTCTCTTTGAAATCCTTTCAGCTCTCGTAAGCGACCTCGTTTACTCCGACAGCCTTATGACCACCATTTATAATGCCCTCGTTGGTATTTTCGGTGGCGCTATCGGTCAGTGGTTACCTCTCGCAGCTGATGCAGGCATCGACCTTACAGCAGCAAATCTCTACAAGACACTTAATGCAGATCCCACCACATACGCAGGCGCACTCGGTTTCTTCAATTACGGTCTTAACATTGATGCTGACGGTAAGGTTGACGGCGAAGATCTTACTTGGGAAATGATTAAGGAGGCTCACTCCGTTCCTTCCAACAAGTATGACGAAAACGGCAACTATGCTGGTCCTGCTTATGCACAGATTCAGGCAACAACAGGTGAAGGCGAAGACCTTAAGTATGTTTACACTTATAAGGTTGGCGACACTGTTAAGGAAATCGAGCTTGACGAAGCAGGTCTTACAAAGACAACTATCGACGATGCAGAAGTTGAAATTGCAGCAAAGATGGTTGACGATAAGGATAACCCCGCAACTGAAATGGTTGCACTCTATACACAGAAGACAAATGCTGATGGTGATTATCTCTACACTTACACCAATGATGACGGTGAAACTGTTGACTACTCATCAAAGATCGCAAACCTCAAGTCCTTCGCCGTTGAAACAGACGAAAAGGATGATGACGGTAATGTAATTTATAAGAAGTACGCTCTTGCTCCCGAATATGACGAAACTACTGCAAAGTGGTCCTTCGGATTCCTTGAAGGCAACGAGAACTTCTATAAGAATATCAATGTATTCGTAAACGGTCTTTGGGGCATTATCAGTCCTCTTGAGCCCATCCTTCAGGCTATCTTCTTTGGCAGAGCAATTTGGGAAGAAGATAATACCAAGGGTGCTATTAAGCTCTTTGACACACTTAATATTGAAGGTATGAACGGTTATGAAGACACCATTCTTCCTCTCCTCAGAGGTTTCGGTCTTGACGGTCTTCTTACTTACCTTGATACAAACTATGTAATAGGTGAAAACGGTCAGCCTACAACAACGACCTTCCGCGCTGCTCTTAATGCAAAGCGTGCGGACAGATATGGTGCTGATGCAACCGGTATTCCTAACAGACTCATTAAGGATAACGCAGGTATGAAATATGCAACCGGTGACTATTCAATCGATAAATTCCTTTCAATAGTTATCAACTATGTATTCTATTTTGTGGAAATTATTGCTGAATATCCCATCGCTTCCATCACTCAGTTACTTCCCAACCTTGCATACTTCATCGTAGGCGACGGTCTGAGTGAAGTTGTTGCAAACCTTCTCACCTTCGTAACAGTATTCACAGACAGACTTGCTCCTGTTCTTGCTGTTGACGTTAACGGTATCGGTGCCGGTCTTATGGACTACCTCGGCACAAAGACATGGTACACCTTCCAGGATAACTTCCGATTCTATGAAGTTGACGGCGTTAAGTACTATGATGAAATTACCTATGACGAAGACGGTAATAAGGTTGTTACAACCAAGGAAGCAACTGAACTCGGTATCACTCTTACCGAATCTGCAGTTTCCTTCGTTGCTAATATCAAGTTCGATCTGTCTAAGCTTTACAAGTACGATGAACCCTACTTCAGAACAGTAACAGCCTTCATAGATGCTGATACAGAAAATGCTGCTTGGGATATCATCAATGCACATACCAAGGCTGACGGCAGCATCGACGACGAATGGCTCGAACAGGCAAGACAGCTTCGTTCCGACGCACTTAATGAATGGATTGAGTCACTCGCAGCTCTCGGTGATCCCTACGGTGCAAGCTATACTGACTCTTTAGGTGGAACTCATAACATCCCCAATGCATATCAGAACTATGTAAAGGTTGACGCTGCTAACGGTCAGCTTACAGTTTCAAAGGCTGACGTGCTTATGTTTGTCCTTGACTTTGTATTCGAGAATACAACACTCAAGGAAGTTCTCGGTGCAGCTCTCGGTTATGACATTACAGACGAAAACGGCACAGATGCCGCGCTCCTTGACAATATTCTTACAGGTGTATTCCGTAATCCTGATGAAATTGTAGACCTTATCACTACTCTCTTCAATGAATATACAGTAGCTGACTCCTCAGAGGTTGAGCTTATGGCTATTGAAGAGTATCACTATGACTTCTATGACGATGACGGTAACACAACTTACGAAGATATCACAACTGACGGCTATAACGGTTCGATTATTGCCCGTACAAAGACAGCCTATGCTATCGATAACCTTGATAAGCTTGTAGGTACAGTTCTTAACCTCTTTAAGGCTGACCTCACTAAGGAAGGCGCTCTTCTCCACGGTATTGCCGATGCAGATGACGACCTTACACTCAGCAACGTGGTTAACACTCTCCTTGAAGATAAGCTCTTCACAGACGATATGATCAACGACCTTCTCGGTATGCTTGTAGGCTTACTTGCATCCGACAGTGTTGACAATATCCTCGGCATGATTTCTGATCTTCTTAAGAATGCAGCAGGTCTTGATATCAACCCCGCAGCATTTAAGAACAACGATACTCTTACATCTCTTATCGGCGACGCCAAGACATGGAAAGAAGTCGGCGAAGCTAACACCAAGTATGAATACAAGTATGCTACTCTTACTGCTGAAGGTGAAGTTGCTGAAGACGATAACGGTGATGTAATCTATGCTTCTCACTTTGACACTGCTACAGCTACAACTGCAACTGTTGATGCTGACGGTGACGGCGAAAAGGATGATACAGTATCACTTATTAAGGTTTATAACCAGATTCAGAAGACTGAAAAGGTTGTAGACGATCCCGATACAGATGAAGATGAAAGCGGTACAGTTTACTACTACTATTACAATAAAGAAGTAGACGGTAAAACTGAAAAAGTACCTGTTGAACTCGACGAGGCTAACAAGACACAGATTACTGTTGACGGCGAAGAACTCGCTATCCTTCCCGAAATGGTAGACGATACCGATTCACAGAAGACAGCAGTTAAGTTTGACGCTACTTGGAATATCCTTGTTGAAGCTGAAATCACAGACGATATGACCGATGCACAGAAGGCAGCAGCAGAAAAGGCAGCCCGTGATGCATCAAGAAATAACTTCGTACAGGTTATCTGGGATGTTCTTTCACCCCTTTCAATCGTTCTCGAAGTATTCCTTACCGGTCAGAACCTTACAATCTATGACGAAATTACAATCCGTGGCTTTGACGGCTATGAAGGCGTAATCCTTCCCATCATTGAAGCTCTCGGTGTACCCGTACTTAAGGACAATAACGGTGCAACATATCTCTCTGCTCTCTATGAGAACCAGAGCCACTATGAAGCAGCTGTCTACGGCGGTACTTACGAACTCAATGACGGTACAACCGGTCAGTTCGTTGACGGCGACAAGTCAATCATGCTCAAGTCAATCGTAAATGCACTTCTTGCAGTTGTCGATTCACTTTGCGAACGTCCTGTTTCAACTATTGCCACAATCCTTCCGTACCTTGCTCGCTTCCTTGAAAGTGACGGTATTGACATCGTATTTGCAAATCTTCTTGCTCCCGTAACTGCACTCACCGACCTTATCAAGAACATCTATGATCTTGACCTTATGGGTATGGTTAAGAGCCTCCTTTACAACCTTGCTAACAAAGCTGAAGCTCCTGAAGCAGCTGAAACTGCAGCAGAATACGTAGATCAGATGATTGACGAAGCAAGAGAAGCAAACGAAGCCGCAGGCGTCGCTCTCGTTGCTACTGAAGGTGACGAACCCGTATTCGGTGAAGACAATACAGGTATCGACTTCGATAAGCTCAAGTTTATGGATATCCTTTGGGATCTCATCCTCGGTGTGAAGATCGAGATCCAGGGTAAAGATCCTATCTATCTCTCTGATATTCTTAACGATCAGCTCTTCGTAACTCTCGCTTCCTGCGCATGGTATGACAGCGAAGGCGACAACGATGTAATGATCAAGAACCCTGTTCTTAAAGATGAGAACGGCAATCTGCTCTTTGACAACAGCTATGTCGACAATAAGGACATTGCTAACACAGAATATTACGTTGACCGTGAAACTGTTCTTCTCACAGTTCTCGAAACCATCGTATTCCAGCCCGGTGTACGTGATCTCCTTGCTACATTTGTTGAAATGTTCAACTTCTCTGATGAATATCTCCAGACAGTTGAAATAACAAAGGCAGACGGATCACTCGACCTCAATGCCCTTCTCAGCGTACTCGTTTACGGCGTATTCAATGATCCCCAGGCTATCGAGGCTCTCCTCATTAACCTTCTTTCATGGTACAACGTTGTTTACGAAGATGCTCGTGTAGAAGCAACTGATAAGACTCTTCCCGAGTGGACAGCACCCATTGACGAAAAGGAACTCGAAAACCTTCCTGTTCAGCTCGATAACCTTATCACAGCAGTTCTTCCTCTCGTAGGCGAACTCCTTCCCGCACTCGGTGTAAACCTTGATATCGACCTTAAGGGTGACACTGTAGAAGAAGTTGTACAGAACCTTCTTACCTCTCTCTTCGTTGATACAGAAGATAAGAACGGCCTTGCAACTACTATCTTTACAGCACTTGTTAACCTCTTCGGTAAGGGCAAGCTTGACAGCATCCTTGACCTCGTTTACGAGCTCACAGGCGGTGTTGACGGCGGTATCAACCTTACTCTCAAGTACTTCAAGAAACAGAATACTACTGTTGCTGCTGTATTTGACGGTTGCGATACATGGGAAGAAGCATACAACAAGTACAACACCAAGGTTGCATTTGATGCTTCTAAACATGTAAGCTATGCTGAAGACGACACAGATAAGCAGAATCCCATTTATGCTCCCAACGATGGCGATTATCTCTATGCTGTTGATGAAAACGGCAACGTAGTAACTGAAGAAAAGGACGGCAAAACTGTAAACGTTTACCAGTATGCTCTTCAGATTACAGGCACCGACAGCTTCGGTATCACAAACTATGACGGCGTACTCGATCTTCTCGAAGCTATCGTAGTTCCCTTCGTTCCTGTTCTCAAGCTTCTCATGCTTGAAGATGGCGATCTTGTAGTTCTTGACGGTATCACTGTTTCTGCAGGTGACGGTTATGACAGATTTGTAATTCCCGTAGCAGAAGCACTTGGTATTGAAATTGAAAAAGATAAGAATGCAGTTGCAGCTATTGCAACAGATGAAGAATTTGCACACTTCGTAATTGACGGTATCGAAAAACTTCTTAACACAGTTCTCGATGCTCCCGTACAGTTCATTATCGACCTTCTTCCCGAACTTGCATTCTTCATCACATCTGAAGGTCTTGCACAGGCAGTTGAACAGCTCCTTGCTCCCGTTATCACTCTTGTTGATATGGTTAACGCTGTTTCAGCTAAGGAAATTGAAATTACCGGCAGAACAGAGCCTCTCGTAGCTCTCGATGTATATGCATTCCTTGGTGATCTTCTCGGCGGTCTCGGTATCCCCGGACTTGAAGATGCCGCAACCGTAAGTGACATCGTTGACGCTCTTCTCACAGAAGATGGCCTCATCTCTCTCATTGACGGTCTCATAAATAAGGATAAGGAACCCACAGACGAAAAGTATGTTGACCTTTCATTCCTTGATGGTATCTTCTCACTTATCGTTGAAAAGACAGCCGCAATCGGTAACGTTGAAACAATGCGTTACTTCGGTGCTCAGGTAAGCGGTTCAACACGCGTTGTTAAGGGTGTAACAGCTACAAGAGCAAACACTGTCCTTCAGCTTATCTCTGAAATCGTTCTTGCTGAAAATGGTCTCATCTTTGACATCCTCGAAGTTGCAGGTGTTGACCTTGAAGACGAAAAGAACGCAACAATTGCAACAGTAATTGAAGGTATCACAGGCGACAACAGATACTGTGTACTTCAGGTACTTCTTAACTACTTCAACCACTATGACGTTGAAAATGATATGCTCGAATATCTGTCATTCGAAGAAAAGACTTACGATTATGACACATATTCAGTTGATTCTAACCTCACAGCACGTAAGGTAAGACGTGCAATCAAGAAGCTCGATAAGGCTCTCCTTGCTCTTATTCCCGATCTTCTTCCGCTCCTTGAAAATGTTGAATTCCTTAGCGGTGCACTTGCTTCTGTTAAGAATGCTGACGGCAACTATCAGGGCGTAACTCTTGCTAAGGTTGTTGAAGCTATCCTTACAGATCTTGCATTCAAGGATGAAATGATGGATACCATCATCGGTGCTGTTATCGGCGCTATCGGCACAGGTGATCTTGCAAAGACACTTGAAACCGTACTTCCCATCCTTAATGACCTTCTCGAAATCAACTTCACACCTGCAGGTGTACTTGAAGCATCTTCGAATGCTGCTCTCAACAGCGTAATCACAGCCGCTGTAGGCGAAACCTGCACAATTACTGAAGTAGACGATAAGGGCACAGAAGATACTGCTGACGATACAACTACAACACGTGATGCTACATGGGCAGACGTTGCTAACTATTATGTTGGCGAAGACGGCAAGGTAGCTCTCAATATCGAATGGGGTATCGATGCAGTTGACGGTCTTGAAGCTAAGTTTGACAAGTTCATCGAAATCATCTGGGCTCTCGCAGCAGAGCTTGAACCCGTATTCAACTTCCTCTTCAGAGGCGAAGACATCGTTATTAAGGGCAAGAGCGAGGACGCTCCTGTAGCTCTTACAGTTAAGGGCGGCGAAGGCTACGAATACGCTATCCTTCCTCTCCTTAAGGGTCTTGCAGCTGATCAGTTCGGCACACTCGTAACTGCTGATGACTATATGGATGCTGAGGGTGCAGTAACTCTCACAGCCATTACAGACGGTGTATTCAATATTGTTGATGCTCTTTGCGCTTCACCTGTTGAGTATATCCTTACACTCGTACCTTCACTCGCATACTTCATCGAGTCCGACGGTGTTGAAAAGCTTGTTACAAACCTTCTTTCACCCGTATTTGCACTCCTTGATGTTGCTGAACCCGCAGTAGGCGCTCTCCTTGATGAACTTCTCGGTGGTCTCCTTGGCGGTCTCCTCGGCGACTTTATGCCCGACGGCGTTGGTACACCCGTTGAAACTACTCTTTACGGTTACAGCTACACAGTTGATGTTCCCGCAACAGAAACTGAAGAAGCAACCACAAAGACTGTAGAAGTATACCTTGAAAAGGCTGATGAAAACACGATTACCGTTGACGGTAAGGAATATGCTCTCATAGCTCTTACAGGCGAAAAGGCTACTAAGATCGAAAACAGCAGAACCTTTACTCTCGACGAAATCGTTGCAAACATCGGTACATCAAAGAACCTTGTAAATATCATAAATAACCTCGTTGGCGGTCTCCTTGTTAAGGGCAAGACAGATGAAAACGGTGAAGCGCTCGCTCCTGTTCAGCTCCTTGACGCAGACTTCTTCGAACAGTATGTTGCTTATGCAGTAAACATTGGTGAAGAAGATAAGAACAAGACTTACTTCGAAGCTGAAGTACTCGCAACCGGCGGTGCATTCGGAGGTATCGTAGGTGATAAGATTGCTATCGCTTCCGACAAGTTCGACGAATCACTCCACAAGAATCACTACAAGCTTACAGGTAAGGTACGCAACGTTGTTAACAACTTCTCTGTTGACATCGCTGACTCACTTGTATTCCTTCTTGACAATGTTCTTTCAGAAGAACTTCTCACCGCTCTTCTTCCCGAAGATAAGAGAGTTGACGATAAGGGCAATCAGAACCTTGTAGGTATGATCATTGAAAATATCATGGCTCTTATCAATGGTAATGTTGCAGGTCTCACTCTTCTTGATGTTATCGTAGCACTCTTCGAAGGTTACGAAATCACATACTCTGATTACAGCAACATTTACATCGAAATCGACCATACAGGTGATATCGAAGCAGCTGAGCTTCCCGGTAAGCTCGACACTATCATCAATGAAGCACTTCCTCTCGTTCTCACTCTCCTTGTTAAGGGTGAACAGGAAGAAGGTTCACTCATGGATACTATCCTCAAGTCAGTTAAGAAGGAACTTCCTGATGCTGACACCACAAGAATTGAACTTCTTGTTGCTGACCTCCTCGGCGGTCTCGCATTCAAGGATGAAATGATGGATACCATCGTTAATGCTCTCATTAACATCCTCGGTGGTACCGTAGGTCAGGATAATATCATTGATACAATCCTCAATCTTATTAAGATTGGCAACTACAAGCTCACAGCAGCTGACTTCAAGAAGTCAATCAATACTCACTTCGCAGGTAAGGATAAATATGCAGCAGCAGTTGCAGCTGTTAACTCTATTATCGGCGATGCCAAGACATGGGCAGAAGTTAAGGCTAATGCCGCTACAGATGCAGAAGGCAAGCTTGCTATCGATGCAAACTGGGGCGTAACAGATAAGGACAGCTTCATCGCTGCTATCATGGTACTCGTTCAGCCTCTCACACCTGTTCTTCAGGTACTCTTCCAGGGCAAGACTCTTACACTTCTTTCCTCTAACGGTGTATACACAGGTGACTTCGAAACTGTTTATAACACAACAACAGGCGAAGCAACTGAAACACCCGACGATGACAGAGCTGAAGAAATCGCTTCCGGCGTAATTCTCGGTGACGGCTTCATCGAAATCCGTGGCTCTAAGGGCTACGCAGAAGGCATCCTCGGTCTCGTTGATGCACTCAATCTCCTTGCTGTTGATACAGAAGGTAAGATTAAGACAGTTGCTGACTATAACAGCGCAACTGACATTGAAACAATTCTCGGAACAGTTCTCGATATCGTATTCCTTATCGTAGACGGTATCGCAGAAGCTCCCATCACATTCATTTCCGAACACCTTGCAGGTCTCCTCTACTTCCTCGTAAGTGACAACGTAAAAGTGCTTGTAGACAATGTACTCGCACTCGTATGGGGTCTCCTCGAAGTTGTTGAACCCATCACAGGTGAAAAGAATGAATTCGTAGAATCACTTCTTAAGGTGAACCTTGACAATTACATCACACTTGACGGTCTCCTTAACCTCATCAATGGTCTCATTGAAGGCAATAAGGACTTCGAACTCACTGCAGTTACAGATGACAACGATAACGTAACCGGTTACACTTATGTGAACGGTGACAAGACAGTTGAAGTTGCTCTTGATGCTGAAGGCATTAAGGACGGCGCAGACGGTAAGAAGTACATCACAGTTAAGACAGGTACACTTGACCTTGTAATCACTGTTGATATGCTCAAGTCACTCATCGCTGAAATCGGTGAATATGCAGTTATCGACTCCTACAGAGAAAAGGCACAGACAGGTCTTATCTACGGTGATAAGATTGTTGATACTGACGGTAGCGAACTTGCTGAAGATGACATTGTTGACGGCAAGATAACAACCGTAACAGGTTCAAAGACTTACTTCATCAACGGTCTTCTTACCTTCGCTATTGATGAAATCCTTCCCATCTTCGCAACAGAAGACGAAAAGGCAATCATCAACCAGGTTATCACATATCTCAGTGCAGACGGCGCTGTTGAAGGCGTTATCAACTTCCTCAACGACCTTACAACTAAGTATGTTGTTGAGTTCTTCGCTATCGAAGATCCTGAAGCAACACTTGAAAAGATTGCTGTTCAGTACGAATCTGCTGCAGGTCACACTGTAAGCAAGGCAGAAACTGAAAAGGCTCTCCAGAACCTTGATGCACTCCTTGTTCAGATTCTTCCTATGTTCGATCTCCTCGAAGATGGCGAAACTCTCGCTGACCTCGTTGCAGGTCTCCTCCTCAACGATAAGATGGTTAACACCATCGTTGGCGCACTTGCCGGTATCTTCGGCGGTCTCAACGCAGATATTATGGATATCATCACCATCGTTGGTAATGCTCTCGGTGAAGAAATCGACGTATCCGTAGCTAAGTATGCACAGGATGACGACATTAAGGGCTTCTTCGGTGAACTTTCAACAGATGATGAAGGTAACGTTACAACTACATGGGCAGATGTAATCGCGCTTTACACTGCAGAAGGCGCAGATAAGGCTGACTACAACTACGCTTGGGGTCTCGACACAATGGTTGACGATGATGAAAACGATGATGTTTCTCTCAACGACCTCAAGATCGACAGATTCGTAGCTATCCTCACATCCTTCCTCGCTCCTCTTGATTTCGTACTTGAAGTTCTCCTTGCAGGCGGTACATCCACCGGTAACGCAGAAGACGCAGACGCTATCAGCGCATTCAAGGAAATCAACATCATGGGCGGCAGCGGCTACAACTACGCTATCATTCCTCTTATGGAAGCTCTTGGCGTACCCGCTGAAATGATTAAGAATCAGACTGAATATGAAGCAACCTTCCAGGCTCAGGGCACACTCGGCTACATCCTTGAAACAGTTCTCAAGTATGTTGTTGGCGGTCTTGAAAGCGGTGCAGTTAACTTCGTACTCGGTATCCTCGCTAACCTTGCATACACAGTAAGCAAGGATGGCTTAACAACAATCGTTGGCAACCTCATCGCTCCTGTAAGTGCACTTCTTAAGTCAATCGAAGGCGTACTTCCCGTAGCAATCGTTATCGATCTTAAGAATATCTTTGCTGAAGCTGATGCAGCAGGCAAGAAGCCTTCTATCCTCAACTTCAAGATGGGTGACGAAGTAGCCGCTAACGGTTACAACGTAGGTCTCACACTTGACCTCGATGGTACAACTCTCGAAGAACTTGTTGACACAGTTATCGCTAAGTATGCAGCTGACCTCGGTCTTAATATTGCACTCAGCTTCCGCGATATCGCAGCAGGCTCTGCAGCAGTTGGCGAAGACGGTAAGATTATCTTCACCGACTCCAAGGTTAACTCTGACCTTACAGCTCCCGCAGTTTGGGATGAGCTCAACGGTACATGGGGCAAGAACATCAGCGGTGATAATGCAGATACTATCATCACTCTCCTTGATATGATTCTTACC
Source organism: Acutalibacteraceae bacterium (assembly GCA_045604385.1). Lineage (GTDB taxonomy): Bacteria > Bacillota > Clostridia > Oscillospirales > Acutalibacteraceae > UBA6857. The sequence continues at coordinate 54,950 of JAZUNX010000082.1, forward strand.
ACAGAAAATATCAATGCAGTTCTCGGTCTCGTACTCAAAGATAAGACTCTCGACGAAACAATCGACGGTCTTATGGACGGTAAGCTCGGCGTACTTAAGGAAGTTGCTAACAACGCTATCAACGATCCTACAGTACTTGTTGACACTATCATTAAGATTCTCGCTGCTACGGATTATGAAGTAACAGACCTTGCAGTTCTTTACGACACAATCGCAGCACAGCTCGAATACGAATATAAGGACATCACCAAAGAAAAAGTTGAACTTGCACTCAACAAGCTTGATGCAGTTCTCAACAATGCTATTGACGATGTATTCGTAATTCTTAAGGACCTTGACAATATGCCCGCTATCATCACAGAAATGGCTGAAAGCGGCGCAACAGGCAGCATCACAGAGCTCGTTGAATGGGTACTCGGTAAGTATGCATTCACAGACGATCTCATGAGCACAATCGTTGGTGCTATCGTAGGCATCTTCGGTGGTATGGATGCAAAGACATTTGATACCGTAAACGGTCTTCTTGACGACATTCTCGAAGTGAAGATTGACCTTGCAACATTTGCACAGGGCGACAACCTTGCAGCATTCTTCGGCTCTGCTACAACATGGGCAGAAGTAGTTGCAAACTACACTGCAGAAGGTGCAGAAAAGGCTGATTACACTTATGCTTGGGGCTTCGCAGCTGCAGCTGATGCAACCGCTAAAGAAGAACTCTTCATCGATATCATCCTTGAAGTTGTGGCTCCCTTCAGTAAGGTTCTCGACTTCCTCTTCAGAGGTGAAGACGTAGAAATTCTTATTGATGACCTTAAGCTCCAGGGCGGCAACGGCTGGGCTAATGTAATCGTTCCTCTCGGCAAGGCTCTCGGCATGAACCTCGTAGTTGCTGATTCAGCAGTTGGCTGTGTAGAATCACTTCTCAGAGGCGTACTCGGTCTTGTTGACAGAATCGGTGCAGCTCCCATCAACACAATCGTAGATGTAGTAGCAGGTCTCTCCTACTTCCTTGCATCTGACGGTGTTGAAGAAGCAGTAAACGGTATTCTTGCTCCCATCACAGGCTTCCTTTCACTCCTCAGCGCAATCATCGATATGGACGATATCAATGAACTCCTCGATGCTCTCATCGGCATGGATCTCACAGATATCGCAGGTATCGCAGGCGACAACGGTGAAAAGCTTGTTCAGGGCGTAAACAACCTTATCAACGGTATCGGCTTCATGGACGAAGCTACAGGCGAAACAACATATCTCAACCTTCTTCCCGCTGACTTCTTCGAGCAGATTGCTAACTATGCAATTAATTATGAAGATGACGATGTAGTAACACTCACATCAACAGAAGTTGGTTATGATTATCAGCCTGAACACAAGCATGTAACAAACTTCACAGTTGACGGTGCAGACGGTCTCATGTATGTTCTCTCAACAGTATGTTCAGACGACTTCCTTACCGCTCTTGCAACCAAGCTCAACATCAATACAGAGTCACCCGATATGGTCGGCAAGATTATCCTTGGCCTTGCAGGTAAGCAGGAAAACATTGTTGACATTATCATCACTCTCGTAACTGATTACACAATCACTTACGAAGCATACACACGTCAGCCTATCAATAAGATTGACGTAGAGCATAATGCTCCCATGAACGATGACAACCTCGAAACAGCACTTGCTGCTATCGATGAAATCATCAAAGCAGTTATCCCGATGTTCATTAAGGATAAGAACGGAAATAACGTTGAATCACTCAAGGCTCTCCTTACAGGTCTCCTTGCTGATCTCGACATTGCTGACCTCATCGTAGGCGCAATCGTTCCCATCCTTGCAAGTATCGACCTTGATACAATCGTAGGTTATGTAGAAGACCTTACAAATCTCAAGGGTCTTGATCTTGCTCCTCAGGCATTCGTAAGAAACGCTAAATTCGGTTCAAAACTTGCTGACTTCATCGGCGAAGCTACAACTTGGGCAGAAGTTCGTGCTGCACGCTTCACAGAGAGTGCAGATGGCAAGTACACAATTAACGACTTCAATTGGAACCTTGAAATGAATAAGGGCTTTGACGGTCTTGTAAAACTCTTATGCGACCTTCTTATGCCTCTCGATGTAGTTCTTGAACTCCTTCTTGTTGGCGAACAGCTCATCGCAATTCCTGACATTCAGGAAGATGGCAGCCGTGGCGACGACATCAGAATTCTCGGTGGTGAAGGCTACAACTACGCTATCATCCCGCTTCTCGAAGCTCTCGGTATTGACGCTCTCAGCAAGGAAGAGTACATCGCTCTTGCTAAAGGAACAGAGACAGTTGACGGCAAGGGTCACCTCTTCCCGATCCTCGATGCTATCATCGATAAGGTAGATACTCTCCTTGACGCTCCTCTTGCAACTCTTCTTCCGATGCTTGCTAACCTCTTCTACTTCATCGGTACAGACGGTGTTAACAATGTCGCAAAGAACCTTCTCGCATTCGCAAACTATCTCCTTCTTAAGATCGATCCTGTATTCCATATCGGTGTTAAGGTAGATCTTGGTGCAGATACAATCTTCGAATACGAGATTGGTGACGAAGAAGGCAAGAATGTTCCCGCAGGCGTAAACATCAACGTTAATCCTTCAGACCTCATCAATCTTGTAAACGGTCTTCTTGAAGGCCTCAAGGTTGTTGACACTGATGGCGACGGTGAAAAGGATCCTCTCGGTATCACTCTCCAGATTAACTGGCTTGACGTTGCCGCTAAGATGGCAGCAGTTGATGAAAACGGCGAACTTATCAAAATCCCGACCGCACAGGTAACTGCTGACGGTTCAGTTGCAGCATGGTACAACATCATCGGTGATGCTGAAGACACCTTCACAACTCTTATCAACACAATTCTTACAGATGCTAACACATATGCTATTGCTGACCTCGTAACCGGTCTTATCGGTAAAGACGGTCTCAAGGATATGGACGGTATCGATAATGTAACAGGTGAACCCACTGATAAGGAACTTAACCTTAAGGGTCTCATCAATGACATCATTTACGAAAAGAACGGTATTAAGGAACTTATCTCTGCAGTAGTTCTCCTTCTTGCAGGTCAGTACGATATTACAAATCACGATGTAATCTACAGATTCCTCGGCGTACTCACAGCATTTGCAGGTGAAAATGCTGGTAAGCAGACAACTCTCAACAATGCTATCAACAAGCTTGATGCTATCATCACACGTGAAGCAGTTGAACTCATCCCGATGTTTGTTAAGGAAGATGCAACAGGCATTCTCAAGACACTTCGCGATGCATGTACAGCTGAAGGCGTAACTAACCTCAGCGGCATGATTGACTATCTCCTTAAGACACTTCTCTTCACAGAAGAAAACTATGATAAACTCGTAGGCATTCTTGTTAAGGCTATCGGCGGATTCTTATCAGCTGACCTTTGCAAGACACTCAAGGATCTCCTTGGTGTTGACCTTGCTCCCGCAGCCTTTGCAGCAGCAACAGAAAATGCAGACATCATAGCTTATGTAGGCTCCGCAGCTTCATGGGCAGACGTATGGGCAGCTCACAGCACGGATGGTACAGCAGTAGCATACGATTGGAGCATCACAACAGCTGACAGCTTCATCGATGCAGTTCTTGCTCTCCTTAAGCCCCTCGATCCTGTTCTTGACTTCATCTTCGCCGGCGGTTCACTTGAACTTCTTCCTGACGGTGATGAAGGCGCCGTAAGCCTTCCCGGCGGTAACGCTTACAATAAGGCACTTGTGCCTCTCTTCAAGGCTCTTGGCGTAGAGCTTGACGCAGCTACATCAACATCTGCAGGTCTCGTTGAACTCGTTGACGGTCTCATCGGTGACAACGGTCTTGTAAATAAGATTGGCGCTGCTCCTCTCAAGACAATCCTTGAACTCGTAGCAGGACTTTCATATCTCCTTGCTAACAACAACCTTGAACCTATCATCAAGAATCTCCTTGCACCTGTATTCTCAATCCTTGAACTCCTTGAACCCGTAATTTCAAGAGATCAGATTGATGCTATCCTCAAGTCATTCATCAATATCAATGGCAAGCAGTATGGTCTCACAGATCTTCTTGCAATCGGCAACAACGGCGGTGCAAACCTTGTTGACCTTCTCAATACTCTCATTGGCGGTCTCAAGATTTACAAGGCTGAAGATTACAATGAAGACGGCACACTTAAGGAAGGTGCAGTACCTGTTGACGTAATCAACCTTCTCCAGCCCGACTTCTTCGTAACTCTCTCCAAGTATGCAGTAGACGTAACTGATCCTACTGAAAATCTTGTAGAAAACGAAACAGTTGCAAATGCTTGGACTTATGATGCTGCTGAAACTCTTATGTATGTGCTTGACACAGTATTCAGCACTGACTTCTTAAGAGTTCTTGCTAATATGATAGGCAAGGGTCAGACCAATACACTTACAACCATTATCACAGGTCTTGCTGATAAGGAAATGTCAGTTGTAGGTCTCATCCTCATGCTCCTTGACAATTACAATATTTCTTACACAAAGATTCCTCAGGCTGACCTTACAGGCGCAGCAGCTGATTACAGCGCATTCGCTGATAACGCTGATGACGTTAAGGCAAACCTTCCCGGCGCTATCACAGCACTCGATGCATTTGTTCCCACAATCCTTGGCCTTATCAAGATTAACGGAACAAACTACGGTAGTCTCGACGAACTTATTAACGGTCTCCTTTCAGGTGCTGACCTCGGCGGACTTCTTATGGGTCTCCTTGTTCCCGCACTTGCAGGTCTCACTATCGACGACATACTGGTTTATGTAAACAACCTTACAAACCTCAATCTCGCTCTTGATCCTCAGACCTTCGCTACATCCGCTAAATTCGGCTCTAAGCTTGCTGACTTCATCGGCACAGCTACCACATGGGCTGAAGTTCGTGATGCACGCTTCACAAAGGACGGCGACAAGTATGTTCTTAAGACCGGCGACGATGCATTCGACTTCGGTATTGAAACACTTGACGACGTAGTTGCATTCGCATCTGACCTTCTCATGCCTCTCGACATCGTATTCCAGGTACTTCTCAGCGGTAAGCAGATTATCGCTCTCGAAGACAACAATACAGTTCGTCGTGCAGACATCAGAATCAACGGCGGTTACGGTTACAACTATGCACTCATTCCTCTCCTTGAGGCACTCGGTGCAGAACCTCTCACACAGGCACAGTATGAATCTGAAGTAATTGCTGACGGCTCATCACTCAAGCCCGTACTTGATATTATCGTAGCAAGAGTAAACGAAATCCTTGATGCTCCCGTACAGGAAGTTCTTGGTCTCGTTGCTAACCTCTTCTACTTCATCGGTTCCGACGGTATCAACACCATCGTTGATAACCTCGTAGCACCTGTTGTTGAACTTCTCGACGCAGTATGTGAAGTATATCCCATCAGCGTATACGTAGGTATCGAAAACGGCGCATTCAAGGCTGACTTCGACATCGAAAACAAGAAGGGTCTCACACCCGGCTTCGTATTCGACCTCGGTGCAGATGATCTCGCTGATCTTATCGGCGGTCTCCTTGAAGGTATCGAAATCAACGGTGAAAAACTCGGTCTTACTCTCGACCTTGATTGGCTCGCACTTGCAGCTGCTATGGCTGAAAGAGAGAACGATGCTATTAAGTACACCAACTCTGCTATGGTTTACACTTATAAGAACACAGCAGCAGTTGGCGACGGTAACGATCCTTACAAGAACATCACCGGTAGTGCCGCTGATACTCTTGTAGCTCTTCTTACTGCAATCCTTACAGAAGAAAACGTTGCAGTCATCAAGGATCTCGTTCTCGGTCTCCTCGGTGACGCAGAACTTGCTCCTGAGCTTGAAGAACTCATCGATAAGGTTCTCGGTGATCCTGACGGTATCATTAACCTTCTCGGCACAGTTATCCTTGTTCTTACCGGTGACTACAACATTACTGTTCTTGATCTTGTATTCAAGTTCCTCGGTGATGTTGACTATGACAGCGCAAATGCTGCCGAAGCTATTGCAACTCTCGACAGACTTATCGGTAAGGCTGTTCCTGTAGTTCTTCCTCTTATCGCAGGTGAGAATCCGACAGGAATTATGGCAGATATCGTTAATGCAGCAGCTTCTGCTCCCGCAGATAAACCTGTTCTTACACATATTATCGATACTCTCCTCAACGATATGCTCTTCACACAGGATATGATGAACACCATCACAAATCTTGTTATTGGCACAATCGGTGGCTTCTTAAGTGAATCCCTCTGCGGTACACTTAATGATCTCCTTGGCATCGACCTTTCACCTGAAGCCTTTGCTGCAGCAAGCGGTAATAACACATTCATCGCTTATGTAAACGCAGCAACCGGTACAGGTACAGACGGCGCAATCACATGGGCTGATGTACAGAATGCACACAAGGTTACTGCTGAAGAAGGAAAAGTAACTTACGATCCCATCTTCACAGGTGTAGACACCAAGGAAGAATTCCTCGGTAACATCTATGCAATTCTTGAAGCAGTAGAGCCTGTACTCGCATTCTTACTCACCGGTGGTGACCTCAATATCGCTCAGGGCTATGACGTCGATAACATCAAGCTTCTTGGCAACGAAGGTTACAGCAATGCTATCTACTATCTCTTCAAGGGTCTTGGCCTTGATCAGATGGGCGCAACATGGAAAGATCTTGAGACAGGCGACAACGCTGTTGACGCTCTCCGTTACACAGTTGACTATGTTCTTGCCCTTGTTGACACTCTCGGTGCTAAACCCTTCGATACAATTCTTGTTCTCGTATCTAACCTCAGCTACCTGATTGCAAATGACGGTGTTGAAGTGGTACTCTCTAACCTTGTATCTCCCGTACTCTCACTTATTGATGCACTTGAAGGTACAATCTCCAGAGAAGAACTTGATGCACTTATCGAATCACTCGTTAAGGTTGACCTTCTCGGTAAGCCTCTCAACCTTACAAACATTCTTACAATCGCAGGTGATAACGGTAAGGTTCTCATCGACCTTCTCAACGGCTTACTCAAGCTCGACATTTATGATCCTGCTGATTATAATGAAGACGGTACACTTAAGGAAGGTGCAGAACCTGTAGCAGTTGTCAAAGCTCTTCCCGACACCTTCTTCGTAGACCTTGCTAAGGCTGCTATCGAAGTAACTGAATTTGCAGATGATACCAAGACAGCAGTAGGTGATGAAGTTAAGAACTGGAAAGTAAGCACAGGCGACGCTCTCGTATATGTACTTAAGACAGTTCTTACAGATGACTTCCTTGCAATCCTTTGCGATATGCTTAAGATCAAGGCTACAAATGCAGACGGAACCGACAATATGGTTTACGGTATCATTACAAGCCTTGCAGGTAAGGATGAAGATGTTCTCGACCTCTTACTCGGTCTCCTTGTTAAGTACCTTGTTGAATACACATCATTCACTCGTGATGAACTTGTGAAGACTGCTGTATTCGCAGACGAAGATGACCTCAAGGTATTCAACGATGTTGTAAATAACCTTGACGCTCTCATCCCGACAGTTCTCGGTCTTGTACAGATTAACGGCAAAAATTATGAAAGCCTTGAAGCTCTCGTAACAGAGCTTGTTGCAGGTGCTGACCTTGGCAAGATTCTCATGAATCTCCTTGTTCCTCTCCTTGCAAATCTGAACATTGACGACATCCTCGGTTATGTAAATGACCTTTCGAACCTTGAAATCGACCTTGCTCCTGCAGCCTTTGCCAAGGACAACTTCGGCTCCAAGCTTGCTGACTTCATCGGCAATGCAAATACATGGGCAGAAGTTCGTGATGCAAGATTCACAGCATCAACAGATGCAGAAGGTAATACAACTTACACCATCAACGAATTCAACTTCGGTATCTCAACTCTTGATGATCTTGTAAACTTCGTATGTGACCTTACTGCTCCTCTTGATCAGATTCTCGCTCTCCTTCTCCAGGGCGGTCAGGTTAAGGCAACATTTGATGCAGCTCCTGCTGATAACAAACCTGTAGGCAAGGCACTTTCCGTGCTCGATGAAATCAATGTAATGGGCGGTATGGGTTATAACTACTCAATCATCCCGCTTCTTGAAATCCTCGGTGTTGATGCAATGAGTCAGGAAACATATAACGATCAGGTTGTACGTTTCCACGGCAGCACACTTTATCCGATCCTCAACCAGCTTGTTGAAAAGGTAAGTGGTGATGACGGTATCCTTGCAAATCCGATCACATGGCTTGCAGACATCCTTGCAAACCTCTGCTATGCACTCGCTAACGGTGACCTTGCAGTAATCATCGACAATCTCATCGCTCCTGTAAACATGCTTCTTGAAAAGGTTGATAAGATTGTACCGCTCGCTATCGACGTTAACATCGGTAATATCATAGCCGGCACAGATGAAAACGGTAAGCTTGCAATCAATACTGATAAGCTTCTCGGTCTCTACATCGGTAAGGAACATCCTGATGTTGCAGCTGGTGTACATGTACGTATTGACGGCGATGCATTGACAAGACTTCTTACAGATATCCTTGCATCCATTACACTCACAGGTAAGGACGGCTCTGCAGTTCCCGTTCTCAAGGACGGCAAGCTCTACCTTGATGAGGGTGTAGCCTTCACATGGAGCACAGCAGCTTCTATGGCAGGTGCCGATGCAAACGGCGACGGTAAGATAGACTTCGCAGGTACAGAATTCAGTACTAAGTATGATATCTACAACGGCGATGCCTTCACAACAGTAGTAGGTAACGCAGCTGATACATTAGTAACAGTTCTCTCACTTGTTCTCAGCAGTGTAGATCTTAATGCTATCCTTGGTGCTCTCGGCGTTGAACTTCCCGATAATATTATGGATATGATCGAAGACATCATTGATGATCCTTCAAAGATTGTAGATCTTATCGCAGGTATCTTCGGCGAAACACAGTATCAGCCCGTACAGAACAGATATATTGAGTTAGAACCTCTCAACTACTCAACATATCTCACCTTCACAGAAGCAAATGCCGATATCATCGCAACCAAACTTGACGGACTTATTGTTGACGTTCTCAAGACAGCAGGTCTCGGCAACTCCATTAAGGATCTTCTTAAGGGTTACATTTCAGGCAAGACTCTCAACAGTCTTCTTGATACAATCTTCGGTCTCCTTGGCGGCGACTCAGTAGCAGGCATCCTCGAAACAGTTAAGGGTCTTGAATTCCACGTTCTTAACAGCAAGGATGAAGCTCTCACTGATGCTAACAAGCTCGTCATTGACCTTTCACCTGAAGCATTCGCAGCAGCAACTGCAAGCCTCAACTACATGGCAGGCTTCAATGCTCACATCAGCGGTGCAACCTCATGGAAGGATGTAGGCTCATTTGCAAACGTAACATGGAACTTCGCTGACGGCGATATCCGCGGCTTCGTTAAGGCTCTTGCCGGCGTACTTCTTCCTCTCAACGATGTACTCGAACTTCTCCTTATGGGTGAAGGCAGATACCTCAATGTCCTTGGTCTTGTATCAATCGGTGGCGGCGACGGTTACGACTTCGCTATCATCCCGCTTCTCGAAGCATTCGGTCTCAAGGCATCCGACGTAATGACTTCACAGCAGTACAAGTTAGCAGTATCAGAAGATAATACTCAGCTTCTTGGCTACATCCTTGACAGAATCGCAGTATTCGCTGAAGACTTACTTGCAAAACCCGTTGACGGTCTTCTTGAAATTCTTCCGAATCTTGCATACTTCTTGTCAAATGACGGTCTCCTTCTCACTGTAAGAAACCTTCTTGCACCGGTATATGATGTTGTATTCACTGTCTTACCGCTTCTCGGTCTTGACATTGACATCGAATCATATCTCCGTCTTGAAAATCTTCTTGCTACCATCGACCTTGGTAATCTTCTTACCATCGCAGGCGTGAAGTATGACTTCAGAATTCCCAACATTGACTGGACTAAGCTTGTTGCTACATGTTCTGCAAAGAAACTCGAAGTTGCAACCTCAAGAAGCAACCCGGGTAACAAGGCAGCAGGTCCTTGGGCTAACTCCTTCAAGGATCCGATGCTTGCATTCGAAGATGAAAACAAGCCCAGCATGGAATACTATGCAAGCTATGTAGCACGCAACGACAATCCTGATACCGAAAATTCAGACGCTCTTACAAATGCTGCACTCTACAAGAATACTCAGACAGCCTTCGTAGCTGACAAGGGTGATACTCTCACCTATGTCTTCACATGGCTCCTTGACATGTTCTCATCGCAGCATAACAGAGATGCTCTCGTTCAGTTCCTTGTTGACTTCTTCGAACTCCAGAGCGGTGCGGAAGCAACAGTACGCTATGCAGTAAACGAACTCTTCAACCAGGCTGAAGCATTCGGTGCATCTGATATGATTGTCAGCGCACTCTTCGCAGCTCTCGGTATGGGCATCACACTTGAATCCACTCTTATGGGTGACATCGCAGTTCTCCAGCAGATCTATAAGGATCTCTTCAAGACACTCGGTGACGGTTCAGGTTGTGCATACGGTAAGCTTGCTAAGGTAATGGAAGACCTTACAGGCGTATGGGAAGAAACTGTCGGTTCTGATGAAGAACACGAAGAAGCAGTTGGCGAAGCAGAAGAAACTCTCAACTGGTTCCAGAAACTCATCAAGAAGATTAAGGAATTCTTCGCAAAGATTTTCAGTATCTTCAAATAATTGACAGTTAAGTCCTAAAGCTTAACAAAAAAACATTACCCCACCTCTTCGGAGGTGGGGTTGTTTTTTTACAGAAAAAGTATTTGTGCGCTTGAAAAGAAAAGGATAAATTGGTATACTGTTTGAAAAGGAGTGAATGATATGTCAGAGAAAAAATATCCTCTTTGTACAGTTGATGCAAAAGAAGTTACCCGACTTAAGGGACTTGGTTTTTTAAGAGACAAGACAACGGAGGATTGTTTTAACTGCCGTGTAATTACCGTTAACGGTAAGGTTTCTGCGGATTTTCTCCGTAATGTAGCTTATGCCGCGGACACCTACGGTAGCGGTCAGGTGGCTTTCACATCGCGTATGACCACAGAAATTCAAGGTATACCCTATGATAAGGTTGAAGAGTTTCTGATGTTTATGGCTGAAAAGGGCATCCGCACGGGCGGTACAGGCCCCAAAGTAAGACCTGTTGTTTCCTGTAAAGGCACAACCTGTCAGTACGGACTTATTGATACCTTCGATCTTTCCGAAGGAATTCACAACAGATTTTTTATTGGATATAACAGTGTAAAGCTTCCGCACAAATTCAAAATAGCCGTAGGCGGTTGTCCTAATAACTGTGTAAAACCCGATATTAACGATGTGGGTATTATCGGTCAAAGAGTTCCTGCCATTAATGAAGATAAGTGCATCGGTTGCTCTCTTTGCGCCAAGACCTGTCCAATGGGAGTTATAAGCATCGAAAATAAAAAATCTGTCATAAATACAGAGGCATGTAATCACTGCGGAAGATGTCTTCCAACCTGCAAATTCGGTGCTATCAGTGAAAAAACATCGGGCTACAGACTTTACATCGGCGGAAGATGGGGGAAAAAAGTTGGAAGAGGTACTCCGCTTGATAAAATTTTTGAAAGCGAAGAAGAGATTCTTTCAGCAGTAGAAAAAACCATTCTTTTTTATAAAGAACAAGGAAACGCAGGCGAGCGTTTTGCCGACACTATAGCAAGAGTAGGTTTCGAAAAAGCAGAAAAAGAGATTATCGGTGATGAAATTCTTGCGAGAAAGGAAGCAATTCTTTCAAATGAATAAGAAAAGCATAATAATTTCTGTTTTTTCAGTAGTAATAATCATTTTTTCTCTCGGAATATTTGAAACAGTAAATCCTCAAAAGAGTGAAGATATATATTTCACATTTACGGACAGTATGGGTGAGGTTATCACTCTCACAAAGAAGCCCGAAAATGTTGCTGTGCTGTTTTCTTCTCTTGCCGATATATGGATAACGGCAGGGGGAGAGGTAGATGTAACTGTAGGGGAGAGTGTTGAAAGGGGCTTTTGTGCGGAAGATGTACTTTTGGTAGACGAGGGAGCAGGTAAAACGATAAACACAGAACTGCTTGTTTATTATAATCCTGACTTTGTTATAACCTCTGCCGATATTCCTTCACAAAGAGAAACGGCAGAATTGTTGCGTAAGGCAGGTATACCTGTTGCAGAACTTAAGGTGGAAAGTTTTGAGGATTACTGCAAGGTTCTTGTCGCTCTGTCAAAATTAAACGGAACCTCCGAGCAGTGTAAAAAACACATTGATCGTTTGAAAAAAACAATTGATGAAGTGAAAAAAGAAGCTTCTTTCCGTGAGGAAAAGAAAATACTTTTTATCCGTTCAGGTTCAGCTTATTCTTCAGCAAAAGCAAAGAAGGCAGAAGATCATTTTGCCGCACAGATGCTGGAGGAGCTTGGCTGTTATAATATAGCCGATGAAGCGGAATTTCCGGTGGACGGCTTAAGTGTGGAAGAAATCATCAAGCAAGATCCGGAGCATATCTTTATTTCGCTTATGGGCGATGAGCAGACAAGCAGAGCCTATCTGGAAGGTGTACTTGAAAGTGATGCATGGCAAAGCCTTACTGCCGTAAAGGAAGGCAAGGTGCATTTTCTTCCCAAGGATTTGTTTCAGTATAAGCCATGCGGAAAATGGGATGCGGCTTATGAATATCTTAACAGTATTTTAGGAGAGGAATAAAATGAATTTTTTAAAATCAGCATACGGTAAAGTCAGCCTGATGCTGATTTTACTTTTAATGGTACTGTTTTCTCTTTATCTTGGTACGGCTGAAATGTCATTTGTTGAGTTTTTCGGCGGTCTTTTGAGGAAAGAAGGCTTTGAAACAGAAAGCATTATAATTCACTCTCTGCGACTTCCGAGAGTGCTTGGTGCAATAATTGCAGGGGCAGGACTTTCTGTTTCTGGTCTTTTATTGCAGAGCGTGACAAATAATGATCTTGCTTCACCGAACATAATCGGTGTTAATTCGGGAGCAGGTATAGGTGTAATTTTCACACTTTACCTTTTCCCTACGGCGGTTTACTCCGTACCTTTGGCGGCATTTATCGGTGCCTTTGTGACCGCTCTTTTCATAGTGGGTATATCAGCAAAAACAGGTATGAGAAAATCCTCCGTAGTCCTTATCGGTGTGGCTGTTACGGCACTTTTAAATTCGGGAATATCCTTCCTTTCTTACATAGATACGGATTTGCTTACAAGTTACAATTATTTTTCTGTAGGGGGACTTTCAGGAGTGAAAATGAAGGAACTGGTTATCCCGTTTTTTCTTATATCGGTTGGTACTATGATTTGCCTTTTTTTCAGCAGAGAGACGGACACTCTTATGCTCGGTGACAGTATTTCTCTGTCTCTTGGTATAGATGTGAAAAAGCTCCGTGTGCTGTGTCTTATAGTCAGCAGTGCCTGTGCAGGGGCAGCAGTCTCCTTTGCAGGTCTTTTAGGCTTTGTGGGTCTTATAGTACCTCATATTGCAAGAAAGCTTGCAGGAGGAAGGATGAAAGACCTTATTCCTGTTTCTGTCATTTCAGGAAGCATACTTATGGTTTTTGCGGATCTGGTGGGCAGAACAGCGGTTTCACCTTCTGAAATCCCTGTGGGAATAGTGATGTCTTTTGTTGGTGCGCCCTTCTTTTTCTATCTTTTAGCAAGGAGGGGAAAATATGCTTAAAGCAGAAAATCTTTCCGTAACTCTCGGCGTAAAAGAAATCCTGAAGGATATTTCTTTTGCCGTAAAGCCTCACACTTTAACCTGTATAATCGGCAAAAACGGCAGTGGTAAATCAACTCTTCTTTCAGCCCTTGACTGTGGTGTGAAATATAAAGGTCAGATAAGCTTCTGCGATAAAAACTTAGCTATGATGCCATCAAAAGAAAGAGCAAAGACCATCTCTCTTCTTCCTCAAACTCTTCCTGCTGTACCGCTCACTTGCGAGGAAATAATAAAAATGGGCAGAACGCCTTATCTTGACGTAGGGCAGAGATTTACGGAACGGGACACAAAGGCTGTGGAAGATGCCATAAAGCTTACAGGTATAAAACATCTGATGGATAAAAGAGCAGACTGTATTTCAGGCGGTGAAAGGCAGAAGGTATATCTTGCCATGGTGCTGGCACAGCAGACACGAATAATCGCCTTCGATGAGCCTGCGACTTATCTTGACACAGAACACAGAAAGGATGTTTACGACCTTTTACGAAAACTGAAAACGATCGAAAAAAAGACAGTTTTTGCCGTGATGCACGACATAACGGAGGCGATGGAAATGGCAGATAATATCATCTTCCTCGACGGGGGGAAACTGATTTTCTTCGGCACGGCAGAGGAATGCGTCAGGTCAGGTCTTATAGAAGAAATATTCAAGGTGAAAAAATATGAGTATGATGCCGAGGACGGCAAAAGAATACTCTATAAATAATTTACAAAAGAAGAAATATATGCTAAAATTGTAGAGTAAACTTCACTCGGAAAGGAAATTATTATGAGCGTTACTAAAACACATTTTGACTTTATGCCCGACGGCACAGAGGTGCATCTTTTCACAATTACAAACAACAACGAGATCAGTGCAGGTATCATCACCAGAGGTGCCACACTTCAGTCATTCGTATGCCCCGACAAAGAGGGAAATATGGGTGACATAATTATGGGATTTGATAATGTTGCCGCCCATATCGCCTCTGGCACATACACAGGTAATGTTATCGGACAGTATGCAAACCGTCTTTGCGGCGGCAAGTTCACCGTGGCAGGCAAGGAATATCAGGTAACACAGAACGAAAAGGGTAAGACCTGTCTTCACGGCGGCGGAGAATATAACAGTGCTGTTTGGAAGGCAATTATCATTGACGATGATGCCGTAGAGTTTTCATATACAAGCGAAGACGGAACCGAAGGCTTCCCCGGTAAGGTTGAAGTCACCGTTGCTTACCGTCTTACAGACAGGAACGAACTCGAAATTCACTATAATGCAGTGCCCGACCGTGAAACCGTTATCAATATGACAAACCATGCCTATTTCAATCTCGGCACGACAAAAAATGGTAACATTCTTGACCACGAGCTTCAGCTTTTCTGCGATGCTTTCACTCCCACTGATGCTGACAGTATCCCCACAGGCGAAATCAGAAGTGTGGAAGGTACTGCCTTCGATTTCAGAGAACCTAAAAAAATCGGCAAAGACATCGGAGCCGCTGATGAACAGCTTATTATGTGCCGTGGCTATGACCATAATTTCTGCGTTAACGGTCCCGTAGGCAAGGTGAGACCTGTGGCGAAGGTAACTGACGCAAAAAGCGGCAGGAAGTTGGAGGTTATGAGTGACCTTCCCGGTGTTCAGCTTTACACGGGTAACTTCCTCGACGGAACTGAAATGGGTAAAGAGGGCATAGCACTCGAAAAGCACTACGGCTTCTGCCTTGAAACCCAGTATTATCCTGACACACCCAATCAGCCATCCTTCCCACAGTGTACTTTCAAAAAGGGTGAAGCATTCAAAAGCCTTACTATTTTTAAGGTGTAAAAATGTTTCCAGGGTATGTTTCACAGGTGCTTTTTGAGGGAGAAATTGAAAAAGACCTTTATCTTAAACATATACCTGCTGTAAAGCACTTTATGGAAAAAGGTAAACTTGATTTCGGAAAAAGCGTATCAATTTTTGTTGGTGAAAACGGCACGGGAAAATCCACCCTGCTTGAGGCAATAGCCGTGGCTTACGGTTTTAACGCCGAAGGTGGAACGATTAACTTTAACTTTTCTACCAACAGTACTCATTCGGAACTTTATAAGAACATACGCATAGGAAAAAAGAGTTATCCGAAAGACGGCTTTTTCTTAAGAGCGGAAAGTGTTTATAATGTGGCAAGTAACCTTGAAAGCCTTTACAGTAGCGAATTCGCTCACGGAGCAGAAACTCCTTACGGTGCAGCTTCTCTGCATGAACAAAGCCACGGTGAAAGCTTTATGGCTATTGTAAAGAACCGTTTTGGCGGAAAAGGACTATATATTCTTGATGAACCTGAAGCGGCACTGTCGCCGATGCGTATACTTGAACTGATGGTTGAAATAAAGGAACTTGTTGATAATGGTTCACAGTTCATTATCTCAACTCATTCACCAATGCTGATGGCATTTCCTGATGCGGATGTGTTCTTTCTATCAAAGGACGGCATAAGAAATGTTGATTACCGTGACACGGAGCATTTCTCTTTAACAAAGCGTTTTTTGGAAAATCCCGAAAGAATAATTAAATATCTTTTTGATGAGTAAAAAAAAGAGAGAAGCCTGAAAACTTCTCTCTTGATTTTTTCTTTAGTCAATGTGTTTTCCTATCTTCTTTGCAAATCTCTTAAGCTTATTCTTTTCAAGAGCAAGGTAGGTTGATTTTATGGGAGGACATACAGTGAAGAGGACACCCGAAAGGGAGAAAAGTAAGCTGGGATTGACACTCTTTTTGCCCTTTTCAAGTGCGGCAACCATTTTCTTTGCCACGGTGCGGGGACTTTGAACGGGGAAGGGCTTTTCGAAGTCCACCTCATTTGCGGCTTTGAAAAAGCCGGTGTCTGTAGCGATGGGATAAAGACAGGTGAGCTTGATGTTTTTCGGGTTTTCAAATCTTATACCCTGTTGCCAGCCTTCAAGAGCAAACTTTGATGCGGAGTAGGTTGCATAACCGGGCATAGCCATTTTGCCGATGGCGGAAACAGTCATAGCGTAATGGCCTTCTCTGCCATCGAGATGCTCACGATATTTCTGGTATGTATAAATGGGTGAGAAAACGTTGGTTTCAAACATTCTCTCCGTTCTTTCCCAGTCCACATAGTCCATAATCTCGTAGTAAGGATAACCTGCGTTAGCATAGAAAATGTCAATCTTACCGAAAAGCTCTTCTGCTTTTTCGAAAATGGAATCTACGGCTTCCTTTGAAGAAACATCGCACCTGAAGGGAATAACATTGTCGCAGAAAAGGTGCATCCTGTTTTCGTTGATGTCCACGGCAAGTATTCTGTTTGACTTGTCGGCAGCAAGAAGCTTAAGTACCTCATAGCCGATACCGCTGTCAGCACCGGTGAGGACAATATTTTTTGAACTTATCATATCTTTCTCCTTAAAATATAATAATTTGTAATTCTATGATATATCATACCTTTAAAAAAGTCAACAAAAGGTTGCCTTTTCAAATTAAAAATGTTACTATATAAAATGGAGAAAAATAGTATGCGAAAGGAAGAAAACAATGAAGTACGAAAAACTTTTCACACCTATTAAAATAGGTAATGTTGAAATCAAAAACCGTATTGCTATGGCCCCCATGCTTATGGATTTCGGTCAGTTCGATGGAAGAACTACTGAAATGCTTATGAACTACTATGAAGAAAGAGCAAAGGGCGGTACAGGTCTTATTATAACTGAAATTACCCGTGTAAATGACAGAACGGGCGGTGCGGCATTTGCCCAGCTCGGCATGAGCCACGATTATCAGATAGAGGGTATGAGCGAGCTTGCCGACAGAATTCACAGACACGGTGCGAAGCTTTTCGTTCAGCTTCATCACCCGGGCAGACAGAATATGGGGCTTCTTATTGATACTCTGCCTTTGAGTATAGCCTGCGACAAGGCTCTTCCCTTCTTTAAGGATATGCTTTATAAGGTTGTTCCTGCAGGAAAACTGCTTATGAATAAGCATCTCGTTCCCCGTGTGGTATCTCCTTCAGAATGCGAAAACAGTTATTTTTCCGACGGCAACAACAGAGAACTCCGTAAAAGCGAAATCAAAGGTCTTATCAAAGACTTTATTGCCGCCGCGGTAAGAGTGCAGAAGGCAGGCTGTGACGGTGTACAGCTTCACGCCTCTCACGGTTATCTTTTACAGCAGTTCCTTTCACCCAATACTAACAGACGTACTGACGAATACGGCGGAAGTTTGGAAAACAGAATGAGATTTATTCTCGAAATTATTGAGGGTATCAAAAAGGAATGCGGAGAAGAGTTTCCAATTATTGTCCGTCTTACTGTTGATGAATGTTATGAAAAGGTAGGACAGCCGGGCAAGGGTTATACTCTTGAGGAAGGCGTTGAAATGGCAAAGCGACTTGAAAAAGCAGGCGTTGCCGCAATCGACGTATCAAGTGCATCCTACGACGCTTTTAACTATTGGCTTGAGCCTACATCCTTTGAATGTGGATGGAGAAAATATATGGCGGCGGCAGTCAAAAAGGCTGTGTCAATCCCCGTTATTGCCGCCAATCTTATCCGTAGCCCCGAACAGGCTGAAGCACAGCTCGAGGAAGGCATACAGGATATGATTTCTTTGGGCAGACCCCATATTGCAGACCCTCATTGGGCAAACAAGGTATATGAGGGCAGAGAAGAAGATGTGAAAAGATGTATCTGCTGTCTCTACTGTATCGAAAGTATGCAGAATAATGCCTATATAGGTGACCACGGCTATTGTGCAGTCAATCCCTTTGTGGGAAGTGAAAAGTATGTTCTTCCCGAAAACGGAAACGGCAAGGAAGTAGTTGTTGTCGGTTCGGGTCCTGCAGGTCTTACGGCGGCAGAGCTATTGGCAAAGAGAAAGTTCAAGGTTACTCTCTTTGAAAAAGAAAAGGTGCTCGGCGGTCAGGTTGACCTTGCCGTAAAGCCTCCTCATAAGGATAAGCTTTACTGGTGTATAGAAGACCTTGCCACAGCCTGCAGAAAGAACGGCGTGGAAATTAAAACAGGTACAGCCTTCACCAAAGAGCTTTATGATGAAATGAAGCCCTATGCAGTTATCTGTGCCACGGGCGGTTACGCTTCAAAGCCCACCTTTATTGACGGCTATGAAAGAGAAAATGTTTACACTACTACCGATATTCTCACAGGTAAGGTCAAACTCAAAAATAAAAAGGTTGCTCTTATCGGAAGCGGTATGACAGGACTTGAAACTGCCGAATATCTTGTAGGCGGCAAAAACAAGGTTATGGTTGTGGAAATGGCTGACAGTATTGCACCCGGTGTTTGGATGCAGCATAAGGATGACATTATGCCCCGTCTTTATGAGGGTGGAACGAAGTTCTATACTTCACTGAAGCTTACAAAGATTAATGAAGACAGTATAATTGTCGAAGATGAAAAAGGCAGAAAACAAACTCTTGACTGTGACTGTGTTGTTCTTTCTTTGGGTGTCAGGAGTGATAATACCCTTTACGAACAGCTTAAGGAAAAAGCAGGAAATGTATATCTTGTCGGTGACGGCCTTAAGGCAGGCAGAATAGCCGATGCCACAAGAAGTGCATTCGACTGTGTAAAGGGAATAAACTGATTTTATTCCGACAGGAGGCAGTAATATGAAAAATGTACTCGTAACGGGCGGTGCCGGTTTTATCGGCTCTAACTATGTTTACTATATGCTTGAAAAGCACCCAGACTACAGAATAGTCTGTATCGATAAGCTTACCTATGCGGGTAATCTTGAAACTCTCAAAAAGGCTATGGAAAATGAAAACTTCCGTTTTGTAAAAGCAGACATTACGGACAGAGAGGCAGTTTACAGCCTTTTTGAAGAGGAGGCCTTTACTGCCGTTGTTAACTTTGCGGCGGAAAGTCACGTTGACCGTTCAATTGAAGAGCCTGAGGTTTTTCTTAAAACAAATATTTTAGGAACACAGGTGCTTTTGGATGCCTGCAGAAAGTACGGTAATATAAGATACCATCAGGTTTCTACTGATGAGGTTTATGGTGATTTGCCTCTCGACAGACCCGACTTGTTCTTTACGGAAGAGACACCCATTCACACCTCGTCCCCTTATTCGGCAAGCAAGGCTTCGGCGGATTTGCTTGTTATGGCTTACTGCCGCACCTACGGTTTGCCTGTAACCATAAGCAGATGCAGTAACAACTACGGACCCTATCACTTTCCCGAAAAGCTTATCCCTCTTATGATTATCAACGCTCTGAACAAAAAGGAACTTCCCGTTTACGGAGAAGGCCTCAATGTAAGAGACTGGCTTTATGTGAAGGACCACTGCAAGGCTATCGATATGATAGTGGAAAAGGGCAGAATCGGTGAGATTTATAACATCGGCGGTCATAACGAAAGAACGAACATCGATGTGGTAAAGACCATTATCAGGATTTTAGGTAGAGATGAAGGTCTTATCAAATACGTCAAGGACAGACCCGGCCACGATTTAAGATATGCCATTGACCCGACCAAGATTAAAAATGAGCTTGGCTGGGAGCCTGAAACCACCTTTGAAGAGGGTATACAGCTTACGGTCAAATGGTATCTTGCCAACAGGTATTGGTGGAAGAACATCATAAACGGCGACTATATGGCATATTACGATAAAATGTACGGAGGCAGATAAAATGAAGTTCGACATCAGAATAAAAAAGCTCCGTGAAAATGCCGTTGTTCCCACTTACGGAAGCGACTTTGCGGCAGGCGCAGACCTTTATGCCGCCATTGACGAACCCGTAACAATTGAACCGGGTGAAACGAAGTTCATACCCACAGGTCTTGCCTTTGAAATTCCCGAAGGCTATGTAGGTTTGGTTTATGCAAGAAGCGGTCTTGCTTCAAAGAGAGGTCTTGCTCCGGCAAATAAGGTTGGTGTAATTGACAGCGATTACAGAGGCGAAGTAATGAATGCAATACACAATCACGGCAAAATGCCGCAAACCATTGAGCCGGGCGAAAGAACGGCGCAGATGGTTATTGCTCCCTATATAGCAGCCAACTTCATTCTTTCAGATTCTCTTGATGACACGGAAAGAGGAGAGGGTGGTTTCGGTTCCACGGGCAGAAAGTGAGAAATCGAAACTAAAGGTTTATTGAACAATAAAAAAATATCCTGCGAATTTCCTTGCAGAAAGGAGTTCGCAGGTTGTTTTTTTGAAATTACATTAATGCGCCAATCCAACTCAGATTAAGGTATCCGTAACCGTCAGGCACCTGGAAGTAGGAATCTGGAACCTCACTCATAAACTTTGAAACATAGATGGAATCAATGGCTCCGTTTGAGGATATATTATCTCGTCTGACAAGCTGGTCGCCGTTGAAGTAGTAGTTGACTGTGGAACCGTCAACGGAGCTGATGTAGCTTTCCATAATCAGTTCCTGACCGTTGATGTTAACTTTTGAAACGGTCACGTCACCGATATCGTCCATACCGAAGTCAGCCATCATCGAACTCATATCAAAGTCTTCGCCCATAAGGTCTTCGGGAAGCTTGCAGTATTTTTTCCAGTCGGTGAAAATGAGATACATTGTTTCAGTTCTGCTGTCGAAAATCATATCACACTTCATACCCTCAATGGTTGTGTTGATATACATATTGCCGTTTTTGATAGCCATTGTAATTGGTGTATCACCAAGATCGGGGTCATTGGTGGTGATTTCCATAAGGTATGTACCGCTTGCGAATATCTTTTCATATTTTTCGATACGGTAGGGAACAAGAGCGTTGGGGTCTTCGGCAACAGGATCCGTGCTGCTAGTATTGGCGTTGCTGTTTGTGGTTGGCTGTGTGGTGGGGGCGGTTGTGGTCTGTACGGGAGAGGTGGTGCTCACATCACCCATATAATTACTGGGATTATTAGTGACAACAACCTGCTGACCGGGAGTTGTGGTGGTGGGAAGGTCTTCGAGGGCGACCTGATCGTTTACCTGGCCGACGGTGGAGCCGATTTCGCTTCCGCTGTATTCAGCGGCATATCTGTTGCCGTCAGCATCGGTTACAACAGCGTAGCTTGTGCCGTTGCCATCCACAACAACGAGGTGACTTTTGCCTGAAGAGTCAACCATGGTAGGCTGTGTGGTATTAGTTATGATTTCAGGATCGTCGGGGTTATGGAAAAGCATAAAGTATGCTGTGCCACCCACGACAGCCACTACAATGAGAAGTCCCACAAATATTCTGGTTAAGATTTTTTTCATAAGGTAACTCCTTGGGTAGATTTTATATTTTAATAATACATTAAAATCTTGCTTACGGCAAGAGGTTATCTGTAAAAGATATGTTAAAGCATCAGATTAAGAAGAAGCTTAATTTGATGATGTTTTTAACTGTATTTGAATTATTTCTTTAAAAGGGTGTCGATGACAGGCATAAGAGGGTCTGTGTCTGCAAGCTCAATGGCACCCTTATCCTCGAGGGACGGAGTACGCATATCAATGGGAAGTTTTGCAAGAACGGGGATGCTGAATTTTTCGGAAACCTCGTCAGTTGAGCCTTTGCCGAAAATGTGATGCTTTTCACTACAATTCGGACAGGTGAAATAACTCATATTTTCAATAAGACCTACAACGGGAACATTCATCATTGAAGCCATATTGATAGCCTTTGAAACGATAAGGCCGACAAGGTCCTGGGGAGTGGTGACAACGATGATGCCGTCAACCTTAAGGCTTTGGAAAACCGTGAGGGGAACGTCGCCTGTTCCGGGAGGCATATCAACAAACATATAATCAACATCGCCCCATGCAACCTCGGTAAAGAACTGCTGGATTGCGCCGCTGATAACAGGACCTCTCCACACTACGGGAGCGTCCTGCTGGGGGAGAAGGAGATTGATGGACATAACACGGATACCTGTTTTGGTTTCCTTGGGGATGATACCGCTGGCGTCCGCCTCTGCCTGTCCGCTTATACCGAAAACTTTCGGGATAGAGGGGCCTGTGATGTCTGCATCAAGAATAGCAGTCTGCATACCTCTGCTCTGCATGGCGCAGGCAAGGAGGGAAGTGACGGAGGATTTACCTACACCGCCCTTGCCGCTTACAACGGCATATATTTTTTTGATATTGCTGTAATCGTTTTGTTTGAGGTGTAAATCTCTGTCCTTGCAGTCGGAGGAGGAACAGGATGAACAGTTACCTGAACAGGAACTCATATATATACACTACCTTTCTTGCTTTTGATTTATACTATATAATAATACAAATAGATTGATATGTCAAATGTTTTAATATAAAAAAGTCGCATAAAAAGTACGCCCGGTTTTTGAAAAAGTATTGGTGAGGGACTTGCAGTGCATGCAAGGCTTTATCAGAGTTTAGTTTTGCACTTTGTGTTTAGCACTTAAAACGTCCTCGGTGGAATATCATTACCTTATCCATAAAATTTTCCGCGTATTACAATGGCACCGACAGGTGTCATTGTAACTGCCTCCCCTGAAAGCGGGAGTGTCACGGAGTGGCTGAAGGGTTTTCCGTATTCCGAATTAATTTACACCTTTCCTCGTGTTCGCTGTCGCTTTAAATAGTTAAAACACCGTTACAATCTACCTATATTTCGTACCGAAAACACCCTAAAACACTACATTTAGAAGCAATTTATGAATAAAATAAAAATCTGCATTTTTCACAAAGAATTTTTCGAAAATTGGTTGACATTCACCAAATACTGTGGTATCATAGTCGAGCGTGTGAAATGGGTTTGGGTATAACTCTGTCTTCACACAACCTCAAGATATGCGATGATGCGGGAGGTGGCTGCCCTTGAGGCAGGAAATTTCCGCGGAGTATGTCCGATTTAAAACCGGGCGATCTATATTTCATCTTTAACGCTGTTATCTTGCGTTAAGTGTCGGCAGGGGTGCTATGCCCTTGTTCGGACTTAAACAGCGTATAGGGGTGAACTGTGCTTTTTTCGAAGCGGCGACCGGAAATATTGCGTTTCCGGTTTTTTAAAGAAGGGCGTGCAAACACCCGGAAAAGCATACGAAAAAGGCAACGCCCTACTAATTCTTATTAGGAGGCAAACAAAATGGCAGTAAAGGAAAAGATCCGTATCAGACTCAAGGGTTACGACCACAACCTTGTTGACAAGGCAGCAGAGATGATCGTTGAAGCAGCAAAGAGAACAAACGCTACTGTTTCAGGCCCCATCCCTCTTCCCACAGAAAAGGAAGTAGTTACAATCCTTCGCGCTGTTCATAAGTATAAGGACAGCCGTGAGCAGTTTGAACAGAGAACTCACAAGAGACTCATCGACATCATCAGACCTACACCCAAAACTGTAGAAGCTCTGACAAATCTTGAAATTCCGGCAAGTGTTGAAATCGAAATCAAAAGATAAGTAAAGTTTGATTTCTATACCCGATACAAACATCTTACGGACACAGGTCAAGTTGCCAAAGGCAACCAATAACCAAAGGAGGACAAACATAATGAAAAAAGGTCTTATCGGCAGAAAGATCGGCATGACACAGGTTTTCGACGAAAAGGGTAACGTAATCCCCGTAACAGTAGTTGAACTTGGTCCTTGCGCAGTAGTTCAGAAGAAGACAGCTGAAAACGACGGCTACAATGCTGTTCAGCTCGGCTTCGAGGACAAAAAAGTAACAAGAACAAACAAGCCTATGAAAGGTCATTTCGACAAAGCAAACGTTGCTCCCAAGAAGGTTCTTAAGGAATTCAGACTTGAAGACGACAGCGCTCTTAACGTAGGCGACATCATCAAGGCAGACATCTTTGCTGCAGGCGAAAAGGTAGACGTAGTCGGCACAAGCAAGGGTAAGGGTACTGCCGGTGTTATCAAAAGATGGAACTTCTCCAGACTTAAGGAAACAC
>JAZUNX010000083.1:0-2404 GCA_045604385.1 Acutalibacteraceae bacterium
CTTGATTATCAGCCACGGTTATATTATAATAAAGGAAAGAAAAACAAAGGAGAAAAAACATGGCTATAATTGTTAAGGATGCATATTTCAACTCCTCAACGGGACTTGACAGAATACACTGCATGATATGGGAAAACGACGAGGTTGAGAAAATCGGCGTTATACAGCTTGCCCACGGCGTAAGCGAATACATAGCAAGATACGACGATTTTGCAAAATTTCTTGCAGACAACGGCTATATCGTCTGCGGTAACGACCACCTGGGTCACGGTCTTTCCGCAAGAAGCATGGAGGAATTAGGCTTCTTCTGCGAAAGAGACGGCGACGTCAGAATGGTTGACGATATGCACATACTTTATAATATTATGCACAAGCGTTACCCTGAGCTTCCCTATTTCCTTTTCGGTCACAGCATGGGCTCATTCTGTGCAAGAGTGTATGCGGCTGACTTTGGCGAAGAGCTTGCAGGTCTTATTCTCTGCGGTACGGGCGAGATGCCCTCAGCAACAATACTTGCCGAGGAGCCTCTTAAAATGCTGGTTGAAAAATTCAACCCCATGATGAGACTTGACACAAGCGCCATAACAAAACTTATGGGCAAGGACACTCAGGCAAGCCTTGACTGGCTCAGCTATAACAAGGAAAACATTGCGAAATACGAGGCAGACCCTCTTTGCGGTGTACCTCTTACCCTCAGCGGCAACAGAGACCTTATTTCTCTTGCAAACACAGCCTGCAATCCTATGTGGGCGGCGAGAGTTCCCGTGGGCTTACCCATTCTTCTGATTTCGGGTGCAAAGGATCCCGTCGGCTTCAACGGCAGGGGTGTTATCAATGTCTGTGACAATCTTGAGGATGCAGGACACAGACCTGAGGTTATACTTTACCCGGGTATGAAGCATGAAATTCTTAATGAAGACGAGCATGAGAAGGTTTACAGAGACGTGCTTGAGTGGCTGAAAAAGGTGCAGGGCGCGTAAGTTGAAAGTTGAAAGTTGAAAGTGCGGCGGATTGTTCCATGAAACTTGTCAAGATTAGTGGACAGATAAAAGAGTGAAAAAATGATTGGGAATACAATAACCAATACCTGAATGCAGTCTTGATGAATTGTAGTAAAGTTCAATGTAATCAACTATTGTTCGTGATGCCTCATCGAATGTGAGATGGGAGATATCTCCCATCTCACATTCGAGGGTTTTCCAAAAACTTTCGATGGGCTGATTATCGCTCGGTGTTCCCGGTCTTGACATGCTTTTTCTGAAACCGTGTTCCTCAACGAGCTGTTTTGTTTTCTTCGCCGTGTACTGACATCCTCTGTCACTGTGATATACAGCTTCTGCAGGTCTGTCCGGATTTCTCCCTATTGCCATCTTAAATGCATCCTGAACCAATTTCTGTGTCTGATTTTTTGCAATGCTCCATCCGACTATCCTTCTGGTTGCAACATCTATTATTCCGCAGACATAGACCTTGCTTCTGATACATTTAAGTTCGGTTATATCTGAACACCACAGATAATTTGCTTCTGTTACATCAAACTTATTCTTAATTAAATTCTCTTCTATATACTGCTGTTCTGTCGGTTTGGGGTGTCTCGGCTTACGTTTTCTTCCACCTTTTGATATCAAGCCGTTTTTCTTGAGTATTTTGGTTATTCTGTATTCGCTTATATTTACATTTTTTGCCTGTAATTCTTTGCGGATTCGTATTCTGCCATAATTACCTTTATGTTTTTCAAAACAGTTAATGACCTCTTTTTCAAGCTCTTTTTCTTCATTTTCCTGTTCTTTGGAAATACGGTAATACTCGCTTCTTGACACACCCAACAGCCTGCATACTTCACTCGTTTTATATTTGCTTAATTCCTTTTTGGCGAATTTTACTCGTCTGCCGGGTGTTTCGCAAAGTATGCCGCTGCTTTTTTTAATATTTCGTTCTCCATTTTTAATCGCTCATTTTCTTTGCGAAGCTTTCTCAGCTCCGCATCCTCTGAACGCTGATGCCCTTTTCCTACAAAGGCTTCTTCTCCATGGGTTTCATATTCGTCTATCCATCGATAGAGCATTATATGACTTATGCCCATTTTTTCTGCCACTACTGCATGTTTTATTCCGTCCTTCAGGACTAATTCGCATGCCTTGACCTTAAATTCCTTGCTGAAAGTTCTTTTCATTGTGAACACCTCTTGAAGTTATTTTATCATTAACTCTTCTTTGTGTCCACTTTTACTATACAACTTTCCATTCTTCAATATTCATCATTCATTATTCATTAAATAAAGAACGGATTTTCGAATGAATAATGAAAAATGAAGACGCACCGCTGATGAATAATGAATAATTCTTGCGCCTCCACCGCCGGTATGTTATAATAATTTTAAGGTGGTGATTATATGAAATGGTAT
>JAZUNX010000084.1:0-8068 GCA_045604385.1 Acutalibacteraceae bacterium
GGTGTCATCTGACGGCATTATTCCGACAACAAGTGCAACGGGTGCAACTGTTGCTCCTTATGGAGAAAGATTCGCTGACGGTTATGTACAGAAGGTTGATACAGGCTTTTATCAGGTATCTCCCTCAATGACCGTTGATGCTTCTACGGCATATCTTCCCGAACATACCTGGTTTGTAGAAAACTATTTCCACGGTATGACTTTTATGGACGAGTTCACCCATTCACTTATGGAAAAGCTTCTTCTTACTGATGAAAGCTTTGATGTAAATTCTATAGCCGAATATCCCCAGTTCCATGCGACCACAAACCCTGCCCACTCGGTATGGGTGGCTTTTGACAGCAGTCAGGAAGGGTATGTGTCAAAGGATGATACTGCTCTTGTGGTAAAAAATCTTTCGAAAGAAAAGAAAATGCTTGTAACTGCCGTTTCTGTTGAAGGGGCTGATATAAAGCTTGACTTTGCACCCTTTACCCTTAAAGCCGGCGAAAGCAAGGAAATTGCTGTGAAAAGTGAAATTCCTGCTGTAAGCCTCAAAAACTTTGAAGTTAATGTTTCTTATGTTCTTGAAAGCTTCACTCCCATTGGCGGCAGAACTTTCGATTTTACTCTTATGAACGGCGAAGCCGCGGCTTACGACGAAGCAAACCCTTATACCGAGGCTGACACATCCTTAAGAATTGATGTGGTTGTTGATAAAGAAGTAAAAGGTATGCTTATCAAAGATTTTGTTGAAAAGCTTCTCACCTTTATTTACGGTGTGGCAACAAAGCTTATAGGCTATATTATCGAGGTTGCAGGCGTTTTGGGAAAATAATAAACTGAATAAAATCACCTCCTTTTGCCGATACTAACCATAGTAAGAAAAGGGAGGTGAATTTCATGACAAACGAAGGCGTAAAATGCACAGTAACCGAATGTCAGTGGCATGTTGAATGTGACCAGTGCAAGCTCGAAAAAATCGAAGTTACACATGAAAAGACAGGTGCTGATTCCATCGCAATTCCTCATTTCTGCAAAAGCTATCAGAAAAAACAGTAATTGAAAAAAGCTGACCTGACGGTCGGCTTTTTTAATTCGCAATGCACAAATCGCAATCGCGGGGAACCATATCGGTAAAAACAAACAATATTCTGCCAAGTCAACAGGGTAAATACTGTAGGGGGACCATTGGTCGTCCGTTCTTACACCGCAACTAAAAAACGCATTCCGAAAGGTCGCGTCGAGTGTCCGCGATAAAAAGATAAGAGGTTGGTCTTATCCGCAGATAAAACAAAAAACATCCACAGAGATTTTTAACTGAATTTCTCTGTGGATTGTTTCTTTTGATTGCAGTCACGGTACCATGGTGAAATACCTTAAATTTGTGATTTATTGACGGACGAACAATGGTCGCCCCTACGGAATACATCTTACTAACGGGGCGAAATATCTTTTCCTCATTCTCGAAAACTTGTCCGCGATTGCGCATTGCGCATTGTGAATTGCGAATTAAATTCATACGCACTCTGCCCGAAATAATAAACACTTGCAAGGGGTGTGAGAATGATATAATCCTCATACTCCTTGATTTTTTCTTTCAGATTGATATTGAAGGTAAACTGCTCCTGCCCCATATTAATCTGTAGGCTGTCTTTATTATTTTTTATACTCATTACCGCATAAGCCTTGTCGAAGGTGTTCTTTGCGCTTTTTTGCGAGGCTGTGATGCTGCCCGAAGCAAGCAGACCGAGACAGCAGATAAGCACACTCACAAAAAGAAACCGTGAAAGAAGCTTTTTCATTTCATCGTTCATAATCATTCCTCATGTTTCTCTAATATTTTGCTTACGGCTTTACCGAGACATCTTCCCGTGTAAACTGCCTCGTCTAAAGTGTTGGCGTCGGAGCCTACCTCTACTAAAAGAGAGCAGGTGGTAAGATCCATATTGTATTTTCGTGGGCTGAAGTAAAGAGGTCGGGTGATGCCTTCAAAAAGCTCTTCTAATGTGTTCTGTAATTCTACCGCAAAGACAAGATTTTTCTTCCAGTTCGGGAAGCCTTCAATGGGACCTCCTTCCTCTTGACAGCCGGATATAATCATAATCTGTGCCGCCTTTTTGCCCTGAACGGTGGCGGTAGGTTTGATTTTTGTACCGTCAGAGCGCTGAATGGCATCGCGGTGAATATCAAGAACAACCTTTATGGAGGGGTATTTCTTGAGGTAACTTTCGACGCTTTTTCTCGAGTGTGCATAAGCGCCGTTATATGAGCTGTCGTGAATTATCTTGTCGTGGATTACCTTATAACCTGCACCTTCAATTTCCTTTACGATTTCTTCGCCTACTCTAACCATATTAAGAGCCTTGTCGTTGCTTCGTGTCGGATGACCGACAGCATAGAAGTCTCTGTCTAAAATCTGATAGGTTTCCGTGGTGTGAGTATGGAAGATAAGAACAGAAGGCTCCTCCTTGTTTACTGTCAGGTCGGCTTTGGTGCCAAGAAGCTTTTTTATGTCTATGTCCGTTTTGCTGTTTACGTTTTTAACCCTGACAAGACCGTACTTGTCCGTCACACCGTCATTTTTATAGGTGTATTCGGAGATATTTCCGTCTTTTTTGTCTTTATTAGCTTTCTTTTCGGCATTTTTTATGAATGTGAGAATATCCTCGTCGGTGCGGTTAAATTTCAGCTCTGCCACGGTTTCCACCGTCTTTTTTGTGGTGGTGACCTCCTTGGTAGTCGTTGGGGGAGAGGTGGTGGTTACCGCAGTAGCGGGAGAGGTAGTCGTAATCTCTTCGGTTACGGGAGGAGAATTGAGCTGAAGTCCCTTTACGGGCAGAAAGGACTTTGCGCTTTCCAAAACAACCTCGGCTGCAAGGATAATAACATTGTCGCTGAAAAAGAAAAGCATTATCGCCGAAAGGCATACCGACAGAATACAGATTATAGTTTTAATAGCTTTGCTTTTATTAATCTTCATAGTTTTCCTCCGAATATGATATATACAATTTATATTCGGAGTAATAAGCTTTTAAGACACTATGGAAAGAATTTCTTCACCGTCGATGTCGGGATGCAGTGCTGTATTTATTGCCATGGCAATAAGCCGTGAGGCTCTTTCGATGAGGGCATCAATCTCCTTTGGTGTTACCATCATTGTGTCCTTCAGGGTGGTTTTGTTTATCAAATCCCCTACGACACCTGCTTTTTCCAAAATATCCAAGGCCATTGTTGCCCCGTCAACCACCGTGGGAACTCCTATGCCGATTACGGGAACACCCAGGGTATCCTCGTTTATTTTCTGTCTGTGGTTTCCCACGCCCGAGCCTGGGGATATACCGGTATTGCATAGCTGCACCGTTCTGCCTAATCTTTCTGTGCTTCTTGAGGCAAGGGCATCAATAACAATCACGGCACAGGGATGGATTTTTTCCACGATGCCGCTGATTATTTCCGAGCTTTCCATTCCCGTTTTGCCGAGAACTCCCGGCACGATACCTGCCACACTGCGAAGATTGCGCAAGCCTATCTCCTTTGCAAAATCTTCGGGGATATGTCTTGTGGCGAAAAGGAGTGATACACATTTGGGACCCAAAGCGTCGGGAGTTATGCTTTCGTTACCTAGACCTGCCACAAGAACACAGCCTTTTTCTTCGGGCAAAAGACTTTTAAGCTCGTCCCGCAGAACATAAAGGGAAGGAGAGAAAAGGTCGGAATTTTTGGTAAAAGGAACGGTTTCCACGGTTATATAGGTGCCGATGGGTTTGCCTAAAGTCTTTTCGCCCTGCTCATTTGTAACGGTGATGGTGTCCACAGTAATGCCGTCTACGGTCTTTTTGTGGCTTATTATACCGTCAAGGTTATGTTTATCGATATATTCTTTCCTCTCGAGGGCAAGATCTGTACGAAAGTTCATATTATTTTCTCCCAAACTATTGCTTTTTTCACAATAATGTAGTATTATTATTGTCGCTTTGAAAAAAGTATATCCAAATTTGCAAAAATATCTTGAAATTTCTTTTAAAAGATGATATGATATACGATGCATATTGATGTAAATTAAGAGGAGGTGTAATGTTATGCCAAACATTAAATCAGCAAAGAAGCGTGTTCTTGTTAATGCAACAAAGCAGGCTCGTAACAAGTCAGCAAACTCAGCACTCAAAACTGCTCTCAAAAAGGCTAATGCCGCTATCGAAGCAAACGCTGAAGATAAGGACGTTGCAGTTAAACTCGCAGTTAAGAAAATCGACCAGGCTGTTGCTAAGGGTCTTCTTCACAAAAACAACGCTGCAAGAAAGAAGTCTGCTCTTGTAAGCAAACTCAACGCAAGCAAATAATTTTATTTGAAGATTTATGAGATGGGTTAGTCCCGTCTCTTTTTCTTTTGCCTGACGGCAAAAAAATTCGCAATTCTCAGTCGCGTGTAAGACTTTGTGAAGAAGACAGTGCCTCACAAAGTCTTGTATGTCTGCTTTTTTTCAGCGCGGTAAAAGCTGCCTGTTTGACGGTAGCCTTGCTTTGCCTTTCTATCTAAATAAATTATCTTGGTAAAAGCGGCGGAATATAATAACTTGTTTTCTGAAAGCTTTCCCGCGATTGCGAATTGTGAATTGCGAATTGTGAATTGCGAATTGTGAATTGCGAATTGTGATTGTCATTTTGCATTAAAACTTCTTTCGTTCTTTGTTTAAATCGCCAAAAAAACTTTATGTGTCTATAAACTGTGGAAAAGGGGAGGTTATTGTGTTATAATTAAAAAGTTAATAAGGTGGAGTATTCTGCCTGTATAAAGAAAGAGGAGGAGTTAATTTTGCTTTCAAAAATCAAACCATTACTTTCAGATGTAAAAACCTATTGGAAAATTCCGCTTCCCGGTCGCTATATGCCCTTTAAGGAAATAGTAGCCTATGCAGGTGGCGGCATCGGTGCCTACTTTATTATCACAATGGCATCCAGACTTATCGTAAGCACCACCAATCTTTTGGTCAGCGGTGCAGTAGGTATATCACTTACCGATATGTATGTTTTATATCTTATATCCACCTTTGCCAATATTCCTCTTACTGCAATAAGAGCAAATATGGTCGATAATTCCCGTAACAGAGCAGGTAAGTACAGACCTTATCTTCTTTCTATGGGTATTCCCACGGCTATCATAAGCTTTGCCTATGTATGGTTCCCTTATGAATCACTTTATAAATGGTTCCCGAGTCCGATTTTCGGTATGGAAGGCGGCTACTTTGCGAAACTTGTACTGGTGCTTATTTTCAACCTTTTGCTTCAGTTCTTCTTCAACTTCTTTAATGATGCATACACAAACCTTATCCACGTTCTTTCTCCTAACACACAGGAAAGAACAGATGTGCTTGCAGTAAAGGCTGTTGTTTACTCTCTCGCACCGTCTATTATGAACATCATTACTCCTATTGTTGCCAAACGTATTGCCAACAACAATGTATACGATATTTCTGTTTTACGCTTTACATATCCGTTCTTTGCAATCTTTGGTATTGCTCTTACTATTTTCATTTTTGCGAATACCAGTGAAAAAATCATTCAGGCAAGAAGCCGTGTTGTTCAGGTTCGTTTTGTTGATGCCTTCAAAGAAGTTGCAAAAAACAAATACTTCTGGATTATCGCTCTCGCCGGCTGGCTCGGCTTCCTTGAAGGTGCATATTCAAGCATCCTTGAATGGTCAGTAACCTTCGGCCATGCCGGTGACGGTGACCAGCTTGCTCTCATTTACACCATCACAGGTAACGCATCTCTGTGGGGTATGCTTCTGGCTCCTATAGCAGTAAGAAAATACGGTAAAAAGAAGGTTCTTGTCGGCATAAACCTTATGAATGTTGTCTGCATTCTTGCCATGGGCATAAGAAAAGAAAGCCTTATCTGGCTTACCGTATGTATTTACATAAACTACCTCTTCGGTGCTTTTGAGCAGATTCTTTCTCCTGCTATTCAGGCTGATATCCGTGACTACCATCAGTATAAAACAGGCGTCCGTGTTGACGGTATGTTTGCTACCGTTGCCACCATTGGCGGTATGGTAACTATGGTTACTTCATCTGTTCTTCCCTTTGTTTACGAAAGCTACGGCATCTTCGAGGGTAACGGTTACGGAACAGGCGGTCTTGAAATTCTTGACATATATACAGGTGTTCCCGGTCTTCTTCCCAAGGTTATGAATGCACTCATCCTTATGGCTGCTGTCGGCGCATTCCTTAATGTTGTTCCCTACTTCTTCTATGATCTTCACGAAAAACAGCAGAAGAGCATCGTACGTATTCTTAAAATCCGCGCTATGTTCGAGGACTACGGTAACGGTGTAACCAATAACAAGACCATTATCGAAGCTATTGATATTATCAGAGCTGCCCGTGAAAAGGCAGGCAAAGAGCTTCTTATCCTCGACAAGTCTATGAGCAAAAAAGAGCACAGAGCAGCCAAGGAAGAAAACGAAGAAATCGAAATCTCCCGTGCAGTTTGTGCAGAGCTCGAAAAGTTCGAAAAGGGCATCGAAAAGAGAAAGTACGAAGAATGTCTTAAATTCTGGCAGTCAGGTCTTATGGGTCTTTATGAGCTTAAAAAGGAAGACATCTTAAAAGAGCTTGCCGATGCAAGAGAATTACCCAAGGCAACTGCAGAGGAAAAAGAATACCGTAAGTATAAAATTGACACTGCAAAGAAAAAGCTTTCCGCACGCAAGGCTATGGATAAATACTACAAGACTCCCGAAAGCTTTGTTCAGCCCGGTTATGAGGAGCTTGACAAACTTTTTGACAGAGAAGATGACATTAATGCCGAGCTCAAAGCACTTTATGAAGCAAAAGCAGCAGCCAAAAAGGCAAAGGATTCCTATGCCCTTAAGGATATCGGTGAAAAAATCAAAGCACTTGAAACCGAAAAGAAGGACATCCAGAAGGCCTCTAAGGCTGAAATGGATAAGCACGCCTTCTTTGCACGTGCCGCTAAACCTTATCTTGATGCAGACCGCATTGTAAAGGAAAAGGAAAACACCACTCACTTCGAAGAAATTGCCGCCAAGTACGACGAGGCAAAGGCTGCAGAAGAAGCAGCACTTCAGGCACAGCTTGAGGAAGCAAAGCGTCTTGAAGATGAAAAGGCAGAAAAGACAGCCGCTCTCAAGGCAGAGAAAGCCGCCGCAAAGGCAGAAAAGAAAAACAAGGATAAATAATACCAAAGAAAAGAAGGTAAAAAAATGAACGTTTTAGTTGTTAACGGGAGCCCCAAGGGCAAATACAGCGTAACGCTTCAGTCTACAGAATATCTTAAAATCAAATTTCCTTGGGTAGATTTTGATGTTATTCATGCCGGTCAGCAGATTAAAAAGTTAGAAAAGGACTTTTCCGAAGCCACCGAAAAACTTCAGCAGGCTGATCTTATAATCTTCTCCTATCCCGTTTACACCTTTATCGCACCCTGTCAGCTTCACCGTTTTATCGAGCTTGTGAAGGAACACGGTGTTGATTTGAAGGATAAGTTTGTAACCCAGATTTCCACATCCAAGCATTTTTATGATATTACCGCACACAATTATATCGAAGACAACTGTAAGGATATGGAAATGAAGTTCGTCAAGGGTCTCTCCGCCGATATGGACGATCTTACTACGGACAAGGGACAGAAAGAGCTTGTGGCATTTTTCAAATACATTATGTGGTGCTTTGAAAATGACCATTATGAGCCCATCATCAAAAGAGAAAAAGCCAAAAAGCCTGTCAAGGTTACTCTCGGCGAAAACAAGGAAAAGACTAACCTTGGTGAAATTGCTATCGTTGCCGACTTCGATGACGGTGACAAACAGCTTATTTCAATGATTGAGCGCTTCCGTAATTCTCTTATGATGAAAAGCAAGGTAATCAATATTGCCGAATACCCCTTCAAGGGCGGCTGTCTCGGTTGCTTCAACTGTGCAGTCAGCGGTAAGTGTATTTACAAGGACGGCTTTGACGATTATCTCCGTAATGAAATCCAGTCTTCAACTGCTATCGTTTATGCATTTAAGATTAAAGACCACTCCATGGGTGCAAGATTTAAAATGTACGATGACAGACAGTTC
>JAZUNX010000085.1:0-37257 GCA_045604385.1 Acutalibacteraceae bacterium
TATGAAAACCCCATTGAACACGCCTGCGATATTGAGGAAGGTCAGGTGTTTATCTGCGAGGGTTGGCAAAAGCCCGAGGGCTTTTGTGACAGTGCATGGGAAACCTTGTCTCCCTTCGTAATGGCGCTTTCTCACGGTGCCGAGGATTTTTATGAGGGCTGGATGAAAAACAAAAGGTCGGCAATGCTTTCCTGTAATGACGGTTTTCGACCTGTAAGTTTTTTAGTTGAAGTGATTGAATAAGGAGAAAAAAATATTATGCTTAAATTTATCTGCTACCCCAAATGCACTACCTGTCAGAAGGCAAAAAAGTGGCTTGACGAAAAGGGTGTGGACTATGAAATGAGAGATATTAAAGAGGATAACCCAACTTTTGAAGAGCTTGAAAAATGGTACGCTGTCAGTGGATTACCGCTTAAGAAATTCTTCAACACAAGCGGACTTTTATATAAATCAATGGCACTTAAGGATAAATTGCCCCTTATGAGTGAAAAGGAAATGCTTGAGCTTTTATCCACTGACGGCATGCTTGTGAAAAGACCGATTCTCGTAGGCGGGGATTTCGTGCTGACGGGCTTTAAAGAGAAGGAATGGGAAGAATTCGCAATGCGTAATGCGCAATCGCGGGGCAGACTTCGGGAATAATAAAGTGATGCACCGCCGAATTAACAGGATGTAACCGTAGGGCGACCGTTGGCCGTCCTTTTTATATCGATTTTTTTCAAAAAAAGTTTATACAAAAGAATAAGAATCCCTCACGCTTTGCGTTCGGGAACCTTGTTGTAATATGCAAAAATAAAAAACCACAGCTTTTGCTGTGGTTAAGTTGTGTCGGCATCGCCTTATCTTCCCGGGCCGCTTCCAGCCAAGTATTGTCAGCACTGATGAGCTTAACTACCGTGTTCGGGATGGGAACGGGTGGACCCTCATCGCTAAAAACACCGACTAACGCTGCGCATTTAACGCATTCGTTCAATCAACGTATGCTATTATACACAAGCGTATACCTTTTGTCAATACTTTTTTTGAAATTTTTTGCGTTTTTTTCAGAAAATTTTCAGGATTAGGCTTTCCTTCTTGCTCTTTCCGAGAAAAATCTTCTTTAATACGAAGTACATTCCCACAGAAACGAGAACAGCTACGGGATAATAAATGAAGTGCAAAGTCACAAGATGAGAGATTTCCTTTTCGGCTTCCTTCTCTGCTTCTAAAAGCTGTGCGTGGGTGTACACTCTGAAGCCTTTGTCGGTGTGACTGTAACGGGCTATTTCAAGATTATTATAAATAAAGGTTACCGCTCCGTCACCGTCCGGGTCAAGAGGCTGAATGACCGTGTTATCAAAGCCGTAATCGGTGTAAAAGGTGTATTCCGTTCCTTTGTCGTCGGGAGAAAACTCTATTTCCCAATCCCGTGCTCTGTACAGCTCTTCGGGTGCGGAAACGTCTTTTTCCATAAGCGCGATAAACTCTTCTTCGGGAACGATGGTATACTGTGCTCTTTTATATATTATTGTTTCGCGGTTTATTGACATGTGGCTAACATATCCTGCAAAAAGGAGAACAGCACAGAGAAAACAGCATATTGTTTTAAACAGAGCTTTCTTTTTAATCTGTACGGGCTTGTCGGACCTACTGACAAGCTCTCTTTTTCTTAAGGCGCTTTCGCAAAGAAAAACAAGAGCTGCCGTGGCAAGAATAAGAAGAAAAACAAGTTCAAGGGATGCAGTGTGAAAAAGAATAACCCTCGAGGAATAGAGGATAAAGCATATAAAGGAAAAGTAGAGATTAAGAAGGGTTATTCGGTTGGCTTTCTGACCGTAGCTTTTTAAAAGGTCTTTATCCGCATAGGGCGATACGAGATGCGACGAAAAGCTTCCCCTGAAAAGTGCCGTCAGCAGCAGAGGAACAATCAGAGCCGTAAGAAAGACAAGATAACCTGCATATATAGTTTTGAAATAAGAGACGATAAATCCGCAAAGAGCGGCAATTACCGTAAGAGCGATGCTGATGTAATTCTTTGTCCTGAACTTATTGAAGGCTATGTCAAGAGCGTAAAGAATACCGTTGTTTTTGTTTTCCTTCTGTGGTTTTTCTTCAGCCATGCTCACTTTTCTTTCGCCCTTTAACAGTTCATCGACAGTGATTTCAAATATATCTGCCATAATGGGCAAAAGAGAAATATCAGGTGAAGTTTTATCACATTCCCAATGGCTCACGGTCTTATCGGAAACGGAAAGCATTTCGGCAAACTCCCTTTGAGTAAGACCTTTTTCTTTTCGCAAATGTGCTATGAAAGCACCGAGGCTGAGCTTCATAAAATCACTCCTTTGATTTTTTTGTGGCAACTTTAGTTTATCACGGGGTAGTGAATTTGTACACCCGATAAACAGAGAAAGGACTCTCAAAAAATGAGAATCCTTTATTGTATATTACAACAAGGTAGCGTGTGGGGTTCTTATTTCAAAGGGCTTACAGGTCGATTATCAGTTCAACAGGGCAGTGATCGGAACCTAAAATTTCGCTGTGTATTTTTGCTTCTTTGATTTTATCCTTGGCTTCTTCGGAAACAATGAAGTAGTCAATTCTCCATCCTGCATTCTTTTCTCTTGCCTTGAAACGGTAGCTCCACCAGGAGTAGGCACCCTCCAAATCGGGATAAAGGTAGCGGAAGGAATCGGTAAATCCGCTTTCTAAAAGATGTGAAAATTTTTCTCTTTCTTCGTCGGAAAAGCCTGCGTTTCCTCGGTTTGTTTTCGGATTCTTAAGGTCTATCTCATTGTGTGCCACATTAAGGTCGCCGGTGTAAATAACAGTCTTGTCCTTTTTGAGAGAGACAAGATATTCTCTTAAATCGTCCTCCCATTTCATACGGTAGTCAAGTCTTTTGAGACCGTCCTGTGCATTGGGTGTATAACAGCACACGAAGTAAAAGTCGGGAAACTCGAGGGTGATGAGTCTGCCCTCGGTGTCATGCTCGGCTTTGTCCATTCCGTAAAAAACGGAAATCGGCTCTTCCTTTGTGAAAACTGCTGTACCCGAATAGCCCTTCTTTTCGGCATAGTTCCAGTACTGATGATAGCCCTCAAGGTCAAGGTCAATCTGTCCCTGCTGTAATTTCGTTTCCTGCAGACAGAAAATATCTGCATCAAGCTCCTTGAAAGAATCGAGAAAGCCCTTTTTAACACAGGCACGGATGCCGTTTACGTTCCATGATATAAATTTCTTCATTTCCGAATCTCCTTTTGTTTAAATCATTAAGTATTTTAGCACAAATTGTAAACTTTTTCAATACAATCTTCCTGCTGTGTTGACAAGGGGAGAGGTTTAATCTATAATGACATTAATTATAATGGGTTTAAGTGCCATTTATAGTATTATATATAAATATTAAATAATATTAAATTTTGAGTATAAAAGAGACTATATTGAAGAATTGAGGTAATTGATTATGGCGAAGAGAGTATTGGCATTCCTGATGTGTGCGGTGATGATTTTTTCATCGGTGCCTTATTCACCCCTGGCGGAGCTTTTTGACTTCGCTGTTTCTGCCGTGGCGGCAGAGGAGGGCTTCAAGGTAACCGTTCCGAAAATTACGGTCTTTGAAAAATCCGAAGGCACACTTGTACCTGTAGCCACCTATAACGGAAGTGTCATAGAAAGCGGAGTTACATACAACTGGTCTTCGTCAGACACATCAATTGCAACAGTTGACAGTAACGGTACCGTAAAGGGTATAGCTCCCGGTGAGGTTGATATTACCGTTGTAGCCTCGTACCTCGGTATGGTGGTGACCTACACCCGTTCCGTTGAAATTATACGCTTCAGAGAGGTTGACACTCTTGAGGCGGATATGAGTGCGAATGTAAGCATTCTTGAAAAGGAAGAAAAGACCCTGCGTGTCAGAGTTCTTCCCACCACCGCAACCACAAAGGAGCTCAGGTGGTCTTCCTCTAAAGAAAGCGTGGTAAAGATTATTTCCTCGGGCGTTGATGAGGAAAACAGTAAGGCTTATGCAAATATCGAAGCCGTAAGCGAAGGCACGGCTACCGTAACCTATATTACAACCGACGGCACGAACAAATCAGGTTCCTTTACCGTAACGGTCAAGCCTTTGGTCAAAACTCTCTCTCTTCCTCCTTTTGTCGTTATCAGCACAACCTCAACAGGCTATGTCATCAATTACACCGTAAAGCCTGACAATGCGGGAAATAAGTCTCTTGATTGGTCTTCGAATGCTGAAGGTGTGTGTACCGTGGATGCTCTCGGTGTTGCGAAGCCGGGTGTGGACAAACAGCCCGGTACTTGCTATATTACAGCAAAAACCAAGGATGGCAGTAACATCACAGCCAAAACCTTTGTAGTTGTTTCTGACGGAAAGACAAAAAGTATTATTCTCGATAAAACCTCTCTTTCAATGAAGGTCGGCGATAAAAATATTGACCTGACCGCAACGTGCGTTTTGAGTAATAATCAGCCCTATGAGGATGCCGTCAACTGGACTTCTTCAAATAAATCCGTCGCCACCGTTGATGCGCTCGGTATCGTTAAGGCTGTAGGCCCCGGT
This sequence comes from Acutalibacteraceae bacterium, assembly GCA_045604385.1. Lineage (GTDB taxonomy): Bacteria > Bacillota > Clostridia > Oscillospirales > Acutalibacteraceae > UBA6857. Next base: position 4,565 of record JAZUNX010000085.1, read on the forward strand.
ACTGCAAAAATCACTGCTACCACCGCCGACGGAAGTAATCTCAAGGCTGAATGTACCGTAAACGTAACACAGCCTGTCAAGGGCATATCCCTTCCCGAAAATGAAGTGTGCTGGCTTAATGATGCAATTCTCCTCGCACCCACCTTTAATCCCGAAAACGCTTCCGACAAAAAGGTTACCTGGATTTCCTCCGATACGGATGTTGCCACAGTTTCCGATAAAGGTCTTGTCACCGGTAAAAAGGAAGGCTTTACCACAATCAGCGTAACCACCAATGACGGCGGTTATACTGCTTATTGCCGAGTGAGCGTTGAAGTACCGCCCGAAAGTGTGGAGCTTTCCACCAATGCGCTTGTTCTCAGGGCGGGTGACAGCATTCTCGACAACTATACTCTCAAAGCTACCGTTAAACCCGATACAGCCACAAACAAGGGTGTTATCTGGACTTCTTCCGACGAAAAGGTTGCCACTGTTGACGAAAACGGTAAGGTTACCGCAGTAGCAGGCGGTACGGCAACAATCATATGTACCACAAAGAGCGGTGGCAAAAAAGCAACCTGTAAGGTCACAGTTAATGAGGATGCCACAAGTATTGAAATTATAAATCAGCCCACCACACATCTTTACAAGGGTAAGCAGCATTCTCTCAGAATCCGTTTCAATTCGGAAACCGTAACAAACAGAGCCATTGTATGGTCGTCTTCAAATCCCGGTGTTATCGGTGTTGATCAGAACGGTCTTCTTACGGCAAGAGGAGAGGGTAGCTCCGTTATCAAAGCAACTTATACCACAAGTGACGGAGATTTACTTACCGCCGAATTTACTGTCTTTGTAGACGACAAAATCGATGTGGAACGTGTTGAACTCGGAGAAAATATGAGCGGTCAGACCGTTTACACCGGTATCAATTCAAATGTGGATCTTTTTGAGGTCGTATACCCCGATAATGCAAGCGATAAGTCTGTCAGATGGGAATCAAAGCCTAAAGAAGTTGCCGATGTTATTGACGGTACCGTAATTGCCAAAAAGCCCGGTACTGCCAAAATCACCGTAACCACCAATGACGGCGGTTTTACCGACTACTGCACCGTAAAGGTTCTCGGCCCCATTTCATTTTACAGTTCCTCAACCAAAATAGCCATAGGCACTTCAGAGGTGCTTTCCCTCGTATCCGAAAATCCTGCAGATACGAAATATACCTGGAGAAGTTCAAACACATCAGTTGCCACTGTTGATACAAACGGTGTGGTAAAGGGCATCAAGGCAGGTACTGCCACGATCACAGTCACCGCTCCGAACGGTCTTTACAGCGCATCCTGCAAGGTGAATGTTGTCATTCCCGTCACAGGTGTTAAAATCAATGCTGAAACAGTAACTGTTCCCAAGGGCGAAAAGAGAAGCCTTACCGCCACTATTTCTCCTGCCAATGCAACAGACCAGAATGTAACCTGGTCAACACCTTCCCAGTCATTCCCGATTATCGAAGTAAGTCCCACAGGACAGATTGAAGGTAAGAGAGTGGGAAGTACTACGGTAACCGTAACCACCAATGACGGAAGATACACGGACACCATCAACGTTGAGGTTATTCAGCCTGTAACTTCCGTAAGCTTTGAATATTCGAGCATCACTCTTGATGCAGGCAAGAAAAAGACCTTAACTCCTCAGATAAGACCGATCAGTGCCACAAATAAGAATGTTAAATGGTCATCGAGCAATAAAAAAATAGTCACCGTTGATTCAAAGGGTGTGGTCAGTGCTGTTGCCGCAGGTACGGCAACAATCACCTGTACCTCTGCAGACGGCTATGCAAAGGAAACGGTAAAGGTAACTGTAACACAGCCGCCCACAGGTATCAAATTCAACGCCAAAAAGGTTACCGTTAAAATCGGTACACCGAGAAAGCTTAACCCAACCGTGCTTCCCGAAACCGCATCAAATAAAAATGTTATCTTCTCTTCTTCCGACGAAAAGATAGCAAAGGTATCACCCGAGGGTGTGGTAACAGGTATTAAAAAGGGTACGGCAAAAATAACCGTAACCACAGCAAACAGCCTTTACAGCGCAACCATCAAGGTAAACGTTGAAAAGCCCGTAAAGAGTGTAAAGCTCAATAAAACCTCAATTACAATCGCTGTGGGCAAGACTACCATCATCACTCCCACCGTAAGCCCGAAAAGCGCTTCAAATAAGGACGTTACATGGAAGTCAAGCGACAATGATGTGGTTACCGTTAACAAAAACGGAAAGCTTACTGCCAAGGCTCCCGGTTATGCCGTTATAACCTGTACTTCCGTTGACGGCGGAAAAACGGCAGAATGTACAGTCTTTGTCAATCAGCCCGTCAAAAGTGTAAAGCTTAATAAGACCAAGGCTATTATTGACATAGACGAAAAGCTTACTCTCAAAGCCACCATCAAACCCTCAAATGCAAGTAATAAGGCATTGAAGTGGACTTCAAGCAACAAAAAGGTCGTAAAGGTTACCTCAAAGGGCGTTCTTAAGCCCGTTTCCACAGGTACGGCAACGATTACCGTAACCACAGTTGACGGAGGCTTAAAGGCAACCTGCAAGGTTACTGTAGTTAAGAGGGTCAAGAGTGTAGCTTTACCGAAAACCCTTACGGTTTATCTTGACGAAAAGGGTGAACTGAATGCAGTTCTCAACCCAAAAAAGCCGAGCAATTCCGAAGTAACATGGAAATCAAGCAAAAAGAGTGTGGCTACCGTTAAGAATGGCGTCATTACACCGAAGAAAACGGGTACCACGAATATAACCGTTACCACCGACGACGGCGGACTTACAGCTACCTGTAAGGTTTCCGTAAAGAGAAAGCTTAAAAGCTTCACTCTCAATAAGAAAAAGGTAACTCTTAATACGGGTGCAACCTTTACTCTTAAGGTGAACAGAAAGCCTTCAAACGCCACAGAGGGAATTTCCTATACTACAAGCAATAAGAATGTAGCCACCGTAAACGCCAAGGGTGTTATCACTGCTAAGGGCAGAGGCACGGCAACCATTACCGCTAAAAGTGAAAGAGGCAAAACCGTAAAATGTAAGGTAACGGTTAAGCAGCCCGTAAATTCAATGTATATCAGCAGCACAACTGCCTTTGTTTATATGGGTGAAAGCATTAAGCTTACGGCTAATGTTCTTCCGAAAAATGCAAACAATCAGTCCTTTACCTGGTCGAGCTCAAACACAGCCGTTGCCACGGTTAACGGCGGTACCGTAACACCGAAGAGTGTGGGTACGACGGTAATTACCGTAAAGAGCGCAAACGGAAAAACCGCTTCCTGTACCGTTACTGTCAGACAGCACGTGACAGGCATATCCTTGGACAAAAAGACAGTATCTCTTGAAACGAAGGGCACAGCCTCTCTTAAGGTCACAGTAAGTCCCGCCAACGCAACGGAAAAGGGCTATACCTTCACTTCTTCAAATACAAGCATCGCTACCGTTTCCGCTGCCGGTCTTATCACGGCAAAGGCTCCCGGTACGGCAACGATTACAGTACGCTCCAAAGAAAACAACAAAACTGCCACCTGTAAGGTGACGGTTGTGGAAAGAGTGACAGGCATTAAAATCAGCACAACGGCTGAAACTCTTTATGTTGACAGATATATGGTTGGTCAGACATTACAGCTTAATACCACCATATTCCCCTCTAATGCGACGAATAAGGCTGTTTCCTGGTCTTCCTCCGATCCATCCGTTGCCACCGTTTCTTCGGGCGGTCTTGTAACTGCCGTGAAATCGGGTGTGGTACTTATTACCGCTACCACTGCAGACGGCAATAAGACAGCAAACTGTGTTGTAACAGTATTACAGAATGTTTCGGGTATTACTCTTGAAGAGCAAGAGGTTACCGTTAACAGAGGACAGAGCATCAGACTCAATGCAACCGTTGAGCCGGAAAACGCATATATCAAGCAAATTTCATGGTCACATGAAAATGAGGAAATAGCCGAGGTTAACGAATACGGATTTGTGACAGGTAAGGCTATCGGCAAAACAACGGTTTATGCCACCGTCGTGGATGACAAGGCCGGAACAGAATTCAAAGCAAGCTGTCTTGTTACGGTCAATGAGCCTGTTACGGGTGTAGAGCTTGATATCAAGGAAGTTCCGTCCCTTTACAGAGACGAGACAATCACTCTCACACCTACAGTATATCCCGACTTTATAGAGGAATATATCAATAAGGATGTTATCTTCACATCCTCCGACGAAACCATCGCAAAGGTTGATGAAAAGGGCGTTGTGACCGCTGTGGGTGCTGGTGAGGTAACAATCACGGTTACCACTGTTGACGGCGGATTTACAGACAGTTGTAAGATTTCCTGCTTTATCCCCGTCGAAGAGATTACAACGGAAACGGACATCCATTATGTCAAGGTAGGTCAGGAGTACAGAGTAGACACAGCTGTTCTTCCCGAAAACGCATCCTTCCCCGAGCTTGAATGGACAATTCTTTCGGGTGAAAACTGTTTCACCTGCGAGGATGGTGTAATTACAGGCCTTGCAAAGGGTAACGGACGTGTAAAAATTATAAGTGTTGACAATCCCGAAGTGACAAAGGAAATCGAAATCCGTATTGTCAAAAAGGTTGAAGGCGTAAGTCTTGACAAAACCGAGGTAACTCTCAATAAGGGCGAAACAAACACTCTTGTTCCCACGGTATTACCCAGCGATGCTCACAATAAAAATGTAAACTTCACTTCCTCCGATGAAAATGTTGTAACTGTCAGTGAAGACGGTACGGTTACGGCAACGGGCAGAGGTACGGCAACAGTAACCGTAACAACCGAGGACGAAGGATGCACAGCCGAATGTGTATTCAACGTAAAACAGCTTGCAGAAGAAATTACCTTCCCTGAAAGCGAGTATGTTGTGGGCGCAGGTAAGAACATTGCTCTTCAGGCAGTAGTTCTTCCCGAAAATACAAATGACAAAACTCTTGATTGGGAATCCTCGGAGTCTTCCGTAGCCACAGTTACGGACGGTGTTGTTACGGGTATCAAGGTCGGTGAAACTCTTATCACCGCCACAGCAACAGATACAGGCAGGGTCACTGCAACTGTTAAGGTTACCGTTGTAAAACACGCAGAAAAGCTTGAGCTTACAGCTGATACTGATATGCTTTGGGTAGGTGACAGCACCGTTCTTTCAGCGGCTGTTCTCCCCGAAGACACAACAGACAAGACAGTTACATTTACTTCCTCCGATGAAAACATTGCTACCGTTGACAGCGAAGGCAGAGTTACTGCTATTTCTGCAGGTGAAACAGGTACGGCTACGGTAGTAATTACTGCTGTTTCCGCTTGCGGCAGTGCTGAAAGTGAATATACCTTCACAGTAAAACAGCAGGTAACATCAATTGAAATTCCCGAAGATACAATTGTTCTCAAGCTCGGTGACACATATACCCTTGAGCCTACAGTTCTTCCCGAAAATGCCTTCGATAAGACTGTTACCTATACATCTTCCGATAAAAATATTATCACCGTTGAGGACGGCACGGTAACAACCACAGGTACAGGTACCGCCACGGTAACTCTCACATCGGCCTGCGGTAAGGTAGAAAAGCAGAGCAGCTTCAAGGTTATAGTTCTTCCTGCGGGAATTGATATGGAAACGGAAGTTTCCGTAGAGAAGACAAAGACCTATCAGCTCAATGCTGTTCTTTCTCCCGATAATGTAACAGAAAGTAAGCTTACATATACTTCCTCTGCCGAAGAGGTTGCCACAGTTGATGAAAACGGTGTAATCACCGCTCTTAAGCCAGGTACGGCAGTTATCAGAGTACAGAGTGAGGTTCAAGAGGTATTTGCAGAATGTACAGTTACGGTTTATGTCAACAGCGAAAAGATTGAGCTTACTGACAGCGAATATGAACTTTACATCGGTGAAGAATTCACTCTCGGTGCTACCGTTCTTCCCGAAGATACCACAAATAAGAATGTAACCTTTAATTCTTCCGATGATGATATTATCACCGTGGATAATGACGGTAATGTCAAAGCTGTCGGCAAGGGTACTGCTACCGTTACCGTAACCGCCGAAGATACAGGCATTACAGCTGTTTGCGAAGTAACAGTCAGAAAGCATGTGGAGGGTGTCTCACTTCCGGAGGATGCAGTTGCCTATGTGGGCAGAACTCTCAAGCTCCAAGCAGAGGTCATCCCTGCAGATGCAGACAATAAAAACATTATTTGGAAAGTAAGCGACACAAGAGTGGCTTCAATCGATGCTGACGGTGTTCTTACCGCTCACGAAAAAGGCTTCGTTCTTGTAACTGCCGAAACAGAGGACGGCGGCTTCAAGGCAGTATGCTTTGTTGAAATAAGAACAGGCATTGACTCTGTGGCTCTTAATAAGGATGTTCTTCTTCTTGACAGAGGAGCCACGGAAAAGCTCACCTTCTCTGTTCTGCCCGAAAATGCAGACGAGAAAAAGGTTATCTGGACCACTACAGACGAAACTGTTGCCGCCGTTGACAGCAAGGGTAACGTCACGGCAACACAGAAATCGGGCACAGCCGTAATCAGAGCAACCGCAATTGATAACCCCGAAGCTTATGCCGAATGCACGGTTACAGTCAAAACTCCTCTTGAAACCATTTTCCTTCAGGAAAATTCCGTTGCTTTGAGAAAAGGCGAAACGAAACAGCTTATGGTAGTTTACCGCCCTGCAGATGCAACGGTAAAGGATGTTACCTTCGAAAGCGATAACAGTGAAATTGCTTCCGTTGATAAAAACGGTATCATCACAGCTCATAAAGCAGGTGAGGCAAATATTACCGTAACATCTCTTGAAGGCGGTTACACAACTGTATGCAAGGTCAAGGTTTATAAGGAAATCGAATCCTTTGCATCCTTACCCCTTGTAATAAACAGGGGTTCCGAGGCTCCCTGCCGTATTGCAGCCGAGCCTTCTGACCACGATGAAGTTCTTATCTTCTCCTGTGACGATGAGGATATTGCCACAGTAAGTGAAGACGGTATTGTAACGGCAAAGAGACCCGGCACGGCAAATATTACCGTAAAGGGCAGTATTTCCGGTGTGAGCCACACCTTCACCGTAACTGTCAAAGAGCCTGTGACAGGTGTTCAGTTTGAAAAAGAAAGTGCAAGTGTGGAACAGGGCGGATATACTCTTGTGAATTACACGGTGCTTCCTGCTGATGCCAACAATATAGAAAGCATTGTGATTACCTCTTCACAGGAAGAAACTGCAAAAATCATATACAGCCAGGACGGCACAACAGACGGAACCGTTCAGGGCTTACAGGCAGGTACGGCTGAAATTACCGTAACAGTCACCACCATTGACGGAAGTATCTTCACCGATACGTATACTCTTACGGTAACTGAACCCGAAGGGGAATAAAAAAAGGAACTGCATTATCGGGCGTCGGCGAAAGTGCAGTTCCTTTTATATATTATAATGTAATAAGGATGAACAGATTTTCCATTACGGAAACAGCAGAACCCTTATATAAGTTTTTCATCCTCTTTTCTTGACAATGCTTCTTAATGGTGATATAGTTTTTATAATAACAAACAGAGTAGGCTTAAATGCGTTCAGTGCCCTGAAGACGGGGAGTTGCTTCAGGGACGAAAGGATTTATCTGCGATATTTAAGCCGCATCCCGCTGTGAAAATCAAGATATACTTTCTTTGTTTATTCATTTGCGGGGCAAAAACAAAGGAAGTGTTTTTTATGTCAAAAAGAAAAAATGAAGAAAAAATCTTTACCCTTGTTTGTCTTGCCCTTTTAACTGCCATGCAGGTTGTAATCGCAAGAATATTGGTCATTCCCTTAAGTGAAAGCTTGCGCATATCCTTTTCTTTTATACCTGTGGTTATTGCGGCGCGAAGGTTTGGTATTCCGGGCGGTGTAATAGTTTACGGTCTGGGTGACTTTATCGGCGCCGTGGCCTTTCCTACCACGGGGGCCTACTTTCCCGGCTTCACTCTTACGGCAGTGGTAAGCGGTCTTATTTACGGCATCTTTTTAGGCAAGAAAACGAGTAATGTGCGCATCATTCTTTCCGTTGTTCTTTCCCAGCTTCTTTGTACGGTGCTTATGAACAGCTACTGGATTTCCTCTCTTTACGGCGCTCCCTTCACCGCCACTGCAGTAACAAGGCTCGGTCAGGCGGCAATTATGGGTGCGGTGCAGATTGTCTTTATGGTGCTGTGTCTGGAGAGAATTTGTATGAGAATCAGGCTCAAGTAAAAGTAAAAAGACGGGTGTGATTTCGGGTAAAAGAAAAGCTCTTTCATCAATTAAAAATTATTTATTAATATTGACAAAACATAAAAATATGTTATCATAAAAAAGCGGTTGTACTCAAACAAGCGTTGCACTCAAAAATATGTTAAGAAAGGCAGAAAGACAAATGACAAACTCATACCGTTACTGTGAATGGAATAAACAAAATACTTTTCTGTCCGTTTCTTACAAAGGGTGATTGCGACAACTTATACTTTCAGTCGTGATTTATGATTTTACAGCCTTCGGACAGCGGTTCGAAGGCTTTTTTTGTTTGAAAGTAACTTCAAATTAATGAGGTGATAAAATGAGGCGAATTCCCTTGGAGGAAACAAAGGGCGTACCTGTGTTCAAAAACATCGTCTATGCTCTTAAAACCGTGTGGAAATGCGATAAAAGGCTTATGCTCGGCTATATGCTTCAAAGCCTTACATCCACTCTTTTCGGTCAGTTTCTGCAGAATATTCTCTTCCTAAAGGTGCTTTTGGGTATCCTCGACGGCGGAGGAAGCTTTAAAGAATATGCTCTTACGCTTGTGGCTTTTTTAGGCGTTTCTCTTTTGCTTAACGGCACAAGCTGGTGGGCAAACTATATTCTTCACGCTTCAACAAAAAATGTACTTAAAAAGCTGAATAACAGGATTTTTGAAAAGGCACTCACCCTTGATGTGGACTGTTATGAAAACCCCGAATTTTACGATAAATATCAAAGGGCAACCAATGTTCTTGCCTGGAGCTATTTCGATTTGGTATGTGCGAGCGTGTCATACATATTAAGCAGTATAGTAACACTCGCCATGGTAATCGGTACCGTTACTGCCATAGACCCTGTTTATCTGCTTTTCCTTTTTCCCGTGGTGCTGGTCTTTGTCATCGAGACGGCAAAAAGCAAGCTTGTTTATAAGCGTGACCTTGAAATGACAAAGAATAACCGAATAAAGGCATACATACAGAGAACGGTTTTTCTTAAGGATTTCTCGAAGGATATGAGAACATCAAATATCTTTGCCGTGCTTATGTATCGCTTTAAGGCGGCAATAGATGCCAATGTTATGATACTTAAAAGCTACGGCGTGAAGCTTTTTATCTATTCCACCGTAAGCTCACTTTTCAGCGAATTTATACCCATTATCGGCACTTATGCCTATGCGGCTTATCAGTTCGTTTTTGGCTCATCCCTTACCGTTTCGGGCTTTTCCGTTGTTCTGGCGGCAATCAACTCCGTCAAGGAAGGCACCCTTGCCGTGGCAAGAAATTTCGATTCTTTGGTGCAGATGGCACTTTACTTCCAGAATCTCCGTGAGTTTTTTGACTATGAACCTAAAATAAAATCGGGCGCAAAGGAGCCCGCTGAATTTGAAAGCATAGAGTTTAAAAACGTTACCTTCCGTTATCCTTCGGCAAAGAAAAACTCTCTTGAAAATGTTTCCTTTAAAATCAACAAGGGTGAAACTCTTGCCCTGGTAGGTGTAAACGGTGCAGGCAAATCTACTCTCGTAAAGCTTCTTCTTCGCTTTTATGACCCTGTAGAAGGCGAGATTTTATATAACGGAGTTAACGTAAAGGAGTATAATCTCGGTGCTTACCGTAACAGCTTCGGTGCAGTTTTTCAGGACTATAAAAACTTCGCCCTTTCTGTTTTCGAAAACGTTATCGGCCACGAATGTGACGATAAGGAAAAGGAGAAGGCAAAAACTGCTCTCATGCAAAGCGGAATATGGGAAAAGATTTCCGGACTTCCCGAAGGCGGTGACACGGTCATTACCAAAGAATTCCATAAAGACGGTATAGGTCTTTCGGGCGGTGAAAATCAGAAGGTTTCTGCCGCAAGGCTTTTCGCAAAGGATTTTCAGTTCGCTGTATTGGATGAGCCTTCCTCTGCTTTAGACCCCATAGCCGAATATAAGATGTATGAGGAGCTTATAAAGGCTACTGAAAACAAGGCTGTTCTTTATATTTCCCACCGACTTTCCTCGGCAGTTCTCTCCGACAGAATTATCGTTATCGGTGAGGGTAAAATACTTCAGCAGGGCACTCACGAAGAGCTTATGAAGCAGGAGGGCAAATATAAAGAGATGTTCACCCTTCAGGCTTCCAGCTATTCACGGGAAAAGGAGGCGGATGAAAATGACTGATAAGAAAAACAAAGAAACTGCCCACTCCACCTTCTCGAATATCTTCTTTTTCGTAAGACTTCTTTTTAAAATTTCACCCGTGCTTGTTATAGGTGACTTTTTAATCGGTATTCTCACCACTTTACCAACAAGACTTATCAGCGTGGTAGGTCTTAAATATATCATCGATGTTGTCACCCAAGGTGAGAGGCTCGAAAGAATTTTCACTGCCGTCGGTCTTATTGCCGTCGTTTTGGTGGGAAGCAAAATCTTCACCTGGCTATTTCAGGAGTTTTACTGGAATATGGCAAGAGAAAGGGTTTACTACGGACTTAACAAAACCCTTTATGAAAAGGCTAAATCCGTAGACCTTTCCAATTACGACGACCCGGAATTTTATAACAGTTTTATTCTTACCATTGAGTCATCTTCGGATAATATTGCAAACCTTCTGGGACTTGTGAGAAATTATGTGGGTAACCTTATTTCTTTTGTTGCAATAGCAGGTGTTCTTATTACCATTGACCCCATTTGTTTAGTGATAATTCTTGCCTTTATAGGTATTTTCCTTCCTCTGAGTAAAAAGAGGGGAGATTTGCAGATGGCAAGGCGCAGAGATAACACGGAATACCACCGCAGAAGCGACTATTTTCAGCGTATTTTCTACCTTCAGGATTATGCCAAGGAAGTGAGAATGAATAACATTCACCCCATACTTATTGACCGCTATAACGATGCGGCAGATGATGTTATCGATAATCAGAAAAAATACTGGAAAAAGATTTCACTTGTCTCCTTCGTACAGGATGCAGGTATACAGATTCTCGGCTTTATGTTTGTTCTGCCCCTTTATCTCGGCTACTGCGTACTCGTTACGGAAACTCTTTCGGCGGGTGATTTTGTTGCCGCCTTCAACGGTGCCTATTCTATCGCCGTGTCCGTCAACTTCCTTACGGTGTGGGCTGTTGCGGTCTTTTCCGAAAGAGGAAAGATGATTGAAAAGTACCGCGAATTTTTAAAGTATGAGCCGAAAATCAAGGACGGAGAAAAAACTGCTCCCTGTGAAGAGCCGAAGGAAATAGTGATTAAGGACTTATCCTTTACCTATCCGGGCAACGGTGAGCCTACTTTGGAAAATATTAATCTCACCATCAGACCCTACGAAAAAATTGCTCTCGTCGGCTATAACGGAGCAGGCAAGACTACTCTTACAAATCTCCTTCTGCGCCTTTACGATGTAAGCGGCGGACAGATTCTCATTGACGGGGAAGATATAAGAGATGTGACGGTCTCCTCCCACCGTGACCGTTTTGCGGCGGTTTTTCAGGACTTTCAGCTTTTTGCCTGTAAGACAGGTGAAAATGTTGCCTTAAGCGACAGCTTTGACAGCGGAAGAGTTGAGGAAGCACTGAAACACAGCGGCTTCGACAAAAAGCTCGAAAAAGGAACTGACACGGAGCTTCTCCGTGAGTTTGAAAGTGACGGCAAAATGCTTTCGGGCGGTGAATCGCAGAAGGTGGCAATTGCCCGTGCCTTTTATAAAAACTGTCCCTATGTCATTTTAGACGAGCCTTCGGCAAATCTTGACCCAATAGCCGAGTATAATCTTAATCAGGCTATGATTGAAGCGGCAAAGAACAAAACCGTTATTTTCATCTCTCACCGGCTTTCCACCACTGTGGGTGCCGACAGGATTTATGTTATGGAAAAAGGTAAAATTATCGAAAGCGGAAGTCACGATGAGCTTATGAAAAAAGGCGGAACTTATGCTTATATGTTTAATCTGCAGGCGGAAAAGTATAAGAAATAAAAAATCGGTTAAAAATATTAACTGAAAGGCGGGAGATTTAATGAAAATTCTTTTTTACGATACAAAGCCCTATGACAGGGAATCTTTTGAAAAGATACTCGGCAAATATGACGGCATAACCATTGACTTTCTTAAAACTGATATTTCAAAGCATACGGTGAATTTAAGTAAGGGCTATGATGCGGTTTGTGTGTTTGTAGCTTCGGAGGTAAACAGTAATATTATTGAAAAGCTTTCGAAAAACGGAGTGAAGCTCATACTTCTTCGCTGTGCAGGCTACAATAATGTTGATCTTGCCGCCGCGAAGGAAAAGGGTATAACCGTAATGCACGTGCCTGCCTATTCACCCGAGGCTGTAGCGGAACACGCTCTCGCATTGGCTTTTGCCGTTAACAGACATATTCATAAGGCTTACATCAAGGTCAGAGAAAATAATTTCAGTCTTGTAGGACTTACGGGAATGAATTTCCGCGGCAAGACAGCCGGTATAATCGGTGTAGGTAAAATAGGCTCGGCTATGGCTGAAATATGTCACGGAATCGGTATGAAGGTAATCTGCTATGACAAGGGTAAATCACGGGGCCTTGATTTTGCCGAATATGTGAGCCTTGATGAGCTTTTCAGACAAAGTGACCTTATCTCACTTCACTGTCCTTTGGTGAATGACACTTATCATATTATTGACCTTGAAGCCATTGAAAAAATGAAGGACGGAGTTATTCTTGTCAATACATCAAGAGGCGCACTTATCAGCACCGAAGACCTTATCAAGGGCATACGTATGCATAAATTTTCGGGCGTAGGCCTTGATGTTTATGAGGAAGAAGGGGAGAATGTCTTCGAAAACAGAGAGGATGATATTCTTGAAACAAGCGTCACGGCAAGACTATTATCATTCCCGAATGTTATCGTGACCTCCCATCAGGGCTTTCTCACCGGTGAGGCTCTTGAAGCAATTAGCATAACAACCCTCGAAAATGCGAGAAGCTTTCACGAGGGTAGAATAATAGAACAGAATGTGGTATAAAAAATGAGGACGATTGGTGTTGAGCCAACCGTCCTCTGTTTCTTTCTATTATCTTGTATTTTCCTGATTGCGGTAAACCACGAATTTGCAGAAGAGATATTCTAAAATCATGTTTGACAGCATAGTGACGGCAAGCACGATGTATTCGTTTATACCGTTACCTGTCGCCGTATTTCCCAGCCAGGTGGAAAGGGGAGTAAAGACCAGGTAAAAGCCGAAAACCTTCGCCATAGCCACGGGAATGTTAGCGGCTGATTTGAAGGTATAACGGCGGTTAAAGGTGAAGTTCCATAAAACGGAAAGAGTGAGTGCGATAAGATAGCATACACCGTACTCTGCACTGAGCAGAGACATAATTTTTTCGTTCTGAATGTTGATGTTGGGCAGAACGTACTCATTGAGCAGTGTAAAGGATACAACCTGAATTATTCCTGCCGAAGCGGAAAAGAGGGCAAATTTCACTGCCTGTAAGGCGTCGCTTTTTTTCATTTTTATTTTCTCCTTTATTTAAAACTTCTTATACTCCGTTTTCGTCGAAGTCACAGACTGCCTGAAGAACAATGTTAAGCACCTTGTCGATTACTTCGGGAATAAGAATATCTGCCGTGTCGAGACGGGTGTGATAGTACTGTGCGGGTGCAGGGTCCATAGCAACCAGAGAAGCGGCCTTGATGCCTGCCTGTGATGCGGCGGCAGCGTCCGTTGAGCCGAGAGGAATGGCACCCACGGGAATATCCTCACCCTGTTTGAGACCTGCGTTTTTGAGAAGGGCACATACATCCTTATCGTTTTTGACCATGCCCGTCATATCCTTCTCATAAATCATCATAAAGTCGCCGTCACGGATATTGTCAAGACCGATGAATACAGTTTCCACACCGTCATTTTTAAGCTCGGGATGAGCCTCGAAATAAGCCTTGGCGCCACGGAGACCGCATTCCTCACCGCCTGTGAGAATGGCAACAACCTCTGTGTTTTCGAAGCGGATATCGTTGTCGCTTAAGTATTTCATAACGGCTGAAGAAATATAACAGCCTGTAAGGTCATCGTTTGCACCGTCAACATAGTTGTTGTGGTTTACGAATTTGAAAAGACCTGCATAGGCGGGAAGGAAGGCAAGCTGACCGAGAGCCATTTTCTTCACATTCTTGCCTGCTAAAAGGGCGGCTGTGGTGGCGGCGGTATAGCCCAAGCCTGCCACAGCATAGCCTGCTACGGCTAAAACACCGTGAGAGCCGAGCTTATATGTATAGGTCCATTCGGGCGCAGAGTCACTGTGGCCTGAAATAATTATTCTTCTTTTGGTTTCGCCCTTTGCCTTTCTTACGGCGATGACGTTACCGGAGGTCTCTTCTTTGAAAAGAGGGTCGTACATCTTTTTGTAAAGAAGGAACTCACCGACGATACCTGCTAAAGCACCGCCCATAAGAGCGGCAGAGCCGAGGACTTTTTTCTTTGAAATTTTACCGCAAGCGGCGGCAAGATTGATGGCAGTTGAACCCATAAGACAGGCGCCTGCGTGGGGAACGAAGGACATAAAAGCCTTGGGATTTACCTTGAAGGTTTCTCTCTTTACGCTGTCGCAAAAGCCTTCAAGCTCCTTCATCATTTGTTCCTGGGCGTTTTTTTCGCTTTCACTTCCGCAGGGACGGGGACCGTAGGTTTTGCAGATGTTTGTGATGCCTTCCGTAATAAATTCGGTACAGTCGGCAGTGGTGGTTTTAAGGTTTTCGTTTTCGGGTGAATAAATCATATTTTTCCTCCTTAAGAGTAATATTTCTCTGTATTCTAATATATCACACGTGGTCTTTTTAGTCAATCAGCACAAGGTAAAAAGAGACAAAAATCTACCCCGAAGCTGTTACAGCTTCGGGGTAATTGTTATTTGTTATTTTTTAGTAAACCAGCTTTTGATCATAGCGAAGAAATCAGTAATAGCCTTCAAAATTTTCTGGAACAGATTCAGTGATTCCTCTGCATCGGGTACAGGCACATCCATTGAAAGAGCACCGATAAGAGTATAGCCGTCAACGACAACCGTAATGGTGTTGCCCGGATCAAGAGGAACCTTTTTACCGTTTACATAAAAGTCGAATTCATCGTCAATCCACATATCCTGAACTCTGACAATGAGTACAGAGCCTTCGTAAACCTCAAGAGTAGAATTGGGACCCTGGGGGAAGAAGTCTCCGCCGTTTACTGCTACCTCATACCAACCTATACCGTCAGTTTTGCCGAAGCAGACGTGGTGCTTGGTGGGAACGGTAAGCACTGCAACGGGAATAAGTCTCACATCTCCGTTTCCGAAATCTACAGTGATTATTGCGGCGCCGACACCGACACCTGTGATATTACCTTCAGCATCAACCCTCACTACGGATTCATCACTGCTCTTATAGGTGGGAACGATACTGCCGTCGTCGGGAGTGATTACAATTCCGATAGGCTTGGTTTCGCCCTTGAATATGCTTAAGCCGTCGGGAACTTCGATTGTATAATCGGGGACAGTAGGTTCTTCCGGCTCTGAAGGCTCTTCGGACTTTGTAACCGTAATCTTAACGGTATCCTTCTTTGTCGGGTCATTCTTTGAGGTAATGGTAATAGTTGCTTCGCCTTCACCAACGGCTGTGATGTTGCCGTTTTCGTCAATCTTGACAACGGATTCATCGCTTGATTCGTAGGTGACGTCCTTATCCGAAGCATTATCGGGAGTTACGGTTACGGTGATTTTTTCTGTCTCACCGACTTCAAGCTTGATATCATCCTTATCGGCAGTTATGTCTTCAACGGGAACCTTAACCGTTACAAAAACAGTTTCAGCCTTTGAAGGGTCGTCCTTTGATACGATGATAACGGAGGTCTTACCCTTGCCCACGGCGGTGATGTTGCCGTTTTCATCTACTTTTACAATTGTTTCGTCGCCTGAAATATATGTTACTTCCTTGTTGGTTGCATTATCCGGTGTAACAGTTGCCGTGATTTTGTCTGTCTCACCCACATTAAGAGTGATGTCACTTTTGTCAACAATAACATCTTCAACAGGGATGCTTTCGGGTTCTTCAGGCTCTTCAGGTTTTTCGGGAGCTTTAACTGTTACTTTGATTGTTTCCTTCTTTGTGGGGTCATCCTTTGAGGTAATGGTGATGGTTGCGGTGCCTTCGCCCACAGCTGTGATATTACCGTTTTCGTCAACTTTTACAACATCTTCATCACTTGATTTGTAAGTAACTTCTTTGTTTGTAGCATCGTCGGGAATTACGGTAACAGTAATTTTATCTGTTTCGCCTTCTTCAAGCTCAATTTCGGTCTTATCTACTGTGATGTCGGTTACATCTTTTACGAAAGAGCCGACGAAGTGAACATCTTTGTCTATTACGAACTTGCCGTCTGAAACTGTGATGTCATCTGTTGACCAACCAGAGAAGGTATATCCTTCAGCTTCAGGATTTCCTTTTACAGTAACAGTTGAGCCGTTTTTGTGTTCTTCTGTTTCGGGCGCTGTAACACCGTTGGGAATAAGATCACCGATGAATTCGTATGTTACTTTGTACTTTTTTACAACGGTGACTGTAACGGTATCAGTAATATCCTTGTTATCCTTTGAAGTAATGGTGATGGTTGCGGTACCTTCACCGACTGCTATAATGTCACCGTTGCTGTCAACCTTTGCCACGCCGGGATCGCTTGATTCATAGATAAGCTCTTTATTTGTAGCGTCCTTATTGACCTTGGCTTCAACATTTTTAATTTCATCGACTTCGAGAGTGATTTCCTTTTCAGCCACTGTAATTTCAGTAACAGGAACCTTTACGGTAACTGTAATCTCTTCCTTCAGTGAGGGATTATCCTCAGGATAAACAATCACTGTAGCAGTGCCTTCACTTACGGCCTTGATATTGCCGTCTTCATCGACAGTTACGATGCTTTCGTCCTTTGATTCGTAAATAATCTTTTTGTTGGTTGCAGTCTCATTTACCGTAGCGGTTATCTTGTCTTCAGAGCCTTTATTAAGAATGAAATCTTTTTTCTCTACGGTCATTTCCGTAACGGGCTTTTTAACAGTAACCGTGATAGTGTCAGACTTCGTTTCGTCGTCTGCTGATTTTATGGTAATGACGGCAGTGCCTTCGCCGACTGCTGTAATATTACCGTATTTGTCAACGGTTACAACCTCGTCGTTGCTTGATTCGTAAATTATATCCTTTATTGTGGCATCTTCGGGCTTGACATATACATTCAGTCGGGTTGTTTCATCTTCGTTTATTACGAGATCTTCATTCATAATTTCGATGCTTTCGACGGGGATTTTAAAATAGCCGTAAAGGACAACATCATTCTCGGGCATTACGAACATATCGCCTGCGATGTCGGCATCGTCAGTGGTCCAACCCACGAAAAGGTATCTGTCCACATAGGGAACACCGAATACGTCCACCCATTCTCCTGCTTCGTGCTCGGAAGTATATCCGTCAAGATCGGGAGCACCTGCGGGAACTTCATAGCCTTCATCGTATTTGTAGGTAACCTTGTAAAGCTTACTCCATGAGCCGACAAAGTGAACATCATTATTTATGGTAAAGGAGTTATCAGTTACAGTTGCATCTTCTGTAGACCAGCCGGAGAATACATATCCGTCAGCTGAAGATTTGTCTGCCACATCGACCATTGTGCCTTCTTTGTATACTGCTTCGGTGGGTGCAGTTACACCTTCGGGGATAATGTCACCGATAAATTCATATGTGACCTTGTATTCCTTATTTTCGGGTTCGGGCTTCTGACTGGCATCGGTCAGATAACCGCCCTCTTCTTTTGTTTTAGCATATTCTACACTGGGAGGGTAATAGGCACTCGGGTGCTTGTCATTATATATATCCTGATTGGTTTGTGCATCATCCGTGCCGCCAATGAGTGCATAACAACAGTTGAAAACACCGTCGTTTATGTTGGCAATAGCTTCTGTAGTCCAGCCGTTACCTACATAGATATTTTTAAGAGATTTGCAGTAATAGAACATAAACCTCATCGTTGTTACCTTTGAGGTGTCAAAACTGCTTAAATCTAATTCTGTCAGCGCTTCGCAGTTTTTGAACATATTTTCCATAGTGGTGACAGAGCTTGTGTCCCATCCGGATAAATCAACTCTTTCAAGAGAATAATCAGGGCTCACTCCGGTGGGAGGAGTCATTTCAAAAAGACCAAACATATTTGTAACATTGCTTGTATCCCAGCCGCTGAGGTTTGCATATCTGAGTCCGTAGCATCTGTAAAACATTCGCTCAAGAGAAACGACATTTGAAACATCCCAAGAGCTGAAATCAACCTCTTCAAGATTAAAGCATCCGTAAAAGAGGAATTTAAAAGTGTTAGCAGTTACGGTTTTAAAATTTTCGGGATTGTTTATTTTTTTAAGACCCTCAAACATATAGAAAATATATCCCGATTGAGGGTTGGCACCTACACCGCCGTCACCGGCGATATAAACATCGTATCTGTTTTCACCTGCTTCTGCGGTAGCTTCTTCGTTAAGATACATCCACGACATAACCTCGCCGCTGCCTGTGTTGGCTGATATATCCCATTTTTCCAAAGCTTCCTCCATAGCGACCTCATCGATTTCGTCAAGGAATGTAATCGAATAAACCTGCTTGTAATATCGGTGGAAATCACCGCCTGATGCGGCAGTAAACTGCATCATCACAGGATAGCTGTCATCTGACGCTAAAGTGAAAACCGTGGTCGGCATCATTGTCAAAAGCATAATAACCGCTAAAAACAATGATAATGATTTTTTGGCCTTTGAAGTATCCATAACTTATTCTCCTTTTTTGTATAATAATTGACATATTTATACGGCTTCAATATATCACGGAGAATAATGCAAGTCAATTAAACTTTAATAAAATAAGTTATTTTAATTATAACTTAACTGTTTTTTAATAAGTTTAAAACTCTGTTACCATATTTGCAAAAAAACTCCCCCGAAATCTCCTGGGTAGAGAAACGGGGGAGAGTTTGATTTGTTATTTTTTTACAAACCAGCTTTTAATAAGTTCAAAGAAATCCTTGAGACCCTTTATGATTTTCTGGAAGAGGTTGAGAGATTCTTCTGCATCGGGGGCCGGCAGGGGAATACCGAGAGCGCCGATAAGAACATAATCTTCAACCTTAACACGGATGTAGCCGTTTTCGTCGGGTTTGGCTGCTTTTCCGTTTACATAGAAGGTAAAGGGATCGCCGAAAATATCAACAGCCTTGATAATAAGTTCTGTACCTTCCTCAATAACAAGATTGGAGTTGCCGAAAACGATCTGGAAATTCTTGCCGCCGTCCAGTGACACGGAATACCAACCGATTTTTTCTGTCTTTCCGAAAACAACATAATGCTTTTTTGAAGAAGAAGGCTTTACAGTGACGGAAATTATTGCAAGTTTTCCGTTTGGCAGTTCTGCCGTGATGGTTGCTTCTCCCTTTGCCACGGCTGTTACGCAGCCTTCGTCATCTACCGTAACGATGTTTTCATCAGAGGAGGTATATTTGATTTCGGGAGCGCCTATTTCGGGAATTACTTTTATGTTAAGTTTTGTTTTTTCTCCTGTTTTGATTGTGACGGATTCGGGAGCTTCAAGAGTGTATTCAGGAGCGGTAAAGGTGATTTCGTGTTCTGCTTTTACGGGAGTTTCACCTTCACTGACACCTACAAGATATTGGGAAGCTTCTCGGCCGCCCTTTGCTTTATAGAAATAAACACCCTTTGCCAGATACTGTTCGCCTTCAATACCGATTTTAACGGTATCACCGTCACGGGCACTGATATTAACCGAGTAGACGTCCTTTTCGGGCACAGCCTTATGTACATTGGTCTGGGTTATATTAAGTGTGCCGTCAGCATTTTCTTTGTAACTTACGGCAGAAATATCCAGGTTATCCCTTTCGCTTCCGCCACCGTCAAGAGTAACGTAAACCGTAAGGTCATACACACCGTCCTTCTCTGATAGAAGCTTTGTGTCTACAACCTCGACATGAGAAATAACTGTCTGCTCCTTTGTTGCTTTTACGGGGGCAAGAGAACAAAGGTATTCCGTGAGTTTGTTTACTCTTTCCTCTGCTTTTGCATCAAAGGTTCTGTAAGGCTTAGCAGAACTGTACCAATCCCATATTTCATTGGAATAATCGTGGACTGTACGGGGAATGTATGGGTGGTTTTTCATTCTTAAGGTTCCGCCGTAATGGGTAACATTATCAAAACTGTAGTTTTCATCGTTCACATTAGCGTAAGCCCATATAGCCATCTGTACGGCAGAGATAATGTCACTTCTGTTGAGCGACGCCACCAAATCCTTGTCGAGACCGCCCTTTATAAGCTCCTGCTTCATTTCATCCATTGTAAGGAAGGGGTAAGATTTTTCTACAACGGCACGGATAATCTCTGCGGAAGCAGAATCATAATATTCGCTGTTTTCAAGATTGGTACGTTTGTAGTGCGTTCCGTTAACGGGAATAATTGCAAGGTCACAGCAGTATGCGAGTTCATAATTGTTTTTGCCGTAGGAGTAGGGGGTGTCAAGAGTGAAGGTGTCACCGCTGTTTTTTGCATCGATAACAACAAAGGTACCTGCAACGTCACCTGTTTTGATAAAGGCGGAAGAAACCTCATATACCATAAAATTGGGAGAAACAATCTGGAAACAGTATTCATCCTCACTTTTGTTAACAGGGAAGGTGCCATAATTGTACGTGGTATCAAGAGTGTTATCAAGCTTGTTTTTAAGATCTTCGGGAATTTCTGCCTTCTCCTCTTCACTTAAGCTTTCAAAAGCCTCCTGTGCTGCCTTTCGGGCGGCAAACATCTCTGAAAGATATGTCTCATAGCCTGTCTTTGCTTTTTCGTGAGAGGCAACAATTGATGCATTTGATGCATTATAGTGCTTTGAAACAGTGAATGTGTTTCTTTTGTTCTGCATCTGCTGAAGAGTGTCTATCTTTTCGAGTTGACTGATGACTTCTTCCACTGTTGAAGAGGCACCGACACTCATAAGAGGGATAAACAAAGTGAAAGCAAGGATTATTGAACAGATCAAAAGAAGTGCTTTTCCGTAATTTTTTTTCATTTAAATCACCTCAGGTACTGATTTTATTTCTTTTTCTTTTCTTTTTCTTTGGCTCTTTTATCATTGATAATCTGCATATGCTCTGCAGTAATAAGCTCCACTCCGTTTTCCTTCGCCCAGTCAACACAGCCCTTAAGCACAAGGGGAAGGAAGACACGGGGAACGGCTAAAACTGTTTTGAGAGCATCATCGGTGAATTTGATTTTGTCGTCGGCTCTGTCAGCGGCATAGCGGACGGATTCAAGAGAGGCCTGACGCATTTGTAAAAGCTCGGCTCTCATTCTGGTCTTTCTGTGGAACCAGAAGTTTTTACTGTCACGGTAGCCGTAATCAACGGGGAGAGAGGGGAAATCCTTGGCTTTGACACCGTTGATGATGGCATCACTGTATTTTTTCTTCATCAGGATTTTGTCTATGCGAAGAATGAAGTGAGCGCCGAACTTACTTGTTATACCGTTGAAATCGTGATAGGGACCCTCGTATCCGTTGAGTTCACCGGGCAAATCCTTGTCTGCCCCGTCAAGCTCACGCATCCAGGTGCATTCGATTGCTTCAATGGCATCTGTGAGGACCATAGGCCTCTTTTCGCCCGTTTCTTCCTCAATCATACTCTTTTCAAGTCTGAAATTGCACTTGGGCATCTTTTCCTCGGGCTTGTCACCGGGCCAGGAAAGCTTTACTGCCTCCTTGAAACTTTTGGGATTGTCGTCGATAAAGTTGAGAGCGCATTTGCCGTTTCGCAGAATATTCTGTGCCGTGTTTGAAGAGTTTCGGCAGCAGAGAAGCATTGCATAATAATCCTTGCCTGCCACATAGTATGGCTGAACAAGAGAGTAGGGACCGAGATTTGTACTTCCGTCTTCACAAAGGGTACTGATAATAACGGTAGGCATAGGGAAGAACAGAGAGGTCTGATAAAAATTGTCAACAATGCGAAGATTTTCAAAGCTACTCATATTTTTTCTCCTGAACAAATATTGAATTATAAATTCATTATAAACTTTTACCGTAAGAAAGTCAACCTGAAAAAACAATAATACACATTGCCTGTTTGACGGTGCGCAATATTTAATTTTTTATCGTAAAAAAACCGCCTCGGAAAACCGGGGCGGCATACAGGTTATTATACGAATGAAAATTAATAGTGAGCAACACCGCAGTCACAAACAGGGTTTATTTTAAATATTTTCTGGAAGAAACGTACGATTTTCCAGATAAAGCCCATAAAGCCTGTTTTGTGGCACATATGCTTACAGTTATCAGCAGGTGAACTGAGTTTTTCTCCTCCGTTATCACAGATGTTGTCACCGTTTTTATCAGCATGGCCGAGAGCGGGAACGGTTTTATTGACAGAGCTTAAAACGTCGGAACAGACCAGACAGCGTACGGTTTCTACATAAGAGCCTGCTTTATCACAGGTGGGAGCAACTCTGCCGCTTACAACGGGAGCAGAAGCTGAATGAGTAAGTCTGGTGCCTTCTGCTTTCACTGTATCGGTCTTTTCGCATCCGTTAGCACAAACAGCGGTCTGTGTTCCGTCAGCTTTACAGGTAGCATCATCATTATACTTATACTCTGCGAAAACGTGTGCATCGGAATCAACCGCACCGTAGCCATCACCACAGTTTTCACATACTGCAACGGCAACACAGGTGGCTTTTCCGCCCTTATGAGCGAGCATATCAATTACTGTCTGCTTAACTGTATCTGCCTTACAATCGAGACACTTTTTACCTTCGGTAAGACCTGTCTGCTTGCAGGTGGCTTCAACAGCGGGAAGTGTGATAAGGTTTTTGTGATTGTTTTCATTGACTGTGCCGTAAGATTCGCCGCATACACCGCATACTGCGGGTGCAGAGCAGGTAGCTTCGCCGCCCTTATGACCTATGGCACTGCCGGGTATAGCTTTTTCATCGGTTTCACCGCAGTTGAATTCACATTTATAGATTCTTACTGCATCTTCTGTGCAGGTAGCAGGTTTTTCTTCAGAGAAAACAGTAAAGCTGTGGTCTAACATCGGGATAACTTCACCTGAAAACCATTCGCCTGTAATGTCGCAGCGAAGACCTGCTGTATGACCGTCTTCCTTACAGGTAGGCTCAATACCTTCATGCTCATCTTCGACACACCACTTTAATCTGTCAGCGCATTTGCTTGTGCTGTCAGAATCGCAATAGCATTGATAACCGGTTATATCATAAGTGCTGCCGTTTTCAAGGTGAACACCGGTGATGTTGCTGTCACAAAATGCACCGCCTCTTATTGTGTCGACCGATGAGGGAATCTTAACATCTGTAATATATTTTGCTTCGTGGAAGGCATAAGTAAGAATACGGGTGGTTCCGTCTTCAACCTCATATACAGTGCTTTCGTTGGCAAGCTTCTTTGCTACAGGAAATCTTTGAAGATATGTACCTTTGTAAAGAACACCGTCAACAGCTTTAAGATTGGTATTGTTTTCATTAACAATAAAATCTGTAAGACGGGTGCAACCGAGGAAATAGTCGGAGGAAGTAGTGGAAGCACCGGGAATCTCAATTGTTTTGAGATAAGATACATTACTGTTGAATGTGCCTTGTTCAATTGTGGTGAGGCCTGAAGGTAAGCAAACAGAAGTGGCGTATTGGGTTTTTGATTTGGAGTTGCTAAAAAAGTAACTGTTGATAGCCGTAACAGTGTAAGTTTTGGTAGTTGAGCCGCTCTTATATTGCAGCGTATCAGGAAAAACCAAAGCATCGTAAGTGGTTTTTAATGCGTGAGTTACAGTTGCTTTGGTTCCGGAGTAAGTGAAAGTCCAGGAACCGGTTGTGTCGTTAACTGCACTTGCCGTAATCATAAAGCAAGTGAAAAGTACAGATAAAACCATCACAAGCAGTACGATTTTTTTGATCGATTTTTTCATTGTTAAAATCTCCTTTTTAATGTTTAAAATTTAGTAACAAGTAACTAAATTATACAATATAATTTTTGTGTTGTCAATCCGTCTTCAGAAAACAACGCTCCAAAACATATTTAATCCTATATTGATTTTATAACCTGAACGATATATAATTATCACAGAGCGGGATATATTAAATGACATTTCAGGTGCTAAATGTGGTATATAAAAAAATTAAGAAAGACAATTGGAAAGGCGAGTGGATGCTGCTTTTATATAAACGGTGTTTTTTGATTTAAACTGAAATGATAAAACTACCAAGACGAAAACATAAATATTGAAGAAATTTTGCTTTTTTTTGGAGGATAAGATCATGAACTTTACCGAAAAAGAAACTTCCTGCGGTAGGGTAAGGGGTTTGGAAAATGAAACTCACCTTGAATTCCGCGGAATCCGCTATGCCGAGGCAAAACGGTTTGAATATCCTGTGGCCGTAAAAAAGTGGGAGGGCATTTACGATGCCACCGGATTCGGCGCCTGCTGTTTTCAGCACAGAGCATTTGAAAATGACGCAGAGGTAAATCCGTTTTATCATAAGGAATTCAGAAAAGGTTTGACTTTTACATACAGCGAGGATTGTCTGTTTCTCAATATATGGACTCCGAAAGAGGCTGAAAACTGCCCTGTTCTGCTTTTTATTCACGGCGGAAGCTTCACAGGCGGCAGTGCAGACGAAGGTCACATCAGCGGAAAGGCTTTTGCCGAAAAGGGGATAATTACCGTTGCAATAAACTACCGTCTCGGCCCTTATGGCTTTTGTTCTCATCCCGATTTAGCCGAAGAAAAAGGCATTTGCGGAAACTATGGACTTTTTGACCAGACAGCCGCAATTCAGTGGGTCGTTGATAACATTGAAGGCTTTGGCGGTGACCCGAAAAAAATCACGCTTATGGGACAAAGTGCAGGTGCTATGAGTGTTGACATACACCTGTCAAATCCTTTTGTAAAAGATAAAATTTCAGGTGCAATTCTTCTCAGCGGTGCAGGACTTCAGCGCTGTGCCGTTAAACCTGTTTCACCCGAAAAAACAGCAGATTTTTGGCAAAAGGTTATGTCCAAGGCAGGGGTAAAATCCGCCGATGAACTTAAAAAAATTGATGCTGAACCCCTTTATTATGCCTGGCGGGATACCTGTAAAGAAACAAAACCTAATATGTCCTTTACGTTCCCTGTTTATGACGGTGCTATACTTAAAGAAGGCTCTTTCGGTAAAAGGGATGTTGCAGATGTTCCGTGTCTTCTGGGCACAACCTGCACCGATATGTTTCCTTTTCTTTTAGAGTTTATTACAAAAAGCTGGGTTAAAAATGTGCAGAAGCATAACACTTCTCCTTGCTTTGTCTATAACTTCAACCGATTCCTTCCGGGTGATGATATGGGTGCGTGGCATTGTGCAGATTTGCTGTATGCTTTTTCAAGCCTTGACTTCAATTGGCGACCCTTTGAGGACATAGATTATAAAATCTCGCAGCAGCTTTCCGATGGGATTGTGGCATTCACCAAAAACGGTGACCCTAACTGCGGCTCGTTACCCGAATGGAAGTCGGGCTATAAAAAGCCTATGTCCTTCAGTGAAAACTCAAAATGTGAGCCATGGCATACAAAAGATAATTTCAGATACACTTTTAACGGTAAAGGAAAAACAATATAATGAATAAGTTTAATCATAATTTCAGAGCTTCCGAAAAAGGCGACACTTACCGAATATATTCTTGTGATGAAAACAGGGCGAGAATTGACTTCATCAGTGACAGCTGTATCCGTGTTGCCCTGTACAAAGAAAACAGCCGTATGCTTCCCACTTTTTGCGTAAACCCCGAAAATGAATTCCTTTTAAAAGGCAGAGACCGTCTTGATGTTTCGGGCTTTCCTCTTCACGCCCCTGAATGCAGTGCCGATGAAAACACCGAAAGCTTTATCTTGGATTGCGGAATAGGTATCAGTCTTGATTTACATAATTTCATTTTAGAATATACTCTCGGTGATGAAGTCCTTTTCTCTGACCGTAAGCCTCTGGCTTACAGCTTCGAAGGTGAATTCGGCAGAGAAAGTTATCACTATATTACCCGTGAAAAGGAAGAAAAAATATACGGCCTTGGTGACAAAGGGGGAGAACTGAACAAATCGGGCAGGGCATACCGAATTGAATGCACCGACTGTATGGGCTACAATGCCGCTGAAAGCGACCCTCTTTATAAACACATTCCTTTTTACATCTGCGAAAACAGTGTTGGCTGTTACGGCATTTTCTACGACACCTCGGATACCTCTTACATAGACCTCGGAAAAGAGATTAACAACTATTATCCCACCTATAAGCACTTCAAAACCGAAGACGATTGCCTGGTATACTATGTTTTCTTCGGCACAAAGCTTTCGGTTTTGCAGCAGTTTACAAGACTGTGCGGCAAACAGCCTTTACCGCCGAAGTGGAGCTTTGATTACTGCGGCAGTACCATGGCATATACAGATGCCCCTGATTCAGGCGTTCAGATGGACGGCTTTTTAAACAAGCTTAAAGATGAAAACCTTTCCTGCGGCGGCTTTTATCTTTCTTCGGGCTATACTTCAATCGGAAGCAGAAGATATGTTTTTAACTGGAATTACGATAAATTCCCCGACCCGAAAGGCTTCATACAAAAATTCAGCGAAAACGGGATAAATATAATTCCCAACATCAAGCCTGCGTTTTTGCAAAGTCACCCTCTTTACAGTGAGATTGCCGATAAAGGTCTTTTCATTAAAAATCCTGACGGCACACCGTTTTTAACGGAATTTTGGGACGGGCTCGGAAGCTATCTTGATTTTACCAACCCGAAAGCCTTCGGTTTCTGGAGCGAAAAGGTTGAAGAAACCTTGCTTGACTTCGGAGTAACCTCCACTTGGAACGACAACAACGAATTTGATATAAAGGACCTTGATGCATTGGCTTTAGGCTTCGGCAACGGGGCGGTTTCGGCAAGCAGAATAAGACCTGTTCTCACATATCTTATGGTTGCCGCTTCTTATATGGCACAAATAAAAAAAGAGCCTTCTTTAAGACCCTTTTTATCAACCAGAAGCGGAAATATTGCCCTGCGCCGTTTTGCCCAGACCTGGTCAGGTGACAACCGAAGCGAATTTTCCGACCTTCGTTTCTGCCATAACATTGGTCTTACAATGTCGCTTTCAGGCTTGTATTTTTACGGTCACGATCTTGGCGGTTTTGACGGAGATATGCCATCAAGGGAGCTTTTGCTACGCTGGCTTCAGCACGGTGTTTTTGAGCCGAGATTTACCATCCATTCATGGAATAAGGACGGCTCGGCAACCATGCCCTGGAGTTATCCTGATATTGCCGACGGAGTTCACCGTATTTTTGCGCAGCGAAAAAAGCTTCTGCCTTATTTATATAGCTGTGCCTATAACGCTGTGGAAAATGAAATACCCTTGAACGCTCCGCTTCTCCTATATTATGATGATAAGGAACTCGATGCTCCCAACAACAGCATGATGGTCGGCACGGATATTCTTGTATCCTTTGCATTTGATGAAAATGCTGATACTGTGAAAGTTTATCTTCCGAAGGGTGAAAGCTGGTATCTTGGCAGAAAGCTTTATGATGGCGGTCAGACAGTAGACCTTAATATCCTTGCAGAACAAGAGGTGCCTTATTTTGTCAGAAGCGGTTGTGTTTTGCCTTTGGATGAAGGTGATTACGGCTTTAAGAGTGACGAAGATATAGTTTTCACTGTTTATCCTTTAAATGAGGGCAGATTTGAAAGCACCTTTTTCACCGATGACGGTATTACCTTTGAATATGAAAATGATGAATGCGTCAAGCTTCATTTTACTGTTTACTGCTCAAAGGACAAGGTCACTGTCAGATATGAAAACAAAGGAAAAATGCCCTTTGATGTTAAAATCAGACTTTGCGAAGGTGACGAAAGAACATTTGAAGTAATAAGTTAAAAACATAAATTTAACCTCCCTGTAATCCGGCAAGTCCGTTTTACAGGGAGGTTATGCGTCAAATGATGGTGCTTATCTTTTCACGCCTGAAACAATATACATTTTATCATCGGATATCATAACATCGACATCAAAATAAGGAGCCATTATTTCAGCGAGCTTTTCCTTTTCGGGAAGAGGCAAAGATACTTTTTTTGCCGCCCCCGAATGGCATTTTTCAAGCTCTTCCATACTCATTCCGTGAGCAACGGTAATTCTTCCGCCTTTTACAATATGCTTTGCAAGATTTTTCGTAAGTCTGTCGGGGTTTCCGAAATGCGGAAAAGCATTGTATATCATCACTGTGTCAAATGAAGTTTCAAAGCAGTGGCTTTCTGCATCGCCGCAGACAACATTAATCTGAGGGAATTTCTCCTTACAAATCTTCACCATTTCAGGTGAGATGTCAATGGCCGTAACCAATGCACCCCGTTTATTATAATCGGGAAAAAGAACACCTGTTCCGCAGGCAACATCAAGCACACGGCTTTCTGAATGTATTCCGCCCTTATCGAGTATTTCGCTTATAATCTGTTCGTTGCGAACCGTATCATCGTCCCATTGAGCTGCCAATTCATCAAAAAAAGCGATTACTTGTTTTTTATCCATAGTTACATTCCTTTGTTTGAGGCTTTAAAATGAAGCTCTTTCATACCTTCAACCTCATCACATATTGGCTTCAGGTTGCAGGTATCACAATCGAAATTCACGCTGTTCATAATATGGTTGAGGGTTTCGGTTATACTGTTATTTTTTTGTGCCATAGAATCAAGTGCGGAAAAATCAACTTCATCGGAGGTTATAAAGATAACCTTAACACCCTTTACGGCAGGGTTTTCTTTATATTTATTTATAAGCAGACTTCCTACCTTTCGGAAATCTATACCGTTTTTTATGGCAGATTTCGAAACACGCACCGCTTCTTTATGCGCCCTTGAGGAGGTTCTTATCATATAACCGTCGGGAAAATAGTGGTACTTGACATACTCTATTTTTCTGATGAGATTATATGCTTTCTGCTCATCTTCCTGGGGACTAATCTGAATAATTGAAACTCTTGCAAATTTACGGTTTTCTTTTATATCAGCCAGATCATCGCCAATAAGAATTATTTCATCTTCAACCTCTGACGAAGTTACAAGATTAAACCCCGTACCGCTGAGCTCATAGGCAGTGTCACGCTGTAAAATTACCTGATTGTATCCAATGTCTTTCCACGCACTGTTTTTGTCAAAAGCGAACTTCTTTTGAGGAAGTCCGCTTATTGATAACATAACATCGCTGATTAACGAGTTGAAAAATTCCATTATAACTTCTTATCCCTTTTCATTTTGTCATAGCGGTGCTTCCAAAGCCAATCATAGACCACTCTGACTAATTTCATATCAAGGTTAAACCAATAAATTGCAAATGTGAGGATAAATAAAACGAGTATAACACCAAGTATAATTAAAATAACATCCATATCAGTTCACCTTTGCAAGGCCTTTCTGTCTTGCATACTCCGCCGCACCCAGAGCACCCATAAGCTGGGGGTCAATGCTGAGTTCAACGACCTTAATTTTAAGCACCTTTTCAATAGCTGCTTTAAGACCCACATTTTTTGCACATCCGCCGGTGAGAGTAATGCTGTCTGTTGCACCTGATTTTTTTGCCATAACAAAGCAACGCTTTGCAACTGCAAGCTGAATACCTGCGGCAATTTCGTCCATGGGCTTGCCTTCGCCTACAAGGGAGATAACCTCGCTTTCAGCGAAAACGGTGCACTGTGCAGTGATGGGAATTGTGTTTTTGGCATTAAGGGAAAGCTTTGAAAATTCGGGCAAGGTCATTTCAAAGGCGTTTGCCATAGCTTCATAAAATCTGCCGGTACCTGCGGCACATTTGTCGTTCATTGCAAAGTTTTTAACTGTGCCGTCGGTATCAATGGAGATGCCCTTAACGTCCTGACCGCCGATGTCGATAATAGCCTTGACTTCGGGATTTGTCACATGCACGCCCATAGCGTGACAGCTGATTTCGGATATATTTTCATCGGCAAAGGGTACCTTGTTTCTGCCGTAGCCCGTACCGATAAGGTAGCTGAGTTCTTCCGCCGAGTTTAAGCCGTCAACCTGTGCTATTGCATCGCCAAGGGCAATTTCAGCACTTGCAACAGGGTTGATTTTACTTCTGTTTGTAACATTGGCAACCATCTTGCCGTTTTCATCTAAAATAACGCATTTTGTGTAGGTTGAGCCTACATCGCATCCGCCAAAATATTTCATATCTTTTCTCTCCTTTACCAAGCTAAGTCGTCTTCAAAATCTACAAGTGAGGGATCCAAAGGCTCTTCCTGCAAAACTGCCTGCATATACTTGTTCACCTGTTCACGCATATCTCTTCGTGAAATGGTACGGGGATCCATAAGATCCTGACGCACCCAGATAAAATTAACGCCCTTTTCCCTTGCCTGGTCATCGAATATACCTGTAAGACCGTCCATGCCCTTGCAGGAAATCTGATCGTACATAATAACCGTATCAGCATTGTACTCTTCAACAATGCGCCACAGCTCGTCAACAACGTTGCGATAACCGCCTTTTGTGTGCTTACGCATAATTGAACGCTGATAAGTTTTTGCAACGTCTGCCATAGCTTTTTCTTTGTCTTCTGTATCAACTTCGTGATAGGAAATCATTGTTTCCATATCCATAACTACATTCATACCCCAGCAGTTTTCGAGCCAGTTTGCAAATGATGTGTAGTAGTTGGCAGGACAGCTCCATACCACAGCTCTGTGCCTCATTTCCTTTGACACGGGAGTTTTCTTTTCATAGGCTTTCATCATTATCTTGTTGACCTTTTTGTCAACCTTAAGAAACTCTTTTGTTGAACCGCCTGAAAGGTTGAAGTAATAAATTCTGTAAAGCCAGAAGCAAGCACCTGTCATCTGGGGATAGGGGGTTTTGTTGATGTCCCACTTCTGCACCTCATATTCGAGCTGCTTGTTGTAGTCTCTCATTCTGTCGAAGAAAGCGTCCCAGTTGAATTTTTCACCCGTATGCTTTTCAAGGAAAGCAATAAGTGACTTTACCTCTTCAACAGCGTATTCCTGCACGTCCTCATCGTTATAGCGAAGAGGCACATTAAAGCAGTGAACGGGCAGATTAAGACGTCTGTCAAGAAAGGTTGAGTTCATAACGGAACCGTCACAGGGCATATTTGTTGCAATCATACAGCAACCCATTTTCGGATAGTCGTCTTCAATGGCAACACCGGCTTCAGCACTGGGAAGAGGACAAACATCAGCAGGCACACCGAAGCTTTCCGTCACCTCAAGATAAGGCGGAGTTATCTGCTGATCAACCATGGATGAAAGGAAGATAGGCATGGTCTGCAGCGGCACTACCTTAATATTGGGGAAACCGGAAAATATTTCATTGGGTATGATTTCGTCTGTGAGTACGATTTTCTTTGAAAGCTTGTTGCCCGGATTTATCTTTTCATCAGCAACGAAGGATGTGTTTATAAGCCCCGTTGCATGCTTTACAATCATATTGTAATGAAGGTGTGCCATACGAAGCTGAGGGCCTCTGAGCCCTGCAACGTGACGGTCAACAAAAGAAGGTGCTGAAAGATAAGATGCCATCCAGCGGTATCTCCACAAGCCTTTGACAGTGGAAACGGGAGCTTTCATAACCATTTTTATCATATCTTTCCATGTGACGAGCCAACGGTAGTAGTCATACATTGTATCCCTGAAGCCACGCCATTCTCTGTGCTTGAGTATCGCCGTATGCTCTTTATAGAGTTTGCCGTAATCAGCCATTTTCTTTCATCTGCCTTTCTTTCTGAATTTTCTTGATTTCAAGGCTTTCAACAAATGCCTGCACACGGGTGCGAAGCTGACCGGAAGCCGAAGCGGTATACTGACGGTCAACAGCCGCAGTCGGAACGCCGTAATCACCGCTCATAACATAAGAAGCAAGCGCTCTTTCGTAGCCCCAATATTCGCAGAATTTGAGCTGTTCATACATAACGCCGTCAGCGTGATATTCGTCAACAAGGCGCTTGACGTAATCTCTTCTTTCCTGCACCTTTTCGTGGCTCATATATCTGGGACACTGGCTTGTTTTGAGATAATGCAGGCAAATCTGCGTTAAAACGTCCTCATCGGGGTTGATTTTTATCTCTTCTCTGCCCGGCATTGAACCGAAACAGTATCTGTCGGCAACAACAAGTGCGCCGCTGTCTTCAATCAGTGCAGTGAAATCGGGGTCATCCATTTCCGAACCGACAACAACGATTTTTGCCCTGAAATTCTTTTTTGCATCAGGTTCTCTTGTTTTAAGTTCTTCTGCAGTTTCGCGAAGCATGGGAAGAATAAGCGATTTGGGGCAGCAGTATGTAATAAGATTCAGAATATGATATTCATAGCCTGTTAT
>JAZUNX010000086.1:0-24424 GCA_045604385.1 Acutalibacteraceae bacterium
AGGAACAGGGAAGAGAGCTTGTAACCTTGTGTTCAGCTTGTCATCACGTTATAAAACGAGTTAATAAGGATATGAAGGACAACGAGGATATCCGTACAAAGGTTAATAATTATCTTAAGCTTGATGAACCTTACAGCGGTGAAACAGCTGTTATTCATTATCTTGAAATGCTAAGAGATAAAGTTGGCTTTGATAAAATAAGGGAAAAGACAGTAAATCCTCTTAAGGATAAAAAAATAGCCGCATATTACGGTTGTCTTCTTTTAAGACCGGGCAATATTTTAGGTTTTGATAACCCTGAAAACCCCACAATAATTGAAGATTTTATCCGTGCTTTGGGTGCAGAACCCGTAATTTATCCCTACCGTAACGAATGCTGCGGCGGATATATCTCTCTTAAAGCAAAGGATCTGGCAGGAAAAATGTGCGATAACATTATGGACAGCGCATCGGGCTTCGGTGCAGATATGCTTATCACAGCCTGCCCTCTTTGTCAGTATAATCTTACAAAAAATTCCAAGGCTACCGTTCCCGTTTACTATTTCACGGAACTTTTGGCCGAGGCATTAGGTGTGAAAGGGGAGGAAGAATAATGAGCCACGCAAACAGTAAAACAGCGGCGGTAAAAATCGCCGAAATCAGCGGTACAAATCCTCTCAAGTGTATGAAGTGCGGCAAATGCTCCGCTTCCTGTCCCGCTTTCGAAAAAATGGACATCAAGCCCCATCAGTTTGTGTCCTATGTAGTTAATGAAGATATTGAAGCTCTCGCTAAATGCGAATCTCTTTGGTACTGTCTTTCCTGCTTTGCTTGCGTGGAGAGATGCCCCAGAGATGTTAAGCCCGGTAAAATTGTCGATGCGGCAAGACAGACCGTGGTAAGACAGAAGGGCGGAAATTATCTTTCAGCCAATGAAATCCCCGCACTTATCGATGATGATGTTCCACAGCAGCTTTTAGTAAGTGCATTCAGAAAATTCAGGAGGTGAGCAAATGAACGGAATAGGCGTTTTCGTCTGCCACTGTGGTAGTAATATCGCAGCAACGGTTGACGTTAAAAAGGTTGTTGAAATGGCAAAACTTGAGCCGGGCGTAGTACACGCTGAAGAATATCAGTATATGTGTTCTGAAGCCGGTCAGGAAAGAATTGCTAAAGCCATAAGAGAAAAAGGACTTTCCGGTGTGGTTGTTTGCTCCTGTTTACCCCGTATGCACGAAACCACCTTCAGAAAGTGTGCCGAGAAGGCAGGTCTCAACCCCTACATGGTTGAAATCGCTAACCTTCGTGAGCAGTGCTCCTGGGTACACAAGGACATCGTAGAAGGTACTGAAAAGGCAGTTATTCTTACCCGTGCGGCTATCGCAAAGGTAAGCCTCAATACTTCTCTCGTCGCAGGTGAAAGCGGCGTTACCAAAAGAGCTCTCGTTATCGGCGGCGGTATCGCAGGTATCCAAACAGCTCTCGACATCGCAGATGCAGGCTACGAGGTAGACATCGTAGAAAAAACTCCCTCCATCGGCGGTAAGATGGCACAGC
Organism: Acutalibacteraceae bacterium; assembly: GCA_045604385.1. Taxonomy (GTDB): domain Bacteria; phylum Bacillota; class Clostridia; order Oscillospirales; family Acutalibacteraceae; genus UBA6857. The sequence continues at coordinate 1,537 of JAZUNX010000086.1, forward strand.
TTGACAAAACCTTCCCCACTCTCGACTGCTCCGCTTGTATTCTTACACCGAAAATGGTTGATGCGGCGGCTCACGAAAAGATTAATATCTATTCTTACAGTGAGGTTGAAAAGGTATCAGGCTTCGTCGGTGACTTCACCGTTGATATCCGTAAAAAGGCAAGATATGTCGATATGAACAAGTGTACGGGCTGCGGTGCCTGTATGGAAAAATGCCCGAGTAAAAAGGCTCTGAGTGAATTTAACAGCGGTCTTAATAACCGCCCTGCAATTTACACTCCCTTCGCACAGGCAATACCCAATGTTCCCGTAATCGACCCCTCACAGTGTCTTAAGCTGAAAAACGGCAAATGCGGTCTCTGCGAAAGAGTATGTCAGGCAGGCGCTATCGACTACAAACAGGAAGACGAAATCGTTACCCGTAAGTACGGTGCTATCGTAGTAGCTACAGGCTTTGAGGTGATCAAATTAGATAACTACGACGAATATGCCTACAGTCAGAGTAAGGATGTTATCACCTCTCTTGAACTTGAAAGAATTATGAATGCGGCAGGTCCCACAAAGGGTCACCTCGAGCGTCTTTCAGACGGTAAGGCACCCAAGAACATCGTATTCATTCAGTGTGTAGGCTCCCGCTGTGCGGATAACAAGGGTAAGAGCTACTGCTCAAAAATCTGCTGTATGTACACAGCAAAGCACGCTATCCTCATCAGAGATAAATATCCCGATGTAAATGTAACAGTATTCTATATCGACGTACGTACCCCGGGTAAAAACTTCGACGAATTCTACAGAAGAGCTGTCGAGGAATACGGCGTAAACTATGTTAAAGGTCAGGTCGGCAAGGTTACTCCCGAGCCGAACGGTAAGCTCACCGTTCACGGTGTGGACCTTCTCGATAACAAACAGCTTAAGGTTGAGGCAGATATGGTTGTTCTCGCAGCCGCTATCGAGCCTTCTCCCGAGGTAAGAAACATCGCAACAATGCTTACTGCAAGTATTGACACAAATAACTTCATCACAGAGGCTCATCCGAAGCTTCGTCCTGTCGAATCACCCACAGCAGGTGTCTTCCTTTCAGGTGTATGTCAGGGTCCCAAGGATATTCCCGAAACTGTTTCACAGGCAGGTGCTGCGGCAGTTAAGGTTATCGGTCTTCTCGCTAAAGATAAGCTTCTTACTAACCCCTGTACTGCAAAGGCTGACGAGCTTCTCTGTAACGGCTGTAGTGCCTGCGCAAATGTTTGTCCTTACGGTGCTATCAGTTATGAAGATAAGCTTATCAATGACCACGGCATTAAAAAGACTCACAGAGTTGCCGTTGTCAACAGCGCACTTTGTCAGGGTTGCGGTGCTTGTACCGTTGCCTGTCCTTCAGGTGTAATGGACCTTCAGGGCTTCTCAAACAGACAGATTATTGCGGAGGTGGATGCTATATGTCGATAAATCAGGAATTCAAACCGAAAATAGTCGCATTCTGCTGTAACTGGTGCAGTTATGCAGGTGCTGACCTTGCAGGCGGCAGCAGACTTTCCTATCCCGCCGATGTAAAGATTATCCGCGTTCCCTGCTCCTGCCGAGTAAACCCCATGTTTATTCTCCGCGCCTTCGAAAGAGGTGCTGACGGCGTTATCATTTGCGGATGCCATCCCGGTGACTGCCACTACAGCACAGGTAACTACTATGCAAGAAGAAGAATGACCCTCCTCTTCTCTATGCTTGACTACCTCGGCATAGAAAAAGAAAGAACCCGTGTGGAATGGGTTTCAGCGGCAGAGGGTGTTAAGTTCTCCACCACAATGAACGAATTTGTTGAGGCTGTCCGTGAACTCGGACCTAACAAAAGATTGGGGGATTTAAGATGCAAAGATTAATTGACAGAATGAAAGAGCTTTTAGCCGACGGCACAGTTCAGCGTGTGCTCGGCTGGAAGAAGGGCGACCTCGGTTATAATCCCGAACCCCACTACTTTAACAGCGCCGAAGAGCTTGATGAGTTTATCTATGACGGCTTCTGCGGTGCAAACTTAAGTAAATATATGATTAAGGGCTCAAATCTTGAAGGTAAAACCCTTATTCTCCTCAAACCCTGCGACACCTACTCCTTTAATCAGCTTTTAAAAGAGCACAGAGTTCTTCGTGATAAGGCATATATCATCGGTGTAGGCTGTAAGGGTAAGCTTGACATCGAAAAAATCAAAGCACAGGGCATCAAGGGTATCATCGGTATCAAGGGCGCTGAAATCAGCGGCAATTGTGATGAGCTTACAGTAGAAACCGTTTACGGCGAAAAGAAGGTAGCTTATAAGGATGCTATGCTCGAAAGATGTCACGTATGTAAGGGTAAGGAGCATAAGATTTATGATGAGCTTCTTCTCGATAGCATTGACACCTGTGACGGCGACCGTTTCACAGATGTTGACATCATCGAAGGTCTTACACCCGAAGAAAAGTTTGAATACTTCCGTAAGGAGCTTTCAAAGTGTATAAGATGTAATGCCTGCCGTAATGTATGCCCTGCCTGCTCATGCAGAAAGTGCGTTTTTGATTCAAACAAATTCGATTCCGAGCAGAAGGCAAATGTTGACCCCTTCGAGGAAAGTATGTTCCATATTATCCGTGCTTTCCATGTAGCCGGCAGATGTACCGACTGCGGTGAATGCAGCCGTGTATGTCCCCAGGGCATTCCTCTTCACCTTTTCAACAGAAAGTTCATCAAGGACATCAACGAATACTACGGTGAATTTATCGCTGGTGAAGATGCAGAAACGAAAGGTCCTCTCACTGATTACACATTAGTTGACCTTGAACCGGGCGAAAGGAGATAAGAAAATGAAAAAGTTTTTAAAATCAGACCTTACCGCTCTTTTAAACATTATAAATGAAAAGGAAAGAATTTATCTTCCCGTTTCTCACGCAGGTCAGACTAACTATGCTGTATATAATGAAAACAGTAAGGTTGACCTTGACACCCTTAAAACTGTAAAGAGCGCTAAGGAGGTTTTCTTCCCTCAGAGCGAAACTCTTTACACCGTAACCAAGGAAGACAAAAAAATCCGCATCACACAGGAAGAACTCGAAAATGAAGAGTTTGTTCTCTTCGGTGTAAGAGGCTGTGATGTAAAGGGCATCGAGGTACTCGACAGAGTATTCCTTTCCGAGCCTGTTGACTCCTTCTACAAAGCGAGAAGAGACCATGGTGTTATCGTTTCTTTTGCTTGCGGTGAGCCTGAAGAGAGCTGTTTCTGTAAGGCTTTCGGCATCGACTGTGCCGAACCCACAGGCGACGTAACTCTTTACGACTGCGGTGAATATTATTATTGGAATGCTAAAACCGAAAAGGGCGCTGCACTTACAGAAAAATGCGTTTCTCTTCTCTCCGATGCAGATGAGGCACCCGTAAAAGAAAAACAGGAAGAAATCAGAAAGATTGTTGCACTTCTTCCCTATATGAATATCTCTCTTGATTCATGGCACGGCGAAGCTACAAAGGAAAAGTTCGGTTCCGATGTTTGGGCTGACATCTATAAGCCCTGTCTCGGTTGCGGTACTTGTACTTTCGTTTGTCCTACCTGTCAGTGCTATGACCTTAAGGACTACGACACAGGCAAGGGTATTCAGCGTTACAGATGCTGGGACTCCTGTATGTATTCCGATTTCACAATGATGGCTCACGGTAACAACAGAACAAGTCAGATGCAGCGTTTCCGTCAGAGATTTATGCATAAGCTTGTTTACTTCCCTGCCAACAACGACGGTATGTACTCCTGCGTAGGCTGCGGCAGATGTGTTGATAAGTGTCCTGCATCAACAAATATTATTAAGGTAATCAAGGCCTTTGAAAAAGAGGAGGGCAACAAATAATGTGTGATTGTAACTGTCATCAGAATTATAAGCTTGACACTCTTGTACCTCAGGTCGGTGTCATTACAGATATCCGTCAGGAAACTCCCGACGTAAAAACCTTCAGAGTTAATGCTCCCGAGGGCGGTAAGCTCTTTGAGCATATGCCCGGTCAGTGTGCTATGCTTTATGCACCCGGCATCGGTGAGGCTATGTTCTCCATTACCTCTTCTCCCACAAACAAAGAATATCAGGAATTCAGCATCAAAAAGTGCGGTGTTCTTACCGATTATCTCCACGACCTTCAGGTTGGTGACGAAATCACTGTAAGAGGCCCCTACGGTAACGCTTTCCCCGTTGAAACCGAACTCAAGGGTAAAGACCTTCTCTTCGTTGCCGGTGGTATCGGTCTCGCACCCCTTCGCTCTGTTATCAACTACGTTCTTGATAACCGTGAAAATTACGGCAAGGTAGATATTCTTTACGGCTCACGTTCAGCCGATGACCTTGTTCAGCTCAAGGAAATCAAGGAAAAATGGATGAATGCAAAGGACGTTAACGTTTATCTTACTATCGACAGACCCCAGGACGGTTGGGACGGTCACGTAGGCTTTGTTCCCTCTTACCTTAAAGAACTCGAACTTTCCTGTGACAAGACTGTTCTTGTCTGCGGTCCGCCGATTATGATCAAGTTTGTTCTTGCCGCCCTTACGGATATGGGCTTTTCAAAAGAGCAGGCATACACTACTCTTGAGCTTCGTATGAAATGCGGTGTCGGTAAATGCGGCCGCTGTAACATCGGTTCAAAGTATGTATGTAAAGACGGACCCGTTTTCCGTTGCGACGAAGTTGACGAATTACCCGACGAGTATTAATCTGGAAAGGACATTATAAATATGAGCAATTTAGTAAATGTATATTTTTTCGGTAAAAAGTATGAAGTACCGGGCGATATGACCATTATGACCGCTATGGAATATGCAGGCTATACTCTTTCGAGAGGTTGCGGTTGCCGTCACGGCTTCTGCGGTGCCTGTGCCACTATCTACAGAATCAAGGGTGACAACACCCTTAAGACCTGTCTTGCCTGTCAGAAGCAGGTAGAGGACGGTATGTATGTAGCATCTATTCCCTTCTTCCCCACAGACAAGAGAACCTATTCCATCGAAGAGATTAAGCCCACAGAAAAGATTATGATGGAGCTTTATCCCGAAATTTACAGCTGTATCGGCTGTAACGCCTGTACAAATGCTTGTACTCAGGACCTTAACGTAATGCAGTACATCGCTTATGCACAGAGAGGCGAATATGAAAAGTGTGCCGAAGAGTCCTTCGACTGTGTAGCCTGCGGCTGCTGCAGCGTAAGATGTCCGGCAGAAATCTCTCATCCTATGGTAGGTCTTTTGGCAAGACGTATGGTAGGTAAGTACATCGCTCCCGAAACAGAGCATCTCAAGGTAAGAGTTGACGAAATCAATGAGGGCGCTTATGACGGACTTATCGAACAGATTATGCAGAAGCCCATCACAGAAATGAAAGAACTTTACAATACAAGAGAAATTGAGAAATAAGGAGGGAAAATCCAATGTTTACAGCTGATATGCTCGAATCAATAAAAAAGGTTGAAGCAACCAGAGAAGAAAGAATGAAGACAGAGCCCCGCAGAATGACAGCCGAGGAAAAGGATACCCTTCTTAAGGCTTACCATCCCGACTACCGTGCAGACGGCTTTGCTGAAATCAAGGTTGGTCCCAACAAGGGCCAGAAGGCTCCCAAAGAGCTTACCGACCTTATTCATTCAAACAGCAGACTTTTAAAGGATAAGGTTGACCTTTCAAAGGTTGACTATGAAACCGATGTTCTCGTTATCGGCGGCGGCGGTGCAGGTGCATCTGCAGCTATCGAAGCAAACGAAGCAGGCGCAGATGTAATGATCGTTACAAAGCTCCGTATCGGTGATGCCAACACAATGATGGCTGAAGGCGGTATTCAGGCGGCCGACAAAGAAAACGACTCTCCCGTACAGCATTATCTCGATGCTTTCGGCGGCGGTCACTTTGCCGCAAGACCCGAACTTCTCAGAAGACTTGTTATGGAAGCTCCCGATGCTATCAAATGGCTCAACGAGCTCGGCGTTATGTTCGATAAGGACGAGGACGGCAGAATGGTTACCACCCACGGCGGCGGTACATCGAGAAAGAGAATGCACGCCTGTAAGGACTATTCAGGTGCTGAAATCATGCGTAACCTCCGTGATGAAGTTCTCAACAGACACATTCCCGTTGTTGAATTCACTTCTGCAGTTGAGCTTATCAAAGACGATAAGGGCCAGGTAGCAGGTGCAGTTCTTCTTAATATGGAAACAGGTGACTACCTCGTAGCCAAGGCAAAGACAGTAGTTATTGCCACAGGCGGTGCAGGTAGACTTCACTATCAGAACTTCCCCACATCAAACCACTACGGTGCTACAGCTGACGGTCTTATCCTCGGCTACAGAGCAGGCGCACCTCTCCTTTATCAGGACACTATCCAGTACCACCCCACAGGTGTTGCTTATCCCTCACAGCTTTTCGGTGCTCTCGTAACTGAAAAGGTTCGTTCACTCGGTGCAATGCTTGTTAATAAAGACGGCGAAGCTTATGCTCATCCCCTCGAAACAAGAGACGTTTCCGCATCTGCGATTATCCGTGAATGCGCTAACGGTAAGGGTGTCGATACTCCTCAGGGCAAGGGCGTATGGCTTGACACTCCGATGATCGAAATTTTGGGCGGTGAAGGCACTATCGAAAAGAGAATTCCTGCAATGTTCCGTATGTACCTCAATTACGGCATTGATATGAGAAAAGAGCCCATTCTTGTTTATCCCACCCTTCACTATCAGAACGGCGGTCTTGAAATCGGCGGTGACGGCTTTACAAAGGCTATCGACAACCTTCTTGTTGCCGGTGAAGCAGTAGGCGGTATCCACGGCAGAAACAGACTTATGGGTAACTCACTTCTCGACATAATCGTATTCGGCAGAAATGCAGGTAAGGCTGCAGCAAAGAAGGCAAAGACCGTAACACTCGGTGAAATGAATCTTGACCACATTGATGCTTATGCTAAGGAGCTTGAAGAAGCAGGTCTTGCTACAGATGCAGTATCTCCTCTTCTTCTTCCCAAATACGCAAGACACGAAAGATAAGGGGGTAATTACCAATGCGCGAAATCAGCACAGATATTATCAGAGACACTATTGAAAAGCTTTGTATTGAAGCTAACTGTCACCTTCCCGGTGACGTAAAATGTGCCATCGAATCCTGCCGTAAGTGCGAGGACGGACTTATCGCACAGGGTATTCTCGATGACATCATCGAAAACTACAAAATCGCTGACGATGAAAATGTACCCATCTGTCAGGATACAGGTATGGCTTGTGTATTCCTTGAAATCGGTCAGGATGTACACATCGTAGGCGAAAACCTTATGGATGCCGTTAACGAAGGTGTCCGCAGAGGCTACGATAAGGGTTATCTCCGTAAGAGCGTGGTTAAGGACCCCATCAGAAGAGGTAACACAGGTGACAATACACCCGCTATGCTCTACACAGAAATCGTTCCCGGCGAAAACATCAAAATCACCGTCGGTCCCAAAGGCTTCGGCAGTGAAAATATGAGTGCTATCCGTATGTTCAAGCCCTCCGCAGGTTTACAGGGCATCAAGGATTTCATCATCGAAACCGTAGAAACAGCAGGTCCTAACCCCTGTCCTCCCATGGTAGTAGGTGTAGGTATCGGCGGTACCTTTGATAAGGCAGCTCTTCTTGCAAAGAAGGCACTTATGAGACCTATCGATTCCGAAAATCCCGATCCCTACTATGCAGATCTCGAAAAGGAAATGCTCGAAAAGATCAATGAGCTCGGCATCGGACCTCAGGGCTTCGGCGGTAAGACCACAGCCATCGGTCTTAATATCGAAACTCTTCCCACTCACATCGCAGGTATGCCCTGTGCTATCAACATTAACTGCCACGTAACACGTCATCAGTCGGAGGTAATCTAAAATGGAAAAGAAAATTACATTACCCCTCACGGAAGAAATCGCAAAGAGCCTTAAGGCAGGCGACAGAGTTCTTCTTACAGGTATCATCTACACCTCAAGAGACGCAGGTCATAAGAGAATGTGCGAATCCCTTGCAAAGGGTGAAGAATTACCCATCGACCCCATGAATGCCACCATTTACTACGTTGGCCCCACACCCGCAAAGCCCGGTACAGTTATCGGCTCTGCAGGTCCCACAACCAGCGGCAGAATGGATGCCTATGCTCCCACAATGATGTCTGTCGGTGCAAGAGGCATGATCGGTAAAGGCGCAAGACTTCCCGAGGTTGTTAACGCTATGAAGAAATACTCGGGCGTTTACTTCGGTGCTATCGGCGGTGCAGGTGCACTTTTAGCAAAATGCATCAAGAGTGCAAAGCTTATTGCTTATGAAGACCTCGGTGCAGAAGCACTCCGTGAGCTTTATGTTGAGGATATGCCTCTTATGGTTATCATCGACAGCGAAGGTAACAACCTTTACGAGCTCGGCAGAGAAGAATATCTTAACAGCAAGAAATAAGAAGTCAACACCTATCCATGCTTAAAGCACGGATAGGTGTTGCTTTTTCTGTATTGTAATGATATAATCTACAAAAAGTGAAAAGGTGATTTTGTGAGTAAAAAGGTTAAATTGGCTTTATTTGCGGTTGTCATAATTTTAGTTGCAGGTTCTTTGATTTTAGGGTTATCAGACGACGGTTCAGCAGAAAACACAAAAATTATCAATGGATATTATGATTGTTATGAAAATGGTTTTGCTGTTCCTGGTGATGCACTATACTATTGTGAATATTATTATGATACAGATGTTTCAAAACACATTTCTAAAACATATTCATTGGTTACAGAGAATAATTATCATGAGGTAGAATTTTATCTTAATAATTTCAAGGAAAGGTTTTTAACTGATTCGGATAAAGAAAAAAAAGACTTCCTTGACACCTTGAATCAAGGCGATTATTATTACCTTGAAAGTGGCTGTTCTTCGGAAATTAATGAGAATCATTTTCTGCTTTACTATTACGATTGTGAAAGTAAAACAGTATACTATATGTTTAGATGTCAATAAAAAGGAGAAACCATATGAAATACATTACCCCATTTTCACCCGAAGAAAAAATCTCACAGGTAGCCCTCGGCTGTATGCGAATAGGCGACAAGTCCGATAAGGAAATGGACTTCTACCTTAATAACGCCGTAGAGCTTGGCTTTAACTACTTTGACCACGCCGACATTTACGGCAGAGGTAAATGTGAAGAGGTTTTCGGTGCGGCACTTAAAAGAAATCCCGACTTAAAGGATAAAATCTATATCCAGACCAAATGCTCCATTGTACCCGGTAAAATGTACGATTTTTCCAAAGAGCATATCATTTCTTCCGTAGAAGGCTCTCTTAAAAGACTTGGCTTGGACAGAGTGGATACTCTTCTTCTCCACCGTCCCGATTTACTTATGGAGCCTGACGAGGTTGCCGAAGCCTTTGACGAATTAGAAAAATCAGGTAAGGTTAAGTGCTTCGGTGTTTCCAACCACAGTCCTATGCAGATTGAACTGCTTAAAAGAATCGTAAAACAGCCTCTCATTTTTAATCAGATGCAGCTTTCCATTACCAACGCCTCAATGATTTCAAGCGGCGCAAATGTCAATCTTCCAAATGCTGACGGAGTGAACTATGACGGCTATTTAAGAGACTACTGCCGTCTTAACGGTATCACAATTCAGCCTTGGTCGCCCTTGCAGTACGGATTTATTGAGGGTAGCTTCCTCAAAAATAAAAAGTATAAAGAACTTCACAAGGTCATCGACGAAGTGGCTGAAAAGTATGGCATCACCGACACGGGCGTAGCCATAGCCTGGCTTTTACGCCTTCCCGAAAAGATGCAGCCTATTGTCGGTTCAACTAACGGAGACAGAATAAAAGCCGTTGCCGAGGCATCTGACGTAACTCTCTCTAAAGAGGACTGGTACAGGATTTACCTTGCCGCAGGATACAAACTCCCTTAAATCTTAAGATTTCCTTAATTTGCCCGTAAGACTGTTGCCTTACGGGTTTTTCTTTGTTAAACTGAAATCAGATAAAACGAAAGGAGAGTTTTTATGAAAAAAGCAGTAAAAATTGCCGCTATAGTTTCGGGTGTGCTTCTTTTAGGTAACGGACTTCTGATGTCTCTTATTGCCAATTTTAATATAGGTCTTGTGCCTGTTTACGGTCTCGGTGCCGTACTGACCATATACGGAGTATTTTTTGACAGGATTAAGTGCAGACGAATATTTGATACTATTCTTGCTGTCGGCCTCTGTGTGCTGATAGGCATCGGCTCTTTCATCGGTATTTACGGCGGAAAAGATACGGCAGATTACAACGAGAAGACTGTTATTGTTCTCGGCTGCGGTATAAGAGGGGAGAGGGTCAGTGTAGGTCTTGCCAAAAGGCTGGATAAGGCTTACGAATACCACACGAAAAATCCCGATGCAGTTATTATCGTTTCGGGCGGTCAGGGGCCACAGGAGGATATTCCCGAGGCTCTGGCTATGAAGCGATATCTTATGGAAAAGGGTGTACCTGAAGAGAAGATAATTATGGAAGACAAATCCACCTCGACCATAACAAACTTCAGATTTTCTCACGAAATCATGAAGGAAAAAGGTCTTTCTGTCTCTTCGGTAGTTTTTGTCACCAACGCTTACCACGTCTACCGTGCCGCTTCTTACGCCAAGGATGAAGGCTTTCTCGAAATATCTCACCTCGGAACGGACATAATATGGTATACTGTGCCGATGAATTATATGAGAGAAATGCTCGCTATAGTTAAGATGTGGGTGCTTGACTAATTCTCAATTCACAATGCGCAATGCACAATCGCGGGAAAGGTTTACAGAATTAAAAAATGATACACCGCCAAATAAACAGAGGTATATAATGTATGGCGGAATGACCTCATCCCGCCGATTTTTTATACTGTAAATTGCAAAATAATGTAAAGGACGGCATCCTCGAAATCCGGTGTTTTTATCGTATCTTGCAGAAATCATCAGCCTTTTCACGCTCAAGCCGCTATGGCTTTTACTTTGGCACACACGAGCGCCAAAGTAAACAAAGCGCCCTTTTGTGTGGGAAAGATACCTTTCCCACGACACCGCCTCATAAATTCGGCGGAGATATTAAATTTACTATTCTCTTTAAATTAACATCGTAGGGGCGACCATCGGTCGTCCGTGCCACACCGACAATTAAACAAAAACACCGCAGACTTCAATCTGCGGTGTTAATTTATTTCGTCGGAATGTCTTACATAAGAATTACAAGGAACTGTGACACAAGCACAACTGCAATAAGTGCGATGGGATATGTTGAAGCGTAAGCAGCTGCAACATCCTCCGTGCCTGCTGTGCCGATGAGTGTACCGAGAGCAGGAGTTGAAGTCATACCGCCTGTGATTGAGCCGAGGTTGTTGAGAAGGCTGAGCTTGAGAACATATTTTGCGAAAAGGTAGCCGATAATCAGAGGAACAATCGTCATAATGATGCCGTAAACGAAGTACATAGCATCGAAGTTTTCAACGAACTCTGCACCGCCGGGAATACCTGCACCTACAAGGAAAAGGACAAGACCGAGTTCACGGAAAAGCTTAAGAGTGCTCTGTGCGGGCATAATGCTTATCTTGCCGATGCGAGAGAAGTGACCAAGCACAAGACTTGCAAGGAGACAACCGCCTGTGGTGGTGAGTGAGAAGCAAGTACCGCTGAGACCTGCAGAGGAAAGAGGAATTTTAATCTGTCCTAAAAGTGAGCCGATAATAGCGGCAAGAGAGAAAGCGGCAATACCCATGTGGTCAAGCTCGAAAAGCTTACCTGTATATGCCTTCTTTTCTGTTTCTTCTTTGATAACGAGCTTTGCACGCTCTTCTTCCATATTTGCCTTTGTAAGTTTGGGGATAATCTGCACGAAGAGAACTACGCCGATAACACCGAAGATATAAGCGATACCGTGACCAACGGAAACAAGAGCCTGGTATTCTTCTGCTACGGTAGCCTTGGCGGCAGAGAAGGCTGGTGTGGAAGTAAGTGAGCCGGAAAGAAGACCGACTATCATAGCTACGAAGCCGTCCTGGTCTGTGATTGCACCGCCGTAACCGATTACCTCACCGAGGGCAATACAGCCTGCAGCAGAAAGACCGCCGGCAAGGATAATAATAAGACCTAAAAGAACATAGGATTTGAAGTTTCTTTTGAAATTGCCGAAAAATTTCGGTCCTGCGATAAAGCCTACGGATGTAACGAAAAGGACAAGACCTAAACTTTCGATAAGAGAAAGACCGCTGTTGAAGTCATAGGGCTTCGAGGAAAGAGCAAAAACGAGCTGTCCGTCACCGTTTACGCTGAAAGCCAAAGCACCGAGGATAAGAGCTACGATGAAAACGCCTGCATCACCGAGAGAAACGCCCTTAACGGTAATTCTGCCAAGTGCGTAACCGCCGAAGAGAACGGCAAATACAACTAAAAGCAAGGTTGAGATGTTACTTATGGAGATAACTCCGCCTAAAAAACTCATGATTTAGACCTCCGATAATTTTATTTACGGTATATCAATTTACCTGGAATATTCTATCATTTGCAATATAAAAAGACAAGAATAAAACTATACAAACTTAACAAAATTAATCTTAATGTTTTGTGAAATAAGCATAGGTTAATTGCATGAAAGAAATATGAAATTTAAAAGAGAAAAATTTAAAAAACTTACGAAAAACTATTGACATTTGAGTTTTACCTGTGTATAATATCACTTGTTCGTTGCGGAATTGTGTAAGGGTAGCACAGCAGACTCTGACTCTGTTTGTCTGGGTTCGAATCCTAGTTCCGCAGCCAAAAAGGACATCGCAAAAGCGGTGTCCTTTTTTTATCCATTGCGAAAGCAATGGTATATCATCAACAACGGCTTTGCCGTGTTGTATCTCATCACCGAAGGTGCATAAGCTTTCGCAATGATGATATACAAGGCTACAGCTTGATTAGTTGCCTTTCGGGCAAAGGGATTATCCCGCACCCGATTGTATATTGACAAAGTTTTTACCGAATGATATTATTAGTTTAAAAAATTAATATATAACAGTTAAGACGGTGAAACTATGGGAATTGAAGGCTCCTGGAGCGGAATGCGAAAATATCTCGAAAAGGAAATGCTTGCTGACAGCTTAAAAGGCAGAATAAGATACGGCTGTACGAAATACATTTGTATGGAGGGCTCCAGGATATTTGAAGTATGTATTGATGATAAACAAGTTAAACGTTTTTCTTGGGAAACACTTCAGACATATCTTAAAGAAAATGGGGATAATGAGTATGAAAGATCGTGGTGTCAGCTGTGGTATTATGTAAGGGATAACTCTGTTGAATCTCGTGATGTATATGTTGACATCGATTTCTGCGATGCACTTACCGAATACCGCAACCAAGACATAAAAATCAGCCTGCAATCAAATAATCCCATAGTAAGAATGTTTGCGATTCTTGACCGCCGTGTGGGTAAGCGGACACTTGAAAAGCTTAAAGAAAGTGTAGCCGAACAGCCGGAGTGGCTTAAAAGGTTTTATCTTTTAAGATTGGAAGCTGAAAACATATAATATAATAAAAAAACTAAACTCCCGTCCATTCCTGAACGGGAGCCTTTATTTTATCTTGATTAATTATGCACCGAAGAGCTGATTGAGATAGTAAGCAGCTTCTGCTTTTGTAATTTCTGCGCTGACATTGAAGCTCTTTGAGGAGAGAATCTTATATGTAAGAGTGAATGCCTTGAAGAAGGTTACAAAGCCTTTCTTTACGGAAGCGCTCAGGAGGGCTATTGCAAAAGAGATGGCAGTTGATTTACCGCTGTCTTCACTTCTGTCCTCGATGCCGTTAATGACATTGATAGCGTTTGTAAGCTCACCTTTGGTGAGAGCATCGTCAGCACCGAAAAGAGTTTCTGATTTGGGTGAAAGAATGCCATTAACAAGACAGTATTCAATGTCATTGTAATATTTGTCGCCTGTATTGACATCTTCATATTTACCGTAAACTTCTTTACTGGGGAGAGCTTCGATAATCTTGTTAGCGATGAATACATGACCTGCAGCATCGGGATGGCTGTCAACATAAGTTGTGCCGTCGGTGTCAACATAAGTGTAGCCGAACTTCTTTGCACCCTCGATCATGGGAGCGTTACCTACGCCCATAATGAAATCGATAATTGTTGACATAACTGCTGCCTTTGTTGGGTCTGTTTCTTCTTCAGTGGCTACAGGCTCGCCTTCGACACCGTTGTAGTCATAGTTCTTACCTTTGAGGCTGTTGTCGCTCATACCGAGAACCATGAGTGTAACATCGGGATTGAGGTCATAGATATCCTGAATCATGATGTCCCAGTTCATATAGAAATTGCCGAGACCGTAGTTGAGAGTTTCGGGAAGGGTTCTTAAAAGTGTGGGAAGAGCACCTGCAAGGTGAGCAATTTCTACTGCTTTTTCGATTGTGGAAAGATCAATGGGGCCTTCCTTGAGAACTTCGGCTAAATCGTTGATGTACTTATCTGCCACATGTTCATCTTCAAGGATTTTATTGACTACCCAACCGAGGTATGCACCCCAGTCATTACCGCCGACACCGAGAGTGATAAGGTCAGCCTCGGTGATAGCTTTTTTGAATTCTTTTCTGAAGTATTCTGCACCGGGAAGAAGATATTCGCCTGAACCGTCGGGAGCAAGCTGATCTTCATAAACATAAAGATGGCTGGGCCAGAAGAGATATTCGTCTTCACAGGTGGCGGCAAATTCATCTTCCATCATATAACGCATTTCGATGGTTCTGTAGCCGGGGCCTGCGAAAGCGGTCATAGAGCCGTCTTCAATAATAGCATTGGCTAAAACGTCGGCATAGGAGCCGGGAACTCTGTAGTAGGTGGATTCGTTGTTTGCTTCGTTGAAATCAGCGTCATTGTCACTTATTTCGTCACGGTAACCGCTTGCAACGCTGTCGCCGAGAAGAAGGTAGTTTTTGTACTGACCGTAGTGCTTACTTACTGCATCCTGATTGATTTCAGCCGCAAAGCATACGAAAGAGCTTGAAATCATAATGAGTGCAAGAACAACAGCAAGTGTTTTTTTAATAGTTTTTCTCATTTTGTTATCCTCCGTTAAAATTTGTTGATAGGCTTACTTAAGCCGTAACAAATAATAGCATATTTGTTATTTTTAGTCAAGAGTGAGAAATAATTGTTCTGTAGTTCATTGTTCTAAACAGGACAATAGATTCAGCTGTGGAAGACCGAACAAGACTTTATTTTACCTTGAAACGGCCTCTTTTTTCTTTAAAACAAATTTATATATGTGATTGTTGCGTGAATTTGATGAACTGATTAAATATTTATATAATGTTTAAGTAAAATGAACAATGGCCTTTTATACATTGACAACAAAGAAAATAATTGATAAAATATAGCATCTTGAATTAATATTGATTATCGGGTGAGGTGAGGAAATGAAAAAGAAAATTCTGCTGAATGTTTTTTCGGCTGTTCTGACGGTGTTGACAGTGTTAATGACCGTTTATTATGTCCTCACGCCCGTCAACGCTTTATTTTTACTTCTTACACCCATATACTATAATCTTATGCGGATGATATTTGTTTTCCGTGCAGGTTGGTTTGCCGGTATTCTTGCCGACAAGGTGAAAGCCATCAGAAAAATCCTGACCGGGAAGGTGTTTAAATTGATAAACA
The DNA here is from genome assembly GCA_045604385.1 of Acutalibacteraceae bacterium. Taxonomy (GTDB): domain Bacteria; phylum Bacillota; class Clostridia; order Oscillospirales; family Acutalibacteraceae; genus UBA6857. The sequence continues at coordinate 17,217 of JAZUNX010000086.1, forward strand.
TTGTATCGGTTGTTCTTTATATTGTTTTTGCCGTTAATATTGTTGAAGGCTGTCTTTCCTTTGACTTTACCGTTGATAACAGTCTTATTAATCAGTCTTATTCGGCAAGTGAGCAGTGCCGTGAGGTTTTACCCTATTATGACTATTTTGGTCAGCAGGGTGGGAAGACGGCGTATTACGATGTCTATTCCTCGAAAATGAAAAAGTGTTCAAATCTCAGTGTCAATAACCGTCTTTTTGAACTGAAGGTGGACTCGCCCTCTTACCGTGCCGATTATTTCAAAAGCAATATCGGTATTCTTCTTTTTAAGTTCAGACTTGAAGAAAATCTTAACGGCATCGCTTTCAGTTTCTTCAGAGGAAATGAAGCGGATAAACATTACCTTGTAACGGAGGATGGGATAAAGAAAGAATATATGGCAATAAACAGCAGTTACTCCGCCGTTTTTGAGGGAAAAGATTATATGTGCTACATAAGAATGTCAAATGTTGATGTAAGTGATATAACTTTTTACGATTTTATTGAAACCGCAGACAGTCAGGTTTGCCTCATTGACCAAAAGGCACGTGAGCATGGAACGGTAATTACGGGAAACGATTAAAAACATAAAAACAGGTTTGTTCAATATAGTACAGACCTGTTTGCTTTATAAATCGAATCGGCTCAGTTTTTTTACCGAGCCGATTATTTTTTTAAAATCAGATTACTTCAATAGTATATCCGTATTCATATTTTGTGCCCTTGTGCATAATGTAGGGTTCTCTTAAGCAGGCATTACCCGGTGTGTCACCGCCGATACCTCTCTGCATAAGGTCAATGCATACGGTAGTGAAATCCTTGTGCTTGAGAGAATGGATGTGTGTTGCCTCGTCAAGGTCGTTGACGGTGTAGTGATGGCAGTTAATGGCGAAGGGCTTTTCACCTTTCTTTGTGAAGCGGAGACCTGCACCTTCTTTATTTTTCACTTCCATCATTCTGACATCAGTTCTGTGACCGTTTTCCTGAGGACGCATATAGTGATGCTCCATATCCGTAACGCTCATTTCGTGGATGGCAATTCTTGCACCTGTCTTACGGTCGATGTGGTTTTCCTGGGGACCTCTGCCGTACCATTTGACCTGATCGTATTCTCTGTCCATAGTCAGGAGAGTACCGAAACGAATCATATCCATTCCGGCAGTGCCTTTGTGAGTTACATCGATTTTGCCGTCGGGATAAACAGTGTAGGTCATCATAACATCCTTAAGACCTAAAGCGGAAACCTTTGTTTCAATGTAAGCGCTGTGGCTGTAACGGTGAACGGTTGTAGCCTTGGTTTTAAGACTGTCAGTTGATTTTTTCCAGGCATAAAGCGGGTGGAAGGGGATGAGGGGAGGAACGAAGTTCAAAAAGTCAATATCGTTATCCGTAAGAGCTCTGTAATAGTTGGGACGAAGCTCGCCGCGGAGATATTCCTTTCCGTCCTTGACAAGAGAGGTGAGAAGACCGTTAACAAAGGTGTATGTAAAGTCTTTACCGCTTACAGTGAAGTTCTTTTCAGTACCCTTGATGTCAACCTTTTCTTCGTACTTGACAGCTTCTTTTTCATCTGCTTCCTTTATAATGAACTGGTCAAAGCCGTGTTCATAGCCTGCCTTTGCGAAGCGGCAGTCCTCTCTTCTCACATAAGAGAAGGTGATAAACACTTCGCCCTCGGGCATATCAGTGAGACCGTAATCTACGCTGAATTCCATTTCTGAAAGACCTTCCAGCTTTTCGAAGCTGTCTCTGGGAAGGTGCTTTTCGGAAATAACCTTACCGTCTTCGGCAATTACATATTTAATGTCAAACTTTGTAAGGTCGGAGAAAAGCTGTTTGTTTTTGAGAAGGTATCTGCCTTCTTTGATGTTCAGTGCCTTTACCTCAATTTCGCAGTAAACCTTTCTTACCTCGTGGATGCAGGGGTGTACCTTTCGGTCGGCGGCGATGATGCCGTTAGCATTGAAGTAAATGTTACTGCCCACGATGGCGCAGGTGTTATAGGGAGGCTTTATCCACAGGTCTTTTTCATTGTAGTCTGTACCGTAAAGCCACATATCCTCGCCGTCTTCGTTTTTCTTGTGAATAGCCTGGTCTACGAAGTCCCAAATATAACCGCCGCAAAGGTTGTCGTACTTTTCAAAGGCATCCATATATTCACGGAAGTTACCGAGGCTGTTTTCCATCGCGTGAGCATATTCACAGAAAACAACGGGCTTTGTGTAAAGCTCTTTGGAGATAGGCTTGCTGTCGGCGGCAAGAGCATTTGCGATGTTGTCAAACCAGGTGATGGTCAGTGGCTCTCTGTTGCCTAATTTTTCAACCTGATCCTCTGTGGGATACATACGGCTGATAACGTCACTCTTTGTGAAGTCGAAGTCGCCTTCATAATGGAACTGTCTGGTGGTATCGAGCTTTAATGCGGCCTGCTTCATACGAAGGAAGTTACTGCCGTCACCTGCCTCGTTGCCGAGGGACCACATAAATACGCAGGCGTGGTTTCTGTCACGAAGAACCATTCTTTCCATACGGTCAACAACGGCATCTGTCCACATAGGATTGTCACCGGGAACATTCTTTCTTCTTACGCCGTGGGTTTCAAGATCACATTCGTCCATAACATAGAAGCCGTATTCGTCGCAAAGGTCATAGAAACGGGGGTCATTGGGGTAGTGACTGGTACGGATGGAGTTGATATTACTTCTCTTCATAATATCAAGGTCCTGAATATATCTTTCGTCGGGAACTGCCCAGCCTGTATCCGGGTCAAAGTCGTGACGGTTAACGCCTCTTATGAGGAGAGGTTTGCCGTTGACAAGGATTTTCTCGCCCTTGATTTCAATCTGCTTGAAGCCCATGCGGATTGCCTTGTATGTAACGGCACCGTCGCAGGTGATTTTAAGAAGGAGAGTATAAAGGACGGGATTCTCACTTGACCAAAGAACAGGCTTTTCGATGAACTGCTTGAAATTCAGCTTGTTTTCGCCTGCCACAGTTGTAAGCTCACTTTTACCTATAAGGGTGGGCATACCTGCCGTGAGAAGAGCGGCTTCAAAGGCTACTTCTTTTCCGCCTTCGGTGTAGTCCTTGATAAGAACCTCAAGATTTATATAAGCATCGGTATAGTTGTTTACAAGTTCTGTGCTTACAAAGAAGTCGCGAAGAGCAACCTTGGGCTCGCTGTAAATGTAAACCTCGCGGTAAATACCTGAAAGGAACCACATATCCTGGTCTTCAAGGTAGGTGCCGTCGGTATAGCGGTAAACCTCTGCGGCAACCTTGTTTTCACCGGGAGTTACGAAATCGGTGATGTCAAATTCGTGGGGAGTGTTTGAACCCTGTGAATAGCCCACATACTTGCCGTTAACATAAACGGAAAGACCTGCCTTCACTGCGCCGAAGTGAAGGAAAATCTGTCTGCCGTCCCAGGAATCGGGAACGGTGAAGGATGTTCTGTGAACTGCGATTTCCTGTCCTGCCACATCGATTGAGGGAATTTTACTCTTTTCGATGCTGATGCAGTTGGGGAAGGAGTTGGCATAGTACCAGGGCTTGGTGTAGTCCTTCTGAAGCTGCCACACACCGGGAATAGTAATGTCTTCCCATTTGCTGTCGTCGTAGTCGGCTGCCTTGAATTCTTCGGGAAGCTCACCTACACCCTTGCTCCAATAAAATTTCCATGTACCGTTAAGTGATACCTTAAAGGGAGATGACTCTCTTTTGGCGGCACTGTCGGCTTTGTCATAGCATAAGGCAAGAACGTGACCGTCTTCCTTGTTTTCTTTGATGATTTGCGGGTTTTCCCATTTGTACTTCATTGTTTCACCCTTCTTTCTTTTTTTTGCGGATAACCGCACACTGCTTTTATTCTACTAAATTGTAAGGTCCTTTGTCAAGAAAAAACATACTATATTAATTGTATATTAAAAATATTTCAAAAAGTGGATGAAAAAAGTATGATATATTTATTGCGTAAAGTAACCACTCTGTAAATTTTTGCTTTTACTGTTGACGGCACTTTAAAAAAATGATATTATAATGATGAATAATAATATAAATTTCTGATTCGGAGGTAAATATTATGAAAGCAAAAAAACTTACGGCATTATTGATATGTCTTATGACCGCTTTTGTGCTTTTCGCTTTTTCAGCATCAGCTGAAGAAATTGTTCACTGTAATTGCGGCGAAGAGAATTATCAGTGGGTAAAAACTGATCAGACATGTACAAAGGACGGTAAGTATGAACGCATTTGTACTGTTTGTAAAAAAGTGTTCATAACAGAAGTGATTCCTGCTCACAATTTTAAAGTTATCTATACCGGTAAGACAGCAACCTGTACTGAAAACGGTTATGATACTGTTTACTGTGATTGGTGTAATACCATAGAAAACAGAGAAACTGAAGACAAAAATAACCATCTGTTCGGTGAATGGATTGTAACGAAAGAGCCCACCTGCAAAGATGAGGGCGAAAAAGAAAGAAAATGTACCCGTACGGGATGTACTTATGTTGAAAAAGGTGTAGTTCCTGCCGACAGCAGTAAGCATAATGAGGGTGACAACGGTTGGGAAACAGTAACCGAGGTTTCCTGCAGTCAGGAGGGTAAAGAAAAGAGCCTTTGCTGTATTTGTAATGAGGTTTTCACCAGAACTGTCCCTGTTCACTCTGACTATGCCACAAATACAGAAAAGTACAAAGAAGTGGAAATAAAGGAAGCGAACTGTACTCAGGCTGCATCTGTCAAATATCAGTGCAGAGATTGCGGTGTGTCTTTCACAATTACAGGTGAAAGAGATTATAACAAGCACGACTATACCGATGAAAGCCTCTGGTATTATTCTGACGGTGCATCCTGTAAAAATCACGGAAAAGTAACCAAGTATTGCAAAAATTCCCGTACACATAAAATTGAAGAAGACTATGCTCCTCATATTTTTGAGGGTGTGGAAACCGTAACAAAGGAGCCGGCATGTAAAAAAGAAAACGGCGAAACAATATTTACAGACGGAGAAAAAACGATAAAGTGTATCTACTGTGATGAGGTCAAAACAGAAACTGTTTCTGCAGGCACACATTCCTTCGGTGATTGGGTAATTACAGGCACCTGTGCTGAAGGCGGCACAGCCACAAGAACCTGTACCTGTGGAGATGAAACAGAAAATATTACATTTGAGGCAAATACACACCTTAATTATAACAGCTACACCGTGGCTCCAACCTGTATTTATCGCGGATATAAGCATGCTGAATGTAAAGTTTGTCACACTCAATTCTATATCTTTCCTGAAGAACTTGCAGCAAAAGGCGAGCATACACCGGGCAAATGGGTGGTAACGGAAGAAGCGACCTGCACTGAATCAGGTGAGAAGGAGCTTCACTGTGATATATGTGATGAGGTTATTGATAAAGCTGTAGTGCTTCAGCGTGAACATTCATGTATTATTCTTAATAACGGTTATGCAGCTACCTGTAAGGAAGCAGGCATCACCGACCTTCTTTACTGTGTGCTGTGTGAGACTACCTTTGAACAGGAAATAATTCCCGCTTTGGGACACGATTTTGTCGAACAGTTTACCCCCGAAGAGGGAGCAAAGAGAATATGTGACAGATGCAATGAATACGAAATAATAGGTGACAACGGTGAGACTGTTACCTGCAAATGTCTTTGTCATAACTCAAACGGTCTTGCAAAGTTTATTTACAAGATAATTGTAGTTTTCAGCAAACTTTTAAATATCAATCAGGAGTGTAATTGCGGTATAGCACACTATTGATTTTGAATTTTATATTGAAAGTGGTACCATACGGTGCACTTTTTTAATAAAAAATTAAATTTACCATTTTTTGCCTAAACTATTGAAATGTGGGATAAAAATCAGTATAATATCAAAGAATAGTAGTATGGAGTACAAGGAGTAATTTTAGGCTACAAATCAAATTCAATTGTGAAAGGAAGATTTAATTATGCTTCAGAACGCACCCACAAAAAACAAGAGTGTACTCGAATGGCTTGAAGACAAGCTTGCACTCGTAAATCCCGACAAGGTAGTATGGATCGATGGCTCCGATGAACAGATTGAAGCACTCCGTGCAGAAGCTTGTTCAACAGGCGAAATGATCAAACTTAATCAGGAACTTCTTCCCGATTGTTATCTTCACAGAACAGCAGTAAATGACGTTGCCCGCGTTGAAGGCAGAACATTTATCTGTGCTGAAACCAAAGAAGAAGCAGGCCCCACAAACAACTGGATGGATCCCGCAGAAGCCTATGAAATGCTTTACGGTATCGCAAAGGACAGCTATAAGGGCAGAACAGCCTATATCATTCCCTATTCAATGGGCCCTGTAGGTTCAGAATTTTCAAAAGCAGGTATCGAGCTTACCGACTCAATCTATGTTGTACTTAATATGTGCATCATGACAAGAGTAGGCTTAAATGTTCTCGATGCTCTCGGCGATAGCAATGACTGGGTTCGCGGTCTCCACTGCCGTTGCGAGATCGATGAAGAAAAGAGATACATCTGTCACTTCCCCCAGGATAACACAATTATCTCCGTTAACTCAGGTTACGGCGGAAACGTTCTTCTCGGTAAAAAGTGTTTCGCTCTCCGTATCGCTTCAAACCAGGGCAGAAAAGAAGGCTGGATGGCTGAACATATGCTCATCCTCGGCATCGAAAAGCCCGACGGTGAAATCAAATACATCTGTGCCGCATTCCCCTCCGCTTGCGGCAAGACAAACCTTGCTATGCTTATTCCTCCCGAAGGCTATAAGAACAAGGGCTATAAAGTATGGTGCGTAGGTGACGATATTGCCTGGATCCGAAAGGGTGCAGACGGCAGACTTTATGCTATCAACCCCGAAAACGGCTTCTTCGGTGTTGCTCCCGGCACAAATATGAAATCCAACCCCAACGCTCTTCTTTCCACAAAGAAAGGCACAATCTTCACAAACGTTGCTCACAATCTTGCTGACAATACAGTATGGTGGGAAGGTCTTGACAAGAATCAAGTCGGATCGTAGCCATGTCGTTCTGTGAGCCAAGGAGTTGCAATAGTTGCTTGTCTTCCTAAGACCGCTTGGCCTCCGACTTCCCAACGCTCTTCTTTCCACAAAGAAAGGCACAATCTTCACAAACGTTGCTCACAATCTTGCTGACAATACAGTATGGTGGGAAGGTCTTGACA
>JAZUNX010000087.1:0-29614 GCA_045604385.1 Acutalibacteraceae bacterium
ATATCATCGCCGTCAGGGTATATCATCACACGAAGTGTGTATATCATCAGCCGTAGGCTGCATACTTGCTTTCGCAATGATGATATACAAAACTAAGTCGGAGGCCAAGCGGTCTTAGGAAGACAAGCAACTATTGCAACTCCTTGGCTCACAGAACGACATGGCTACGATCCGACTTCAATGGCATATCATCGCCGTCAGGGTATATCATCACACGAAGTGTGTATATCATCAGCCGTAGGCTGCATACTTGCTTTCGCAATGATGATATACAAAACTGCGTTTTGATGATATGCAATTCCTTTGGAATTTATGATATACAAGGTTTCGCCTTGATTGTGTGCCTGACGGCACAATGAAGTTTCCCTGACAGGCAAACGGATTGACAAACAATGTATACATATGTTACAATTTATTCAACATAAATTTAATTGAAAGGGAGTTTAGCGTGAAAAAAATTACAGCACTTTTCTTGACTTTTATAATGATTTTCAGCATGTTTGCTTTGCCTGCTTCTGCCTTATCTGAAGAGAAGCACGAAAAAAGTCCGATAATTTTCATCGCAGGCAGCAGTGTTGATATCTGCGATGCCGATGGAAATGAAACTTCAACCGGATTTGATGTTTTAACCGATGACAATGAAGGTACTTTCTCGAAGGAAGCGATTATTGAAAGCATTTTAAATATCCTTATGCCATTTATCATGGAAGGCTTGCCTTCTGATAAATGGGATAACTATGGTAATGCACTTTACGAAGAACTGGCTCCTATATGGGATGAAACACAGCTTGACGGTGACGGCAATGCTAAGTATGGCACAGGCGTAGCCAAGGCTGAAATTGAGCATTGGGACAAAAATGCAAAGGTTGACCACGGCAAGGACGGAAAATTTGGCGTCAATGACTACAAGTTCCGTTATGACTGGAGACTTTCTCCCTATGACCACGTTGACAGACTCCACGAGTATATACAAACAATCATTAAAACAACAAAATGCGATCAGGTTTGTCTTGTGGGCAGATGTCTCGGCGGAAGCCTTATAACAGCTTATCTTGAAAAATACGGAAGCTACGGTTATGTAAAAAAGGTATTTTATGACGAGGTTATGGTAAACGGAAGCTCGGTTGTTAACGATTGCTTCAGTGGCAAGATTGATTTCAGCGGTAAGCACGCACAGGCATATTTACTGGAGAGTGAATATTTTGGCAAGCAGGGTCTGGGAATAGATCTTGTTGGCATTAATGACTTTGTGCTTGAGATTGTCGACAGAACTATGGACTTAATTACACAGGTAGGTGTTACTGATAAAATTCTTGTCGGTGTTGAGAGCTTGTATGACAGACTTTATTCTGCATTTATGCCGGCTATGCTGTTGTCTATGGGCGTTGGTACATGGGCTAACTATTGGTGCAGTGTCTATGAAGAGGATTTCGATACGGCTCTGGATCTTGTTTTCGGCAAGGAAGGTACTGAACGCCGTGCCGAATATTCAGGACTTGTTGATAAAATTCAGTATATAAGAGAACATATTACAAAGGCAAGCCCCGAGCTTTATAAGAAATTTGCCGTTGATTACGGTGTTGAAATCGGCATTATGGCATCATACGGTCTTGCAAATGCCCCCATTACGGAGCATTACGATGAAACAGGTGATACGGTTGTCGGCGTTATTGATGCATCCTTTGGCGCGACATCTTCAGGTCTTTTCGATAAGCTTCCTCAAAATTATATAGATGAAAGAGTGGCGTTAGGTTACGGCAACTATATCTCTCCTGACGGTAAAATTGATGCTTCTACCTGCCTGTTCCCCGAAACCACCTGGTTTATAAAAAATAAGCATCACGATTTTGGCGATGCATGGTTTTATCTTTCAGAATATTTTACTCAGTATTCAAATGTTACAGCTTCCTCAAACAGCAGAAACATCTCCCGGTTCCTTGTACATGATTCAGATGCCAAAGGGGAGATTGCTAATATGACTGAAGAGAATATGGCAGACGGCCCGTGGCTTGATGTGGTTGAGCAAAAACCGACTGTCGAAACAAGGCTTGCCTCACTTATGCGCTTCTTTACAATGATTTTCAATTTACTGACAAAGCTTTTTAAAGGTGAGCTTGATTTAGGTAGTCTTTTTGGTTAATTCGCGTGGGTCATAAAATTATAAGCTTTAACAAAAGTTTGGTTTGAATCCCCCTTAAGCATAAGGGGGATTCATTGTATTAACTGTGTAGTTTATAACCGGAAATCCAGGTTTTGGACTTGGATTTTTCTTTTATGCCCCAATAAGATAACTTCATTCCGTTGTTAACCTGACTTTATTATCGGATATAAATGAACGAAGTTGCTTTGTAATTTTTGCATATCTCCACAAAAAGTGGAAAAAGTAATAACATAAAACAAGTGGAGGTAGCGAAATGTTTAAACACGAAAAAATGCTTTTTCATCCTGTTTCAGTAGAAAAACCAAACCCTCAATATGCGGCATTGCTTCAGGAACAGCTCGGTGGCGGCAACGGTGAACTTAAGGCGGCGATGCAATATATGTCCCAGAGCTTCCGAATTAAGGATCCTGAAATTAAAGACCTTTTTCTTGATATTGCCGCTGAAGAACTCGGTCACATGGAAATGATTGCACAAACCATTAATTTGCTTAACGGTCACGATGTTGATGCCCAAAAGGTTGAGGCAGGCGAAATCCAGTCACATGTTATTCTCGGTTTAAATCCCGGACTTATAAATGCTTCTGGTTATTCTTGGACAGCAGACTATGTAACGGTAACGGGGGATTTATGTGCAGATTTGCTTAGTAATATCGCCTCGGAACAGCGTGCAAAGGTAGTTTACGAATATCTTTACCGTCAAATCGAAGATAAAAAGGTTCGCGAGACCATTGACTTTCTTTTAAACCGGGAGGAAGCGCATAATCAGATGTTCCGTGATGCATTCAACAAGGTGCAGAATTCGGGTTCGAATAAAGATTTCGGTACAACAAAAGCTGCACGTATGTATTTTTCTATGTCTTACCCGGGATCAAATACCTTTGCCAATAATGAAACCAACCCGGTATCATTTAAATAAGTTTGTGTTTTGATGCTTTGAACTCAAAAAATCGACAAGCCTCGCCTTGTCGATTTTCATTTTTGTTCGCAGAACATAACAACATAGTTGTTGAATACACAGCGTAAAAGAGCACAACGGTTATTGAGCCTTTATTTCCCTCAAAAAAAACAAAAGTGGCTCTGTATTTATTGACAAAAGATGGCTGTATATGTTAAAATTTATTAAATATGATTTGAAAGGAAAATTAATATGAAAAAATTTATTTCAATTCTTTTAATCCTTACCATGCTTATGACTGTGGCTTCACCTGTTGTTTCTGTTGCAGCCTCAGAAGATGAAGTAACGCCGATTGTTTATATCAGAGGCAACGGTGAAAAAATTTATAATTCTGATGGTGAAGAAGTTTTTGCTGACATCGGTGACATGAGCTTAGGTGGCAACAGTGATGAAGAAAATACAAAGGACAAAGTTGTTGAAGCATCTGTCAACATTACTCTTTCTTTCCTCATAGAAGGTTTGGCTTTTGATCAGTGGGAAAATTACGGAAGAGTAATTTATGAAGAGATTTCTCCTTTGTTCAAAGAGGCTATTCTTGACGGTAACGGTGACCCCCAATACGGAACCGGAGTGCCTTCAGAGGTTATTGAAAAGTCAGAACAAATAGCATCAAAGGACCAAATGAGAGGCGGAAAATATGATTTTTATGCATATATGTTCCGCTTTGACTGGCGACTTGATCCCTATGCTCACGTAGACAGACTTCATAATTACATTAAGACTGTTCTTAAGTCAACCGGCAAAAGTCAGGTTTCTCTTGCATCAAGATGTCTTGGCGGAAGTCTTCTTACTGCATATCTCGAAAAATACGGCAGTGAGGGACTTGTTAAAAATGTAATGTACTGCGAAGTGCTTTCCGATGGCTGTTCAGTAATCAGCAAGGGCTTCAGCGGTCAGATTGATTTTGACAGTGAAAGCATTCAAAGATACGAAGGTCAGCTGGCATTTTGCGGAGAAATCGGTTACGGTATAGGCTTCAGTATCCCTGAACTCGCAGATGAAATTATTGTGAAGACTCTTGACCTGTTAACACAGGTTGGTGTTGTTGATACACTTACAGACAGCATTGAAATACTTTATGGCAGACTTTATAAAGCTCTTATTCCTGCTCTTTTCCATTCAATAGGCTACGCCTCACAACCGATTTACTGGACTTTTGTTGAAGAAGAGGATTATGATCAGGCACTGGATATAATGTTCGGTGAGGAAGGCTCTGAGGCGCGTACATATTTTGCAGGTCTTATTGAAAAAATTACTGCTTACAGAGAGAAGATTATTAAAAATCGTGACAACCTTTTCAAGACATTCACAGAAGATTACGGCATTCACATTGGTGTTATCTCCAAATATGGTCTTCTCAATGCTCCTATTGTTGCAGGTTATAACGAATTATCAGATGGTCTTGTAAGCCTGAAGGATTCTTCTTTTGGCGCAACATGCGCAGATGTAGGCTCCACACTTTCCCAACAATACATCAACAGACGTATTAGTTTGGGCTTTGGCGATTATATTTCTCCAGACAAGCAGGTTGACACCTCAACATGTCTGTTCCCTGAAACTACATGGATAGTCAAGAATGTTCACCATGACGATTTTGACAGAACAGGAAAGGCTCTTGCTGAAAAATTCCTTAGCGGAACCGGTGTAACCGTTGAAAATTCCGGATTTGCCAGATTCCGTGTAAATGATTACTCAACAAATACCGTAAATGATATGACGGAAGATAATTGCGGTGACCTTGAGTTTATTTCACTTCCCACTGCCGAGCCTACTCTTGTGACAAGGCTTATGTCTTTGTTCCGCTTGATTACAGTGGTACTTAATTTTCTTACAAAGTTAATTGATGGTCAAATCAGTTTAGATGGCTTATTGTAATTGTTTAAAATAATTGAGTATAGTTATTACTGACCAAAATTTTAATGTCTCAGCACTCTTTTGAGGGTGCTGAGTTTTTGCGTTTTCGCCGGATTACGGAATTGTCGTAAGGGTCAGCCAATGCAGAAAGTATGTTTGTTAATACAGAAAGAGAATAATTTATATTGACATCTGTTTTGTTGAATGGTATTATAATTCCAACATCTTTTAAGTTCAGAAGCAGGAATAATACAGGATGAATGTTGGTGTTTAAAGTATGGCTCTGTAAATGCCTGCGAGAATTATATGGAGGGAGAAATATGGAAAATAACGGAAAAGAAAACCTTATTTCAAAAGCGAAAAGTGCAATAAGTACGGTGAAAACCTATTGGACGGAGCCGCCGAAGGGTAATTATATTCCCTATAAGGAAGTGGCAAGTATCAGCGGTGCGGGCTTCGGTGTTCACTGGATGACACTTCTTTCAGGTGTGATTGGACTTGATGCATCGAGCTTCCTTGTGGGTGCAAGTATAGGTCTAAAGCCTACAGATTTACAGGTTATGGCCATTGTGGCAAATATTATAGGCATCCCCCTCGGTATTTTCCGCGCCTGGTATTTTGATAACCATAATCTCAAGGGCGGTAAGTTTCTGCCATTCTTAAGAAGATGCGGATTCCCCATAGTTTTTATCGCCACAGCTTTTGTATGGCTTCCCTATGAAAATATGGACTACACCACTAAAGCGGTAGTTGTATGGCTTATGAATTTTATGCTGAGTGTTTTTGCCGGCTTTTTCAATGAAAGCTATACATATTTCCAGCAGATAATAACACCTAACTCTCAGGAAAGAGCCAATGTAATGAGTATTTCTCAGGTTATATATTCTCTTGCACCGACTATTACGGGGCTTGTGGTTCCTTTGATTGCAGGACTTACATGGGGTCTTAACAATATATGGACATACAGAATAATTTATCCTCCCTTTACTATTTTCGGACTGATACTCAGTGTTGTGTTCTTCCGCAGGGTAAAAGAGAGACTCATTCTTCCTAAAAAGAAGCCTGAACCTGTCAGAATGCTTGACGCACTCAGAGAGGTTGCCAAAAATAAATATTACTGGATTATACAGAGTGCAGGATGGGTTGTCTTTCTTGAATCCGGATACGGTGTTATCCTGGCATGGTCCTTCGTTTACGGTAACGGGGGAGAGAATCAGGCAGCTTTAGGTGTTGCCAATACAGTTATCGGTAATGCATCTCTTTGGGCGATGCTTCTTTGCCCGCTTGCTATCAAGTATATGGGCAAAAGAAATATGCTTATAACAGCAAACTCTATTAACATAGTAATTCTTCTTATTCTTTATTTTGCATATCAGAATCTTATTCTTATCTGCGTTCTGTGGTACATAAACACTTTCATAAATACCTTCTGGAACATCGTCCAGCATCAGATAAGTGCCGATATGAGAGACTATCATCAGTGGAAAACAGGAGTAAGAGTTGACGGACTTTTCGGCCCTCTCGGTATCATTGGTACGGCAATCGGCTTCTTTACAGGTATGGTTTATCCTGCCATTTACGAAAAAATGGGCCTTACCACAGACTATAATGTTCTTTATGATGACACCGTAAGAAATAATCTGTTTGAAGTTCTTATTTTATGCTCGGCTTTAGGTGCACTTCTTAATCTTATCCCATATATTTTCTATGACCTGACCGAAAATAAGCACAAGGCTTATGTGGGTGTTCTGAAAATCCGCGCTATGTTTGAAAATTATACCCTTGGTAAACTTGAAGACGAAGAGCTTGAGGACGCTATGTCTGTTATCATTGAGGCAAAAAACCACTTCGGTAAGGAAAAAACACGTGTAAGTAAAAGCGATGAAAAGGCTCTGCGAAAAGAGGTCAAGGAAAGAAATCTTGCAATCGAAAGAGCCGCCATAATTATGGAAGACCTTAATAAATTTTCCACTGAAGCAGGCAGAGCAAGGCTCAGACAGGCGGAAGCAGATATGGCAAAAGGAAAGCTTTGCCTTTATGAGGATGCTTCCGAAGAGCTTAAAAATGCAAGGAAGCTTCCTAAAACCACAGCGGAAGAAAAGGAAATCCGCTCCGACGCCATCAAAAATGCACGAATCAAAAGAGAAGCGGCATCGCTTATCAGAAAATACGGCATTGATAATTTACGGGCTCCTGATGAAGCGGTTAAGGAAGAGATTATGGACAGAGAGGCAAACAGCTTCTTTGACAGCATAAAAATCAAGCGCGACCTCAATGCGTGGCTTAAAGCAGCTTCGGTCTATGAAAGAGCGGTTAAGCCTTTTACCAATGCAGAAAGCCTCATCAGACAGGCTGAAAACTACAAACATTATGAGGAGCTTGAGGAGAGATACCGTTTAATGGTGGAATCATAATATAACAGTGTTAAAGAACATATTTACGAGGCTGTGCTGATGGGCACAGCCTCTTGCAGTTAAATTATGGCATTTATTCATACTTTCATCATATTTATTTGATAAAATATAAAGAAAAGATTTATTTGAAATTTTTCGCTTTATAGTTTTTATAATTTAACTGTTGTTCTTCGGAGGTAAAAATGAAAAAGATAGTTCTGTTATTTGCTGTAATAACCATATTCTTTTCGCTGGTTTCTTTTTTCGATGTATATGCCATGGAAGATATGTCCGATTTGCTCATCACAGAAATCACGGAGGAGACAGAGCAAAACGACAGCCCTGTCACGCCTGAAGAGAAGGAACCTCCCTGTAAAACCGAAGAGGTGGTTTCCCTTGAAGGTAAAACCATAATGATGGTTGGTAATTCCATGCTTTATTACGGCAACTGCGTAATCTATGGTGATACAGGCAAGGCAGACAAGGGTTATTTTTATCAGCTTATCGCATCCGCTGGTGAGGAGGCTAAAGTAATTGATCATACATACACCGGAAAAACGCTGAATTATATTTATGATAATCATCTTACCAAATTGAGCAAGTCAACTCTTGAGAGTACTGATTATGTGGTTCTCGCGGAAGCAAATAAGAAAAACAAGGATCTTTTAGGAACCTGCAAAAAAATTATGGCGTTGTTCCCCGAGGATACCAAGTTTGTTTTTATGTGCAATCCGATGATATATTACGGTGATGTTGAAGGCCTTTATGAGGGCGTCGCGGATTTAAGAGCTGAAAAAGACATTATTATTGTGGACTGGGGGAAAATGGTTTACGATATTTTCACGGGTGCGGTAAAGGTGCCGGGAAGTACCGTAAAGTATGATTTCTGCACCTTCATAAAAGACAATGTTTACGTTAAGGATGATAAGGGTAATTTAATTAAAAATCCTAAAGGCGGTGATAAAAAGCATCCCAATCCTCTTTCAGGCTATCTTTCCGCGCAGATGCTCTATACAGCTGTTACAAACCGTTCTGCACTTTATACGGATTACAGCTTCTGCAGTGATATTGCCATTAACGAGCGTTTCGACATTGATGCTTTTGCTTTTGCCCATTATACGGGAGATAAAACTACAAATTTCACCGATGTCTTTCGTTCTCCTGCCGATATGTTCGGCTTGCAGAGACTTATTGACCTTTATCTTGCCGAAGAGGGCGAACACCCTCTTTATGTTTCCGAAGCTGTGGAGCCTACATGTACTTCAGGTGGTCTGAGCCAGGGATATTTCTGTTCAGTGTGTAAAGAGACCGTTAAGGAGCCGGAATACATACAGAGCAGAGGAGGACATAAAATAGTATACAGCAAGGCTGTCGCACCTACTTGTACAAAAAAAGGAAAAACAGGCAGTGCTTACTGTGCCGTCTGCAAACAGTACCTTATAAAATCACAAAGCTTAAACCCTACAGGTCATACCAATACGGTTATTTTAAATCCTGCAACGCTTAAACGTGACGGCAAGAAAACCCTTTACTGTACTATATGTAAAACCAATGTGTCTGAAACGAAAATCCCGAAAATAGCAAGTGTTACTCTTTCCAAAACTGAGTATATCTATGACGGGAAAAGCAAAAAGCCAAAGGTTACCGTAAAAGCTTCCGACGGAAAGGCTCTTGAACCGGACAAACATTACACCGTCACCTATCCTTCGGGAAGAACTGCCGTCGGAAATTATAAGATTAAGGTTGTATTTAAAGGAAAATACAGCGGCAGTCAAACGCTTACCTTTAAAATCAGAGCAGGTGTTACTGCATCTGTTTCGTCAAAAAGCTATCTTAATGCCGTAAATCTTACCTGGAAAAAGGTAGATAGCGCAACAGGATACAGGGTTTATCTTTACAATTCCAAAACCAAAAAATATGAAAAGTACGCCGACACCAAAAAGACAACACTTACCGTTAAGAAACTAAAGTCAGGTGCCAGATACAAATTTAAAGTAAAAGCATACTCTGTCGTCGGCGGCAAGAAATATTTTTCATTCTCTTCCAAATATAAAACTGAAGTCACGAAGCCTGCAACGGTTAATCTTAAATCGGTACTTTCGCAAAGTAGAGGTCAAGCTAAACTTTTATGGAAAAAAGTGAGCGGTGCTGACGGATACCGTGTATTTTACAGTGAAAAGAAAGATTTCAAATCATCTGTTAAGCTAACTGTCAGCGGAAGCAAAGCTACCGAGAAAACATTTAAAGGACTTAAATCGGGCAAAAAGTATTATTTTAAAGTCAGAGCATATAAAACTTTAAGCGGCAAAAAGGTTTACGGTGCTTTTTCTCAGGTAAAAAATGTTAATGTAAGGTAAGGAGTATATATGAAAGATCACAGAAAAATTCTTCGAAAAGAACAGCGTCAGCTTGAAAAACTTACCCGGATACAGTCAAAGGGTGCCTGGGTCGGATATTTCGGAATGTTGCTTTTCCTTGTTGGCTTTGTAAATATTATCGATGAGGTCACAAGCAATCTTTCCGTTTCCGTTCAGTCTTCCTTTGTTACGGAGTTTTTTGTCAACAAAGGATTTCTCGGCAAGGCTTATTCCTTTGAGGAAGGCCTTTCCTTACATACGTCAATCAGCGTAATAAGTTACGTTTTCGGTGTAATCACGCCTTTTTATAAGGCTCTTGCCGACAAATGGGGAAGAAAGCCTCTTTTTGCCATATCTACCTTCGGTATGAGCATAGGTCTTTTCATTATCTTTTTTTCACCGAACTATCTTATTTTCCTTTTAGGCTATGGTATTATCGGTTTCTTTTACAGTCACGACATTCAGATTATATACATACTCGAAGAGGCACCCGATAAGCACAGAGCTATGATTTACAGTATTCTTAAAAGCCTTGGTATTTTCGGCGTGGTGTGCATTCCTGTTCTTCGAAGCTTACTTATGGGGAATGATCCGACGCAGTGGAGAAAGATTTTTATGCTTCCTGCCATTTGCGGTGTGATTGCCACGGCACTTATCATAATCTTTGCCAGAGATACAAAGGTGTTTCTTAAGGAAAGAACAGCCTATCTCTCTATACCCTATGAAGTCAGACAGGCTGAAAAGCAGAGAATCAAGGAAGAAAAGAAAGCACAGAGAAATCAGGCAGGCGTTTTCAATGCCGTGAAATATATTTTCGCCAACAAGGACACAAAAAGCCTTATCATATCTCATATAATCTTTGACGCAGGTATGCCGGCTATCGCTCTTTATTATGAATCGTCTATGCATATAGCAGGTATGACCACGGAGGATATTACCAAAGCTCTTTTTGTTCTCCCCGTAGTCTATGCTTTGCTTACTCTTTGCTCGGGCTTTGTTGCTGACTTTATTGGCAGAAAGAGAACTGTAACAATTGCAGGCGTTCTTTGTGTCGGTGGCTTTATTCTTTTCGCTGTCGGCATCAATCAGCTGTGGAATCCTTATCTTATCGGCGGTCTGTGCGGTCTTTATCAGGGATGTTACTGGATAGGCAGAGACTATATGAACATTATGATGACCGAAAAAGTGCCTACTGATATCAGAGCATCTGTGGTCGGCGCTGAAGGACTTCTCCTTATTATAGGTCTTGCCGTAGGTTATCTTCTTACGATTTTGGGTATGCTCATTACGGAGGTTTGGCTCACTTGTCTTCTTATTGCTATTCCCTGTGTAATTGTTTCCGTTATTATTCTTATTCTTAAGGTCAGAGAGACCAAGGGCGCAAACCTTGATGAAGTGGGGGTAAATGTATGATTAAGCATATCGTAATGTGGAAATTCAAAGATTTTGCGGAAGGTCTTACCCGTGAAGAAAATATTCTTAAAGTAAAAATAATGCTTGAAGCCTTGCCTGAAAAGATTGATTTTATAAGAGAAATGCACGTGGAGGTTAATGTGAATCCAAAAGAGGGGATGTATGACGCTGCATTAATAAGCGCCTTTGACAGCCTTGAGGATGTTGGCCGTTACCGATTGCATCCGGAACACAAAAAAATATCTTCTTATGTGGCTCTTATCAAAGAAAACAGAGCAAGTGTCGACTATGAATTTTAAACTAATATTAATTAATTTACATTTTGTTTAAACTACATATAGTTTTTTGAACTTTTATTAAACTTTCATAAAAAAACTCGACTATTTTAAAGTTTTGTGTTAGTATTATTAAAGCATTTTTATGCGTGTTCACATACAAGTGTACGACAAATGTCTGTTAAGGAGGAATTGATGTATGCGAGCGGAAGAAAGCGTTCAGAATTATGCATCGTCTGTCAGGATGTATACAAACTATACTGTCAGAGCCATCAAAAAAATATGTAAAGAAATCGGACCGAGACTTGCAGGTAGTGATGCCGAACATGAAGCACACAAGTACATAGCCGAAGAAATGAAAACCTGCTGTGACGAGGTTGCAATTGAGGAGTTCAAGCTTGCTCCCGAAGCCTTTATGAGCTGGGTAAGAATCGACGGTGCACTCGTCATCATCGGTGTAATTTTCTCATTACTGGGACTTCCCGCTGTTGCTATTGCACTTACGGCTCTTGCACTCGTTCTTTTATTCTGTGAGTTTCTTATGTATTGGGAATTTTATGATTTCCTTTTCCCGAAAAAAACCTCACATAACACTGCAGGCGTAAGAAAAGCAAGCGGTGAAGCAAAACAAAGAATTATTTTCTCGGGTCACGTTGACTCTTCCCATGAGTGGACATACACACGTCTCGGCGGCAAGATTCTTCTTTTCGCAGTTGGCGGTTACGGTGTGGTAAGTATGTTCTATCTTCTTATTTCATCCATTCTTATTGTAGCAAATGTTGCTTCACCTGAAGTTCTTGAAATCCTTAAGTGGGCACAGATTGCCTGCATTCCCGGCGGTATTGCCGTTATGTTCTTCGTAAACTTCAAAATTACCGTTGAAGGTGCTAACGATAACCTTACCGGTACCATGGCTTCAGTTGCCATTATGAAATACCTTGAAGACAATAACATCCGTTTTGAAAATACAGAGGTTGTTGCTCTTGCAGCCGGCTCCGAAGAATCAGGTCTTCGTGGCTCAAAGGCATACGTAAAGCGTCACCTTGATGAGCTTAATGCTATCCCCACAGCCTTCATCGGTCTTGAAACCTTCAGAGATTACGAAAGTATGGCTATTTATGCCCGTGATATGACAGGTACTGTTAAGATGGATCCCAGAGTTTGCGCTCTTGTTAAAAAGGGTGGTGAGCTTGCAGGTGTAGACCTTCCTTACAGTTCAGTTTATGTTGGCGCATCGGACGGTGCCGCTGTTCAAAAGCTTGGTATCCCTGCGGTTACTCTTGCTTCTATGGATCCCGGCCCGCCGAGATATTACCATACAAGAGGCGACACGGCTGACAATATGAATATGAAGACTATTGAAAAATGTCTTGATATTGCTCTTCGGACCCTCTTCATTTATGATGAACAGGGACTTAAGGACAGTTATTAATAATAATCGGACAGGTATTGCTTCGGCGGTACCTGTTTTTTAATCTTAAGATTAATTTAATTGACTTGTAAAAATTCGGGTGATATAATATAGAAAACAAAAAAACAGGCAGTGAAAACTATGAAAAGTAAAAAGAGAAAGAAAAAGAATAAAAGCACCTCGGCAGTTATTATTGCTGTTATTGTGGCTGTTCTGTTTTCTGTGGCGGTCATTATGAGCCTGTCCGAGCCGGAAAAAAATCCTTTTGGCGGCGAGCCTTTTACAGAAGAAACCACCGTAACGGAAGCGGAGACCACACAGTCCGTAACCGAAGAAAAAAAGATTAACGAAGAAACGGGCAGAATTATCGTAAAACCCGAGCAGACCTTGTGGAACCTCGTGGTGGTGAATATGGGCAGGGAAATGCCTTCGGGCTATAAGCCCGTTCTTGATGAAATTCTCTCCACAGGCTATTATATGGATGAAAGGGTAGTACCCTTTTATGAGCAGATGTATCTTGACGCCAAAAAAGACGGAATAATCCTCACTCCTTATTCGGGTTACCGTTCCTATGAAAGACAGGAAAGAAACTATAAAAATCTTACGGAAACCTATATGTCCGATTACGGCTTGTCCCGTAAAGAGGCGGCAAAAAAGGCGGCTACAGTTATTCTACCTCCGGGAACGAGTGAGCATAATTTAGGTCTCGCTATGGATATTTGTAATACCAAGGATTCCTTTGCCTTAACCAAAGAGTATGAATGGCTTACGGAAAACGCCCACAAATACGGCTTTATATTAAGATATACGGAAGATAAAATGGATATAACAGGTATCGTTGACGAGCCGTGGCATTGGCGTTTTGTTGGCGTGGAATATGCTGAGGATATAAAAAACAGCGGTCTTTGCCTCGAGGAATATCTGCAGTTGAAAGGGATAGATTTCTGATAAAAAATTTTGAAAAAACTATTGACAAAGAGCGTGCTATGTGATAATATATCTGCACAACAAAGCAGA
Organism: Acutalibacteraceae bacterium; assembly: GCA_045604385.1. Taxonomy (GTDB): domain Bacteria; phylum Bacillota; class Clostridia; order Oscillospirales; family Acutalibacteraceae; genus UBA6857. Next base: position 13,837 of record JAZUNX010000087.1, read on the forward strand.
GCAGTGCGTTCTCACCTTCGGAATTATGTTTCCGCTTGGTCAATAAACTATTTTTTATGTAGTGTATTGGTGCGTGAACGGCTTGCTGTTCACGCTTTGATTTTATTCGGAAAAACCGATAAATATTTTTGGAGGTGTATGAACATCGCTATCAAAGAAATGCAAATCAATGAAGAGATTAATGACAAAGAGCTCCGTGTCATCCTCGGTGACGGTGAAGTTCTCGGCATTATGTCAGCAGAAGAAGCTTTAAAAATTGCCGAAGAAAAAAATCTTGACCTTGTTAAGATTGCTCCTCAGGCAGTTCCGCCGGTTTGTAAAATTATGGACTACGGAAAGTACCGTTTTGAACAGACCAAGCGCGAAAAGGAAGCAAAGAAAAATCAACACGTTGTTGAAATTAAAGAAATCAGACTTTCGCTTAACATTGACACGCATGACTTCGAAACAAAGGTAAACCATGCAAGACGTTTCCTTACAAGCGGCAACAAAGTAAAGGTGTCCATCCGTTTCAGAGGCCGTGAAATGGCTCACACGGAACACGGTATCACCACAATGCAGCAGTTCGCCGAAGCATGTCAGGAATTCGGTAATCTTGAAAAGGCTCCCAAGCTCGAAGGTAAATCAATGATGATGTTCCTGGCGCCCAAGCCAAAAAAGTAATAACAGGAGGAATTAACAATGCCTAAAATTAAAACACACAGCGGTGCAAAAAAACGTTTTAAGCTTTCCAAAAACGGTAAGCCCATCCGTTACCATGCAAACAAATCACACATCCTTACAAAGAAGAACACAAAGCGTAAGAGAGGTCTTCGTCAGACAACTGTTGCCGACAAGACAAACGAGAAGCAGATTAAGCGTCTTATTCCTTACAAATAATTCACAAAAACAACTTAATTTTATAACTAACGGAGGTACTTAATCATGGCTCGTATTAAAGGCGCAATGATGACTCGTAAGAGAAGAAATAAAGTATTAAAGCTTGCTAAAGGCTATTATGGCTCAAAGCACAGCCTCTTCAAGACAGCAAAACAGGCTGTTATGAAGTCAGGTAACTATGCATACATCGGCAGAAAGCAGAAGAAAAGAGATTTCCGCCGTCTTTGGATCACAAGAATTTCTGCAGCTTGCAAGGCTAACGGCACAAACTACTCCACATTCATGAACGGCCTTAAGAAAGCAGACATCACTCTTAACAGAAAGATGCTTTCAGAAATCGCTATCGCTGATCCCGCAGCTTTCACAGCACTTGTTGAAAAGGCAAAGGCAGCTCTTTAATTTAAAAAGTTTACGTCCGAGATTATTTTTCTCGGGCGTATTTGTGTTTTTAAAAGGAACAAAAATTCACTGAAAAAGGGGTAAAATGATGAACAGACTTGACAGCGTTTCCAATGAAAAAATCAAAACAGCCGTTAAGATTGCCGATTCCTCAAAGGCAAGAAAAGAAACAGGTCTGTTCTTTCTTGAAGGGCTTCGGCTGTGCCGTGACAGTGCTTTAACAGGTACTGCCATAAGGTATGCTTTCATAACTGATAAAGCTTACGAAAGATTTACCGAAGATGCTGAATATATCTGCTCAAAAGCCTCTGAAGCTTATCTTATATCCGAGGCTGTGGCAAATAAACTTGCACTCACACAGACATCCCAGGGCTTTTTCTGTCTTTGCGAAAAGGAAAGCACTTTACCTCTTTCCGCTCTTGATATGGGCGGTAAATATATAGCTTTGGAAAACATACAGGATCCTGCAAACTTGGGTGCAATATGCCGTACGGCGGAAGCTCTCGGTATAAAGGGTGCCATTGTTTGCGGCTGTTGTGACCGTTATTCTCCCAAAAGTCAGCGTGCGGCTATGGGGTCACTCTTAAGACTGCCCGTGTTTGAAAGCACAGACCTTTGTGGTGATATTGAACTTCTGAAAGAAAAGGGTATGAAAGTTTTTGCCACTTCTCCCGACCCTTCTGCCGAAAAAATTACCGAAGTGCCTATGGACGGAGGCGTAGTCTGCGTGATAGGTAACGAGGGTAACGGTGTAAGCGAAGATGTGTTTTCTATTTGCAGGAAGGTTACAATTCCCATGCAGGGGAATGCAGAATCTCTCAACGCCTCAATGGCGGCGGCTATAACAATGTGGGAGATGATGAGATAAAAATGGAAAATGAAATCTATTGGCTCTGGCTTCAGGGTGCATCAGGCTATGCAAAGCCTGTAAAAAAACTGATAAATACCTTCGCTGATGCGAAAGGTGTTTACGAAGCATCTTCCGCTGAACTCAAGGCGGCTCATATTGAAGGCTTCGGGCCGAAAGTTATCGGCAAATTAAAGGAAGAGGATATCGAAAAATATTATGATACCTACGATTTTTGCCGTAAACACAAAATATATATCTTAACTCCCGACAGTGAATATTACCCCAAAAGGCTCCTTGAAATTGAAAATTTTCCTCTCGCTCTTTATGTAAGAGGTGACTATACCTGTCTTAATGCCGAAAACGCTCTTGGGGTCATCGGAAGCAGAACACCGTCAAAGTACGGTGAAGAGGCTGCACAAACCATCGTCAGTCAGCTTTGCGAAAACGGTGTGCTGATTGTCAGCGGCGGCGCCTTGGGTATTGATACAATTGCTCACAGGACTGCCATTGAATGTGGCGGAAAAACCGTACTGATTATGGGCTGCGGACACGGCTCGGGTTATCTTCCCGAAAACAGCTTTTTAAGAAAAAGAGTTGCCGAAAACGGAGCGCTTGTAACTGAATTTCCGCCATATACCAATGTTACTCCCGGCTCTTTTCCTCAAAGAAACCGGATAATTTCGGGTATGACAAGCGGTGTGGTTATTGCCGAAGCGGCAAAATTAAGCGGTACCTTCAGTACGGCAAGACACGCAATAAAGCAGGGGAGAGAGCTCTTTGTTCTTCCCGGTGACATAAAAAGCGGAAATTACGAAGGCTCGAACCAGCTTATAATCGAAGGTGCAAAGCCTGTCTTTTCTGCAATGGATATTCTTCCTTGGGCAAAGGTAAGCAAAAATTCCCACCCAAAAACAGGTAATCCCTTTGAAAATATTGACCTCGAAGCTTCTTCTTACAAAAAGAGAGGGAAGAAAAAATCTTCCGATAAAACAAAAACAGAGTCAAATCCTGAAAATGAAGTAAAAAACATTCAAAAAAATCAAAAAATTAACATGGAAACTATTTCTAAAAACGCAGGAATAGTGTATAATATAATGTCCGACGGTATATGTGACTTCGACGGCATCGTCCGTAAGTCGGGTTTAGAGGTACGGATAATCCTCTCTGCCCTTACGGAGCTTGAAATGAACGGCATTATCACAAAAGAAAGTGCTGACAGCTACCGTCTTAATTAATATATTTATGAAAAGGTGAAAATATATGGCGAATTTAATTATTGTCGAGTCTCCCTCAAAGGCAAAAACTCTCAAAAACTATCTCGGAAACGGATATAACATCGTCGCTTCAAAGGGACATATCAGAGATTTACCTGCGGCAAGGCTCAGTGTTGATGTTAAAAACGACTTCGCACCCAAATACAGCATAGTAAAGGGAAAGGAAAAACTCGTCAAAGAGCTTAAAAGTGCAGTAGCCGAAAGTGACGAAGTATTTCTGGCAACTGACCCTGATCGCGAAGGAGAAGCAATTTCCTGGCATCTTGCTGAAATTTTGGGTCTTGACCTCAATAAGCTTAACAGAGTTACCTTTAACGAAATCACCAAAACCGGTGTAAAAAACGGTATGGCAAATCCCCGCAAGGTTGACCTTGACCTTGTTAATGCACAGCAGGCAAGACGTATTCTTGACCGCCTTGTAGGCTATAAATTAAGCCCATTTGTTTCACAGAAGATCAGAAGAGGTCTTTCTGCAGGCCGTGTGCAGAGCGTTGCAGTCAGAATGATTGTTGACCGTGAAAACGAAATCCGTGCCTTTGTACCTGAAGAATACTGGACACTTGAAGCAAAGTTCAATGTTTCAAGAAAAACTCTGACGGCCTCATTCTATGGGGATGAAACAGGTAAAATCGAGCTTAAAACACAGGCACAGACCGATGAAATTATCTCCCGACTTGACGGAGCAAAGTATTTTATAAGCTCTCTCAAAAACGGCACAAGAAAGAAAAATCCCGCACCTCCCTTCATCACCTCCACCCTTCAGCAGGAGGCATCGAAAAAGCTCGGCTTCAGAGCGGAAAGAACGATGAAAATCGCCCAGGAGCTTTACGAAGGTGTCACAGTTCCCGGCTACGGCTCAATCGGTCTTATAACCTATATGAGAACCGACTCTCTCCGTATTTCTGAAGAGGCAAGAAAGGCAACGGAAGAATTCATCAAGGACAACTACGGAGCCAAATATCTTCCCGAAAAGCCCCGCTACTATAAGTCAAGAAGTAATGCACAGGACGGTCACGAGGCAATAAGACCTTCCACCGTTTCACTTACTCCTGCTATGGTAAAGGACAGCCTTACCCCCGAACAGCTTAAGCTTTATACTCTTATCTGGAACCGCTTTGTGGCTTCACTTATGGCTTCCTGTGTTCAGAATACACAGAAAATCGAAATTAAAGGTGTGAAGGACAGCGAAGATAAATACTGTCTTTTCACCGCAAGCGGTTATTCAGTTAAATTCGATGGCTTCACCACTCTTTATGACCTTGGCGACAAAGACGAAGATAAATCAAAGCTTCCCGAAGGCCTTGCCGGCGGTGATGACCTTAAGCTTAAAGCACTCGATAAAGAACAGCACTTCACACAGCCTCCCGCAAGATACACCGAAGAGTCACTTATCAAAACGCTCGAAGAAAATGGTGTGGGCAGACCGAGTACCTATGCCACCATTATTTCCACCATCGTAAAGCGTGAATATGTGGTAAGAAAATCAAAACAGCTCGTTCCCACAGAGCTTGGTGAGGCGATAGTAAATCTTCTCAAAGAGAAGTTTAAAAACATTGTAAACGTCAAATTTACCGCACAGCTTGAAAGTGACCTTGACCGCGTGGGCGAGGGTACACAGGATTATATTAAAATGCTTCACGAATTTTACGGCGATTTTGAACAAACCTTGCAGAAAGCAAAGGCTGAAATGGACGGCGTAAAAATTCAGCTTAAAGAAGATGAAACAGATATTCCTTGTGAAAAGTGCGGCAGAATGATGGTTATCAAAGTGGGCAGATTCGGTAAATTCCTTGCCTGTCCCGCTTACCCCGAATGTAAGACAACCAAACCCTATGTTATCGAAACTGATGCCCTGTGTCCCGTATGCGGCGGCAAGGTTATTTCAAAAAAATCAAAGAAAGGTTACACCTTCTTCGGCTGTGACAAATGGCCTGAATGTAACTTTATGACCTGGGATAAACCCACAAATGAAAAATGCCCCAAATGCGGCAAATCACTTTTCAAGGCAAAGGGCGGAATGCTTAACTGTCTTGATGAAAAGTGCGGCTATTCAGCCAAAGCCACAAGAAAGAAAAAGGGCGAAAACGAATAAAAAAAGGCGGTGAAGAAATGAGCAGTGAAAATGTAAAGATAATCGGTGCAGGTCTTGCAGGCGTGGAAGCTGCATGGCATCTTGCAAACGCAGGTATAAAAACCGAGCTTTATGAAATGAAGCCTGTTAAATTTTCACCTGCTCATAAAAAGCCCACCTTTGCGGAGCTTGTCTGCTCCAATTCACTCAAAGCTGAAAGAGTTGAATCTGCCGCAGGACTTCTCAAGGAAGAAATGCGCAGACTAGGCTCAATTTGCATCGAATGTGCCTATAAATGCAAGGTACCCGCAGGCGGCGCTCTTGCTGTTGACAGAGACGAATTTTCACGTCTTATAACCGAAAAGATTTCCTCGCACCCGAATATCACTGTTATAAACGAAGAAGTCACTTCAATTCCCGACGGTAGCGTAATAATTGCCGCAGGGCCTTTGGCGAGTGACGGCTTAAGTGAAAAAATCGCGGAAATATGCGGGAACGGACTTCACTTTTTTGATGCGGCGGCACCTATTGTCACTCTCGAAAGCATCGATATGGAAAGTGCCTTCTGTGCCTCAAGATATGAAAGAGGCGGTGAGGATGATTATATAAACTGCCCGATGAACAAAGAAGAATACGAGACATTTTACGAGGCACTTATTAATGCCGAAAGTGCAGAAACTCACTCCTTTGATAAAAGAAAGGACGTTTATGAAGGCTGTATGCCCATTGAAGTAATGGCTTCAAGAGGTAAGGACACCATGCGCTTTGGACCTCTCAAGCCTGTGGGTCTCCGTGACCCGAAAACGGGTCATCGTCCCTGGGCAGTTCTTCAGCTTCGAAAGGAAAACAGCACAGGAACACTTTTCAACCTTGTGGGCTTTCAGACAAATCTTAAATTCGGTGAGCAGAAAAGAGTATTTTCTATGATTCCCGCCTTGAAAAATGCTGAATTTGTCCGCTACGGCGTAATGCACAGAAACACCTTCATCGATTCACCACGACTTCTCAACGGTGATTTCAGCTTCAGAGAAAGACCTTCTCTTTTCTTTGCAGGGCAAATAACAGGCGTTGAAGGTTATATGGAATCTGCCGCTTCGGGAATAATGGCAGGGCTTAATATGGTAAGGTACCTTAAGGGTGAAAAAAACTGTATCCTTCCCGAAACCACAATGATAGGTGCTTTGAGCAGATATATCAGTGACCCCACGGTCACAAATTTCCAGCCAATGGGTGCTAACTTCGGCGTTTTGCCTCCCATTGAGCCTAAAATAAGAGATAAAAAAGAACGCTACAAGGCTCTCTCCGAAAGAGGCCTTACGGATTTTGAAAATTACCTGAACGGAGGGGAGATATAAAATGAGTTTAGAAGATTTTGAAAAGGTAATAGGCTATGAGTTTAAAAATAAAAGCCTTTTACAGACTGCTCTTACCCATTCCTCTTACGCTAACGAAAAGCATCTTATGGGTGAATGTAACGAAAGACTTGAATTTTTGGGTGACTCGGTACTCGGTATTATTACTGCTGAATATTTTTATCATAATCTTAATCATCTTCCCGAAGGTGAAATGACCAAAAAAAGAGCCGCTTGTGCCTGTGAAAAATCCCTTCACGGCTTTGCCAAAGAGATTGAACTCGGCAGATATATTTATTTAGGCAAGGGCGAAGAGAGAATGGGCGGAAGAAAACGCGCATCAATTCTTGCTGATGCCTTTGAAGCAGTAATTGCCGCCATTTATCTTGATGGCGGATTGGAAAATGCAAGAAAGTTCGTCCTTGACTTTGTAAAAAAAGCCGCAAACGAACAGCTTTCCTTTGTGGACTATAAAACAGTTTTGCAGGAAATCATACAGAAAAATCCCGACGAGCATCTGTCTTATGCTGTTGTTGCGGAAAGCGGCCCCGACCACGATAAGCGCTTTGAGGTTGAGGTTTATCTTAACAGCAACACCATCGGTTGCGGTAAGGGTAAAAGCAAAAAAATCGCCGAACAGCAGGCGGCAAAACAGGCTCTTGAGCTTATGGGTGTGAAGCTTTGAAGCATATAAATGTGGCATTATTTGTTCCCGATGAAGGCTGTCCTCACAGGTGTAGCTTCTGTAATCAGAAAACAATTTCAGGAAAAACCGTACCCCTCACAGTTGATGATATTGAAAAAGCGGTTGAAACGGCTCTTTCATCATTGGAATGCGGTGAAGGTGAGATAGCTTTTTTCGGCGGGAGCTTCACGGCAATTGAAAGAGAATATATGCTCTCTTTGCTGAAAAAAGGCAGGGAATATGTGGAAAAAGGCCTTTTCAAGGGTATAAGAATTTCCACCCGTCCCGACTGTATAAATGAAGAAATACTTTCTCTCTTGAAGAAAAACAAGGTCACCTCAATTGAACTCGGCTGTCAGAGTATGGACGATGAAGTGCTTTTACTTAATGAAAGGGGACACACCTCTGCCGATGTGGTAAAGGCCGCCGCTCTAATCAAGAAATACGGCTTTGAATTCGGCGTGCAGATGATGACGGGACTTTACGGAGATACAAGGGAAAAATCAATTGAAACTGCAAAGAAACTTATTTTCTTAAAGCCTGATACGGCAAGAATTTATCCGACGGTTGTTCTTCAAAATACGGCGCTTGCTTCGCTTTATGAAAAAGGGGAGTACACTCCTCAAAGCACCGAGGAAGCAGCTGACCTATGCGCAGAGCTTCTTCTGATGTTTCACGAAGCCGACATAAAGGTCATAAGGCTCGGACTTCATTCGGGCGGAAATGTTGAGGAAGGCTTTGTGGCAGGTGCTTATCATCCGGCCTTCAGGGAGATTGCCGAAAGCAGAATATATCTTCGAAAGATAAAAGAAGAAATTGAAACGCAAAAAATAACAAACGGTAAAATAGAAATTACTGTGGGAAGCTCTTATATTTCGATGGCATCAGGTCAGAAAAAGTCAAATATAAATGAACTTTCCCTTATGGGATATACAGCAAAAATCAAAGGAAATTCCGAATATAAAAAATATGAAGTAAGTGTGAGGTTAACCGAATGATATTAACATCACTTGAAATGCAGGGATTCAAATCCTTCCCCGAAAAAACTGTACTCACCTTCGGTAAGGGCATAACGGCTGTTGTCGGCCCTAACGGAAGCGGTAAAAGTAATATCTCCGATGCGGTAAGATGGGTACTCGGTGAACAGTCGAGTAAGTCCCTTCGCGGCTCGAAAATGGAAGATGTTATCTTTGACGGCACAAAAATCCGAAAAGCTCACGGATTTGCCCAGGTAACTCTGCGCCTTGATAATAAGGACAGATCCATAAAGGGCGCCGACACCGACGAGGTTGCCGTTACCAGAAGATATTACCGTTCCGGTGAAAGTGAATATAAAATCAACGGCGTAAATGTCCGTCTTAAGGATGTACACGAGCTGTTTATGGATACAGGTCTCGGCAGAGACGGTTATTCAATGGTCAGCCAGGGCAAAATTGCCGATATGGTCAGCGGTAAGGGTAAGGAATGCCGTGATATGCTCGAAGAAGCGGCAGGTATTTCTTCATATCGCTACAAAAGAAACGACTCTCTAAAAAAACTCGGACAGGCTGAAGAAAATCTTGTACGCTTGAGAGATATTCTCACCGAGCTTGAAGGCAGAATAGGACCTTTGAAGCACCAAAGTGAAAAGGCAGAAAAATTCCTTGTTTTAGCGGGCGAGAAAAAGGAACTCGAAATCGGCTTATGGCTTTATAATATTGACAAAATCCGTGATGAACTCCGCAAGCAGGAGGATAATATCACAATCGCATCAGGTCACTACGCTCAAACGGAAGAAGAGCTTTCCGAAATCGAGCGTATGATTGAAAAGAGCATAGCCGATACACAGAATATCAATATTAAAATTGATGAAATTCGACAGGGGATTTCTGCACTTGAAGAAAAAGCCGCAAATGCAGGCAGTGAGCAGGCAGTTTTAAGGAATTCGATAGAGCATAACAACGAAACAATCGAAAGAATTTCCCGTGACCGCTACGATTCCGAAAGCAGTCAAAATCAGCTTTTAAAGGAAATCGAAAACGAAGAAAAGCTTATTTTACAAATAAAAACCATACGCGAGGAAAAGACTTCAGAGCTCGAAAAGGTCAATACCGAGCTTGACAGAATGCAGAGTGAAGGCGGATCTCTTCTCGACGAATCCAACGAAATCGCAAGAACCGTGGCACTTCTCACCAAAGAGCTCGCCGATTGCCGTGTGGCTGTTTCAACATCCCTTTCATCAATTAACGAAATTAAGGCAAGAGTTGAGGTTATCGATTCCCTTATAGCCCAAAGACAGGAAACCGTTGACAGCTTAAGTGCTGAAAAAGAAAAGAGTGAAAAGGCACTTTCCGACTGTGAAAGGGAAATTGAGGAACTCACTAACTCCGTTGAGGGTTACACCTTAAGATATAAAAATAAAGATGCAAAAGCGGATGCTCTTAAAAAAGAGCTTGACGAAAAGGCTTTTGAAGCACAGAGAATAACATCAAAAATCAAAATGCTCGAAGAACTCGAAAAGAGTATGGAAGGTTATTCGGGCGCCGTTAAAAAGGTTATTAAAGAAAGTGAAAAAGGCGCTCTTAAAGGTATTCACGGCACACTTTCACAGCTTATCTCCGTTAAGGAGGAATATGCTGTTGCCATCGAAACTGCCCTCGGTAATGCGGTGCAGAACATCGTAACGGAAACGGAAAACGATGCAAAGGTAGCCATCAATTATCTTAAAAGCACCAATGCCGGCAGAGCGACCTTCCAGCCTGTTTCTTCCGTTAAGGGTAAAACCTTACAGGAAGAAGGACTTGATGATTGCTACGGCTATATTGATTTAGCAACCAATCTTCTTACTTACGATGCAAGATATAACGAAATTATATCCTCACTTCTCGGTAAAACTGTAATCGCCGAAGATTTGAGCTGTGCAATTGCAATAGGTAAAAAATATTCCCACCGTTTCAAAATCGTCACCCTTGACGGTCAGGTGGTAAATCCGGGCGGCTCTATGACCGGTGGCTCGGCTATACAGAACATTGGTATTCTTTCCCGCGGTAACGAAATTGAAAAGCTTAAGGAAAAGGAAAAAGAGCTTAAGAAAACCGTATCTGACCTGCAGGAGCAGTACGATAAAATCGACAGCGAGCTTGCACACATCAGCCGTGAGCTTGAAACGGAAAAGGAAAGCCTTTCAGCCGCACAGGAGGAAAAAATCCGTCTTGAGGGTCAGTTCAATCTTATCTGCGAGCAGTTCTATACGGCAAAAAGCGGTGTTGACGAGCTTACAGGAGAAAAGAACAGTGCCGATGAAAGAATCGCCCGTATACAGGCCTCCTGCGATGAAGCGAGCGAAAAGGTAAAAGAACTCACCAAAGCCATTGAGGATAAAGAGGCAGAGGGTGATGCTCTCGGCAGAAAGAGAAGTGAGCTTTCCGAAAGAAGAGAGGAAATCACTTCTGCCATATCAAAGCTCAATATGGATATTCACGGCGCAGACAAAGATCTTACGGCACGTACACAGGCTCTTAACTTCCTTAAGGCAAGACTTATCGACCACGAAGACAGAGACAAACAGCTTGACAAGGAAATCGATGCCATAAAGGCGAGAAACGCCGAAATTGAAAAAGAAATCGAAGCTCTTTCACTTCTTGCCGAAAATATACATCTTGAAACAGAAAAGGCAAAGCAGGAAATTGTTTCCTTGCAGAAAAAGAGAAGTGAAGAAGAGGAGCGTTCCTCAAAGCTTCGTGTAAGCGAAAGAACAAAGTCTGCTGAAAGAGAAAAAATCAGCGGTGAGCTTGCCCGTCTCGAAGAAAGAAAAGAGACGATGAATAAAGATTACGAAGACACTTTAGGTAAGCTTTATGATGAATATCAGCTTACAAAGCGTGAAGCTGAAGCAGTTGCAGAGCGTCCCGAAGACCCCAAGGGGGCGCAGAAGCGTCTTCACGAAATCAAAGGCTCCATCCGTGCTCTCGGCTCTGTAAATGTTGGCGCTATCGAAGAATATAAGGAAGTAAGTCAGCGCTATGAGTTTATGTCAACTCAGGTTAGCGATGTTGAAAAGAGCAAAAAAGAGCTTATCCGTCTTATCGGTGAGCTTACGGATAAAATGTCCACACAGTTCAGGGAGCAGTTTACTAAAATCAACCATAACTTCAATGAAACCTTCTGTGAGCTTTTCGGTGGCGGTAAAGCCGAACTTATTCTTGAAGACCCCACAGATGTTCTTGAAAGTAACATTGATATAAAATTACAGCCACCGGGCAAAAACGTTAAGCGTCTTGATTCTCTGTCGGGCGGTGAAAAGGGTCTTTCAGCCATCGCACTTCTTTTTGCAATTATGAAGGTTAACCCCGCACCCTTCTGCATCTTTGACGAGGTTGAAGCGGCTCTTGATGATGTAAACGTAACAAGATATGCCCAATATGTAAGACGAATGACGGAAAACACACAGTTCATTCTTATTACCCACCGCCGCGGTACAATGGAAGAAGCAGATATGCTTTACGGCATCACTATGCAGGAGCAGGGTGTATCAAAGCTTCTCGAATTGAAGACGGCGGAACTTGCAAAATCACTCGGAATTACCGAATAAGGAGGTACTAATATGGGTATTTTTAAAAAGTTCGGTTTCGGACTTAAAAAGACAAGAGAAGGTATGACTGGAAGAATCGAAGATGTTCTCGGTGCATACGAAGAAATAACCGACGATTTATATGATGACCTTGAAGAAGCACTCATTATGGGCGATGTAGGTGTCAAAACTGCTACAGATATAGTTGAAGAACTCCGCAAGAGAGTAAATAAAAACGAAGTACGCAACCCGAAGCACGCAAAGATGATTATTGCCGATATTGTGGCAGACATGATTGACGGCGGTGAGGATATGGGACTTATCACAATCCCTTCTGTTATCCTTGTTATCGGTGTTAACGGTGTGGGTAAAACCACCACCATCGGTAAGCTTGCCGCCATGTATAAAAGAGAAGGCAAAAAGGTTATCCTCGGTGCCGCAGATACCTTCCGTGCCGCAGCTATTGAACAGCTAGAGGTATGGGCTGACAGAGCGGGTGTGGACATCGTAAAGCATAAAGAGGGTGCAGACCCTGCCGCAGTTGTTTACGATACAATCAGCGCAGGTATTTCTCGTGACTGTGACATTATTATCTGTGACACGGCGGGCAGACTTCATAACAAGAAAAACCTTATGGACGAGCTTGCAAAGATTTACCGTGTGGTTGAAAAAGAGCTTCCCTACGCTGACCGTGAAATTCTTCTCGTTTTAGATGCTACCACAGGTCAGAATGCCGTTAGTCAGGCAAAGGAATTTATGAATGTTGCCGAGCTTACGGGTATCGCTCTTACCAAGCTTGACGGCACGGCAAGAGGCGGTGTGGTACTCGCAATTAAGAACGAGCTTAAGCTTCCTGTTAAATTCATCGGTGTCGGCGAGCAGATTGACGATTTACAGCCCTTCAATCCCAAAGTTTTCGCAAAGGCACTCTTTGAAGACACATCAAGTGTGGAGGAGGAATGAGAATGAAAATTCTTATAGCCACCCATAATAAGCATAAGCTTACTGAAATGGCACGTATCCTCGCACCGATGGGTTACGAGGTAGTGACAGATACTGATATAGGCATTGAGCTTACAGATGTTGAGGAAACAGGTACTACCTTTATGGAAAATGCCCGTATCAAAGCTGAAAGCGGATGCAAGGAAAGCGGACTTATCTGTATTGCCGATGACAGCGGACTTTGTGTTGATGCCTTAGGCGGTGATCCCGGAGTTTATTCGGCACGTTACAGCGGTGTACACGGTGATGATGAAGGCAACATCGTAAAGCTTCTCAAAAATCTTGAAGGTGTACCCGACGAAAAAAGAACAGCGTATTTCGCTTGTGTTATCTGTGTCAGCTTCCCTGACGGTAAGGAAATTACCGCCGAAGGCAAATGCTACGGCAAAATCGGCTACGAAAAGAAGGGCGAAAACGGCTTCGGTTATGACCCTGTCTTTATGGTAGGGGATAAGAGCCTTGCAGAAATGACTGCCGACGAAAAGGATGCAATCAGCCACAGAGGTAATGCACTTAAGATGTTACAGGAAAAAATGTCTTAATTACAATCAGACTATTATTCATATATTAAGGAGCAAATTTAATGACAGGTAAAGAAAGAGCAGCATTCAGAGCACAGGCTAACCATCTTGAGCCTCTTTTTCAGGTAGGTAAGGGCGGTATGTCCGACGCTTTAATCAAACAGACAGACGATGCTTTAAGAGCAAGAGAGCTCATAAAAGTTAAGGTTCTTCTTGAATCTTCACCCATAACACCGAGACAAACAGCTGACGAACTTGCTGCCGCCACAGGCGCTGAGGTTATTCAGGTTATCGGCGGTGTAATCGTTCTTTACAGAGAAAGCCCCGAGCTTAAGGAGAAGGCTCTCAAAAAGGAGCAGAATAAAAAGAAAGCCGCAAAGCTTCAAAGAGAAAAGCAGCTTGCTTTAAGAAAAGAAAAAAACAAAAAGTTCGCATTCAAAGGCGCAAAGAAAGGCTGATAAAAGATGCGTATCGGTATTTTCGGCGGTACCTTCAACCCTGTCCATATGGGCCATAAGAAGCTAGCCGAGGAAATGAAAAAGAGGGCAAACCTTGATAAAATTATAATTATGCCCACCTTTACTCCTCCGCATAAGGTAGGCAAAGACCTTGCCGACGGCAATGTCAGACTTGAAATGTGCCGACTGATGTTCACCGAGGATTACTTTACGGTAAGTGACCTTGAGCTTAAGCGTGAGGGGAAAAGCTATACCGTTGATACTCTCACGGCTCTTAAAGAAATATATCCCGATGATGAACTGTTTTTAATAATCGGCTCGGATATGCTTTTAAGCTTTGACAGGTGGTATAGATACAGGGATATTCTTTCGATGACGACCTTGTGTGTGGCATCACGTCTTGACAGTATTTCCTTTGAGGATTTGTCTAAATATTCCTCGGAGGTTTTAGGTCTTGACAGCGGAAAGGACGAAATAATTCTCGCTGATATTGAGCCTTTCGAGTGCAGTTCAACGGAAATTCGTGAAAAACTTAAGGAAGGTGTTGACGTAAGAAATCTTGTCACCGATAGGGTTTATGATTATATGAGACTTAACCTTCTTTACGAAAGTCTCTTCGGTGGGTATAAGAAAATTTTGAGGGAACGCCTTGACGATTACCGTTTTCTTCATTCTCTTAATGTTGCGGACAGTGCCGCCTATCTTGCTTCACTTTACGGTGCAGACAGAGAAAAGGCATATTTTGCAGGTCTTGTCCACGACATAATGAAAAATGAAAATGATGCGGATATGTTGAAAATGCTTGAAAAAGGTGGTATAATATTAAGCCGTACTGAAAAAAGCAACCCGAAGCTGTGGCACGCTATGGCCGGAATGGTATGCTTAAGGGATGAATACGGCATTAACGATGAAGAAATACTCTCTTCTGTACGCTACCACACCACAGGTAAAGCGGGAATGAGCCTTTTTGATAAGATTATCTATGTTGCTGATTATATCTCCGCCGAAAGGAACTATCCCGATGTGGACACAATGAGATATCTATCCGCAGAAAAAGGACTCGATGAAGCCTGTCTTTATTCCTTGCAGTACACACTCAAAACCCTTTCTGCCAAGGAGACGGTCATTCATCCCGATAGTCTTGAATTTTATAATGAACTTATAATAAATAAAGGAGAAAGCTATGACAGAACTTGAACTTTCCAGAGAAATAGTAAAGGTACTTGACAAGAAAAAGGCAATCGACATCAAGGTTATCGAAATAACTGAACATTCCATCGTTGCCGATTATTTTGTAATTGCCTCGGGTACATCAAATACCCATGTAAAATCTCTTGCTGATGAAATCGAGTATGAGCTCGGTCTTCAAGGTGTGGAGCCTCATCATATTGAAGGCAGAGCCACAGGCTGGATTTTACTCGATTACAGCAGTGTACTCGTGCATGTATTCACAGGTGAAAGCCGTGATTACTATAATCTTGAACGCTTATGGCAGGATGCAAAAACAGTTGATATTTCCGATGTTGTTACGGAAGACTGATTTTTTAAATAAAGAAATAATTAAACGGAGTGATAAATTTGTATTACGATTTCAAACAAGCCGAATTAAAATGGCAAAAGAAATGGGAAGAATCAGGAGTATTTGAAGCAAAGGATAATTCCGACAAAGAGAAGTTCTATGCTCTTGTTGAATTCCCTTACCCCAGTGGTGCAGGTATGCACGTAGGTCACATCAAGG
>JAZUNX010000088.1:0-72883 GCA_045604385.1 Acutalibacteraceae bacterium
CAGCGGCGAAAACTATACCCTGAATGAAGGAGGAAAGACCTGCACCGAGCTTGGTGATGAAGGACTGACCGGAAAAGAACACACCGTCGGGACGGTAGCCTGTACGGTATTCGTCATAGTCAACACAGTCAGCAATCATAATGGACTGAATAACACCCGAAGCACCCGTACCTGCACCTGCAACAAGGAAGAGGATGAACATAACGGGAAGCCAGCCTGTTTTATAAAGTCCGGTGCCGTCGATAAGATATGCTATAAAGATAAGACCGAAGGGAATGGCGCCGATAACGCTTGTGCCGTTATAAACTGTCTTCTTTTCGAACTTTTCGCAAAGTTTCGGAACGAGAGCCATAGCACCGAACATACCGCCGAACATAGCACCGCCGAGGACAGCCATATAAAGCATATAGCTCTGACCGCTGCCACCGTTATCACCAAAGTAATAAGAGAGAAGTGTCATAGCCACAAGAGAGAGAATCTGTGTGGGGGCTTTGATAACGCCGGAAATAAGAATACGGCGGAAAGGCTTACAGTTCCACATAATCTTCACGTTATCGATAAAACCCTTGTGGTCGTCGGATGGCTGTGAAACTCTTTCTTTGGCAAAAGCGGCACACTGGAAAAGAAGTGAGCCGATAATGGTGAGAGCACCGCAAACTACGATAAAGCCCATCTGCAGACCCTTGCTCTGTCCCATACTCTCGGCAAACGAAGCACCGACACCTTGTGAAACGGGAATAAGGGCAAGAAGAACAACACCGCCGCCGATACCTGCGACAAGTCTTGCCAGACCGAGGAGCTTCGCTCTGTCCTTATCGTTTTCGGTCATAAGTGCCGTGATACCCCAGATGGGAATATCACCTGCTGTGTAGGTCATACCCCAAAGGATATAGGAAACAGCCGCCCAACCGATAATAAGCGCATTTGTCGAGGGTGAATTCGTCGAGGAATACTGTCCGTTAATAAAGGTGAGGATAGTCGTGATGCAGACTATACCCGGAACGAAGAAAAGATAGGGACGGCATTTGCCGTATTTACTTCTTGTTCTGTCAACAATGGTACCCATCATCGGGTCGTTAATTGCATCCCATACTCTGGCTACACCAGTAATAACGCTGATAGCCATAGCAGGAATAAAGATAACGCTCTGAAAATAGAAAGTCATACCTGTGGCGATGATATTATAAATAATATTCTGTCCCGCCAGACCTATAAGGTACATATTCCTTTCTTTTTTTGTGTAAGTATTCATATTTCTTACCTCCTGGTTTTTCTTACCCATCAATTATAACACAGTTTTCCATTTTGGGAGTATAGAAAAAAATGGAAGGTTTTTGGGTATATTGACGAAGAAAAAAGGAAAGAATTTGCTTGAAAGCATACCGCTTCTTTGATACAATAGTGCTGTCTCACGAAATCTATCACAGAAAGGATGAAAGAAAATGACAAACTTTTTAGCCACACTCATAGCCTTTATCACAATGATAGTTTCCCTTCAGTCGGGCGGTGCTCTTGCCGAAGAGATGAAAAACAAGGGTGATATTTCGGATTTTGCTCAAAGTGTAACCGTTCAGAAGGAGCTTCCCGATCTTTCGGCAGACGAAAATGGCGACTTTACCGTTCTGCAGTTCAGCGACACCCATTTTACTACAGGCGTTACCTTCTCCGATATGCTCACTCTGAATAAAATGGAAAAGCTCACGGAAAAGCACGACCCCGACCTTGTGGTAATTTCGGGAGATATGATAGACGACGGTAATGACGGAGATTTCAATAAAGCCTATATCCTTCGCACCGTGGCAGAGCTTTTTGAAGAAGCAGACCAATACTGGTCTTATGTCCCAGGCAATAATGACGGTATCAACTACGGCACCTCAGAGGATGTGGTGGCTTATCTTTCACAGTATGAGCACTGCCTCGTTGCTGATGAGCCCGAAATATCCGGCGGATGTCAGTACAGCATCGACATCACCGACGGCGAAAGTGTTACTCACTCCCTTTTATTCATTGATACAATGGACTATGACAATGAAGACCCTGACCATATTTACGGCTATGTGCAAGAAGACCAGGTGAATTGGTGTAAGGAAGAAATTTCAGAAAAGAAAAGTATAAACGAAAATATTTACATAAGTGTTTTTCTACACGAAAACACCCCAAACTTTTTCCGTGCCGCAAGAAAGGGTCAGATGTATAAGTTCGGCTATCCTGTGCTCGGACTTCGCATGGAAAAATACAATATTCCCAAAAATCAGCCTCTTGACGATGTATTTGACGAAAGCGGCTGTGTAGGTCTTCTTTCCATGGGACACAATCACCCCTTGACGGTGCAGTGCAGTTTTTATGAAGGTACTTACTACCACGTAACACCGAAAACCTCTGTGGCAAGTACACTTATTACAATTCACACAAGGGAAGACAACACGAAGGATATGTATGATTTCAGTAGTGTTTACTGCTGATTAGCTTTATTAAACACGTCGGGCGGGATGACCTCATCCCGCCGCTTTTCATATGAAGAAAGAGGCTGTTCAAAACAGCCTCTTATTTATTATTCTTCTGTTTCTTCCTCTTCTTCATCAATCTCAAGAATTACATCCTGATTGGTAAAGAATTTGATTTTATTGATTGAGACGCCGAGAATCTTTTCACAGCTTGCATTAAGAACACCCATCATTTTAGACTCAACGACTGTGTTAACAAGAGCAAAATCAATAAGCAACTGTATCTGATTCTTAAGGAATTCTGCATCCTTATCATCAAAGAAGCTGTCCTCAACCTCTTCAACTGTTACGCCTGTGAGAGACATATCCTGGTCATAGATTTTCTTGTTCTTTTCGAGGCACATCTGAATGAGAGAGCGCATCTGCTCCTCCTTACCTGCCTTAAGAGCATTTGTAAGTGAGGTAGATTTCATTTTGAACTTAAAGGAAAGCTTGCAGGCCTTAACGATACCGTAGCAAAGCTTAACGAGGTCAGGATTGATTTTTTCGGGAATGAAGATTTCCCCGTCTTTTTTGTAGAAATATGCCATTTTTATTCTCCGTTCTTATATTTTATATGCCGATATATTAACATTATTTTATGGTTTTTGCAAGGGGGTTGGGATGAAATATCACTTCACCACTCATATTTCACCGTCTTCCCGTCAATCTCCCATTCTGAAGGAGTTTTCGTGGTGTAAATATCAAGAGGCTTTATACTGTGAGGTTCGTTAAAAATCTTATAAGCCTTTCGTATATCCTCTCTCTTCTTGCTGTCGATTTCGTCTGTGCAGGAAATAAACAGCGGTGTGTTACTGTATGAAAGAAGATGTAGCCACTGACTGTTCTTTTCCCAGGGGATGTAATCCTTAAGAATACCCACACAGTCCGCATCGCACATATAAAATTTCTCATTCTGTGCCAGACGGAAGGCAAGAGTGTTGACGCCCATTTTCTTTGTTCTCTCCCACTCTTTTCCGCTTGTATCGTCGCCCGTTCTGTAAATATGGACAAGGCCTGCCGAAAGGTGAGAAACGGTGTTACAGCCGATAATAAGCATATTCCCTGCCGCCTCCTTAACAAGACGGTAAAAGTCAAGAACTATTTCGGCGTTGGTCTTGGTTTTATCATAGAAATGCCAGCCGTCAATATTGGTAATGCCGGAGGTAAGGTTTCCACCATAGTCACCGAAAAGGTCAGCTGTGGAAAAATCATGCTTAATGAGCTCGTAGCCCCAACCTTTTATTCTCTCAATGTCGGCTCTTATGTATTTCTGCACCTCGGGATGAGTGGGGTCAAGATACATTCTTCTGCCCTTACGCTTGATTTTCAGACTTCTTTTAAGGCTTCTGTCCTTATTGCAAAGAAGGCGCACCCATATACCCGGTCTTGCCCCGGTTTCTTTTATTTCGTCGGCAAGCTTTTTCATATCCTTAAATTTTCGGTTAGGAAGCCATGGACCTGCACATTTATTTTTCTGCCAACAGTCATCAATAACCTGAAAAGGTCTGTTATCAATTCCCGAAGCAAGCTCGACCTGCAGACGGGCATCGGAGACAATCTGTCCGTAATTACTCTTTCCGTAAGCGTAGTACCAGTTATTACCGCCGTAAATTCTCTCCTTTGGCAAAATTGGATTATCACAGAGCTTTCCGCAGTAACCCTTAAGGCTTTCAAAGATCTCACCGTTTTCATATTCCTCACACACAAATGTGGCAAGACAGAGCCTTCTGCCGCCGAGGTGCACACCGCTTCCGCCGTTTCTCACGTCCACAAGAGCGGTTATCCCCTTCATATCATACCTGAAGCTGACAAAGGAATTACAGCCCGTCTTTACACCGAAACAGAAGGATTTTTTCTTATCCGTGGCAATAAAATACCAAGGCATCCAGCGGTCATTTTTCGAAAGAGGAAGGAACTCTAAATTTCCGTAGCTTCTCTCCCAAGCGTCACCGAGAACAAGAATATCCTCCCCTGTCTCTGCCGCCCAATGAAGCTCCACAAACTTCGGTTTATCTGCTGTGGCAGTTATAAAAAGGTCCAGCTCATTTTCTCTTGCCTTCGTTTCGATGAGGGTGTCACTCACTTCACCTTCACAGATAATCTTTGCCGTAAAATTTTTAATATCAAATTTCATATTATCATCCTTATTTTTTATTGGTTATATAATAACAGTTACGAGGATTTTTGTAAAGAATTTTAAAAAGCATTTTTCATTGTCTTTTCACCCTACTCCACTGTAATGCTATTATACCACACACAACAAAAA
Source organism: Acutalibacteraceae bacterium (assembly GCA_045604385.1). Lineage (GTDB taxonomy): Bacteria > Bacillota > Clostridia > Oscillospirales > Acutalibacteraceae > UBA6857. The sequence goes on from JAZUNX010000088.1 coordinate 4,753, forward strand.
TTCCGGGTAGTATTTGACTACCCGTAATTTTTTGTAACTTATTTATTTGATTTTTACTTTTTGTTATCTTTTAATTAAAAAGATTTTTGAAAAAATCAATCAGACGCTGGAAAAGATCCTTCAGCTTGGCAAAGAATCGAATAAATCCATTCGGAGCAATTCCCTCTTCCGCATCGATAATATCCTCAAATATTTCGTGACCGAGAATTTTGGCAAGTAAATTACCGATAGATGCCTCATCAGGATTTTCTGACTTGCCGAGTTTTTTAAGAATTTGCTGCCATTTTGCATTGACATTCTTTATGGCATCTGCAGTTTCATCTGCGGCAATATTACTGCCGTAGAACAGATAATAAACCGTAGCAAGAGCCTTGTCCATACCGATGTGTGTTTCGACAGTACAGTCAGCAATTACATCAAGCACGCCTCTTACATATTTTTCTGCATCGGCATCCATTGAGAATTTATCCTTAAGCAACGCAATTGCAGACTCACGGTTATCTTCGGTCATAAGGAAGGTAATAAGCAATCTGAGTGCAATTGTTACCATCTCTGCTTTTGCGGTCTCTGACTGATAAACCATCTTATATGCTGTCTTTCCGTTTGCCGACTGATAGCTGACAAGTTTTCCGACAGTAAGCTCGAGGAATGAATCGATGTCAGTTTTTGCAAATTCAATTCCTGTTTCTTCTTTTACTGTTTCAAGTAAATAGTCGAAAATACTTTCAAAGGTAATTTCATCAAGTCTTATATTGATAAGCTCATAAAGATCCACTTCAACCAGAGGCTCTAAAGCATCAAGTATCGTGTAAACTGCATTAAGGGCATTTTTGAAACAGGTGTCAAGACCGCCTGAATTAATGAAATAGATAACATTGGGAAGAAGGTCAAGAATTTCATCAGCAGGAGCAGACATAATTTCGTCAAGTCTGTCAAACAACGGATCAAGAATTCCCGTTACAAGAGCGTTTTTATCCGTCTCTGCCGCTGTGCAGTATGCATCCGGTGCGAGCATACCCTCACATTCAAGAACCTCCATAAGAGGAATCACACCATAGGCATAACCTTCTGCGCCGAGAATCGTGACAACATCGTCGCCTTTTTCATCCGTAAATAAGGCAAAATCCTTATTGCAAAGTGCCCATTCAAGAACAGGATATGCCGGAGCGAAAATTTCGCAAACCGTTTGTGTGAACATAGCTCTGTCATCATCAAACTCTGGTACTGTATAGTTATCCCATGCATCAAGGTCAACATCAAGAGATGTTTTAATCAGCTGTTTGAGATGTCCGCTGTTATCTATTTTTTCCACCTCGGCAACTGCATTCTTTACCATGTCAAGAATGCTCTGTGCGTTTGCGCTGTTATAAAGTGAACCGTTGATGTAAGAATTAAGAATATCTTCCAGACTGTCAACCCTTGCACCTTCAACCTCTATGCCTAAAAGATAGATTATGTTATCAATAAAGTTCTGAATGTTATCAGCTATATGCTGAGCCATTTCACGGGTGTAAAGAGGTCCGTATTTATGTCCGGAATACAGAACTGAAGTTTCAATTGCCGAGAAGGTTTTATCCGTATCAGCATATTCAGTCCAGAGATAATCAATCTCTTTCATATCGGTTTTCTTGAGATTGATAAGATCAAGAATAAGAGTAAATGTTTCTTCTCCGAGAGCATCTCTGAAAATATCAGCATTTTTTTCATTCCCTATAACTTTTACAAAGGCAGTAAGAATAAGCGTAATCATATCCTTTCTGTCGCTTTCCTCGGTATAGGTCATCTTATAGGCATATTCTCCGCTGACAGATGAATATGTGCTGATTGTGCCGATGCAAAGACCTGCAAAAATTTCTTTTACTGCAGTAAGGTCGGTTCCTGTTTCGTCTTCAATAAGTCCGATAAGACCTGCAAATGTAAGCTCTGACAAATCAAAGCCGAACAGATTGTTTATATCGATTTTTATGCCGAGAGGCTCCGTTGCTTTTACTAAAGCGTGAAGTGCACCAAGCATATTGTTTGCACTTGACACAAGACCGTTTGCATTGATGAAATAAATAAGATTGGGAAGAATTTCAAGAAGCTCATTTGCCGGATCGGCTAAAATTTCTTCGACACGCCCAAAGAGCGCATTGAGCATAAGCTCAACAGCGTCTGTCTCCTCACCCGAAGGAAGATTCTGACATCCGATGGCTTCGAGAACGGGAGCGATGCCTTTTTTATATCCCTGTGCACCTTTAACGGTAACAAGATCGTTATATACATATTCGCCGTTTTCATCAAGGGACGTACCTGTGAAGAATCTGTAATCCTTGCCGAAAAGCATCCAATCAACAACACCGGGAACTGTGTTTAACATTTCAATAAGAGCATCGACAAACTCGTCGGCAGTATCGATACCTTCTTTTGCGGTGTAACTCTCAAGTGCCTTCAGATCTGAATCAAGAACAACTCCCGCCGCCTCGAACAGTCTTGAATCAACATTTGAAAGAGCTGTTTTAAGAAGATCGGCAATAGCCTGAACATTCTCTGTGGAATAAACAACGAGTTTGTCATCAACAAGTGATGCAAGGTCATTATAATTGCCGTCAATTGAACTTAAAACAGTGTTGATAATTGAATCAAGATTTTCGTTTACGTAAGCTGCACTCTGCTGTGTCCAATTGTTGTCATAGCTGAGTGATTTTACAGTAGGCTCGATAATAATACCTGTGTCAAAATCATAATCGGTGAAGTCATGGTTTTCGTCGAAATAATACATCCAGTCAGGAGTTGCCATTTCAGGGTCAACACCTTTAAAGAAAGCAAGCAGTGCGGCAGAAATGTTTTCTGTACCGAGAAGCTTATCCATTGCCTCGCAGTTGCCTTCAACCTCAAGAAGTTCTATCATTGCACTGATACATACGGTGAGCATGTCTGCTCTGTCAAAAACGCCTTCCGTATATACGCCCTTACGGCCTTCTCCGACAAATTCGCTTTCCGATGTATAATCTGCACCGATAACCTTGCATATATCATAAATCACGGGAATTACCTTTTCTAAATTAAGACCCGAAAGTTTTTCAAGCATACCCACTGCGAATTCAACATCAAGCTTCTCAATGTCAATTTCAAGGGTGCTAAAGTCAATCATTGCATTAAGGTCAACATCATAAAGAGGACGGATTGTGTCGAGAATTACATAAATAGGATGAAGAAGATTTCTCACTGAAGTTGTAAGGCCGTCACTTGAAAGGTAATATAACACTCCCGGAAGCGTGTCGAGAATTTCATTTATCGGGTCTGCTGCTATTTTGTCCAGTTTGTCGGCAATTGATTTGATAATTGCCTTAAATCCTTCCTCGCCGCTCGCTGCATCGTACTCCTCTGTAAGAAGGTCGCAGCCGAGCGCCTCAAGTAAGGGAACAAAAGCGTTGTCATAACCGTTGTTACCGTAGAAGGTTACAAGATCCTTATTGTTTACATCCTTGAAGAGTGTAAGATTTTCTCCGAAAAGAATCACTCCGTATAAAGGCTCAAGAGGAGAAAGCATATCGATGAGAGCCTGTATAAATCCATCACGGTCACCGTCTTCGAAGCCCCAATTGTGCGTATCCTCAAGGGAAGCATACTGATTGAACAAGGCAAGGTCAATGTCAAGCTCATCATAGATTATATCGAGAGCTTTTTCGGGAAGTGCCGCAACACCTGAAATAGCTTTGGCAAGGTCTGTAAGGGTTTTATTTGTAAACATTGAGTTGATAACACCCATGAGCGCCTTACCTATATCAAGTTCACTGCCCGCAACATCAAGAATAGCACCGAGAATATCGTTTATATTCTCTTCAAAATAATCTGCCGTTTCTTTATCCCAATCATTTGTATGGCTGAGATATACCATCGCTGCAGGAGTAAGGCCTGAAACAGTGCCACCTGCCGAACCGTCATACCAATTGTAATCCTCAAGAGCGTATTCCTGCTGATTGAGAAGTTCAACGGTTGCGGCAATAGCCATTTCGGGATTGGTGTAAATGTTTGAAACTATCTCTTTTACCTCCGGAGTAAAGGAACTCTCTCCGTTTTCCGAAGGCATAAATTTGTTAAGCAGTTCTTCAACAAAGGCTTCATCGCCAAGACAGGAGGCAAGATATTTCAGGAAAGCCATAAACACATCTGCCTTGTCGGCTTCAAGATTTATTCTCTTTCCGCTCTGACGAAGAGTGGACGCATTCCTGTTGATTTTAGATAATCTTATAAATTCACCCGAATTGAGTATGGGAAGTGTGCTGAAATCAATGCCGGGAAGCATCGAGGAAAGTATAAACTTGAGTGTATCACTGAAGTTTGAAATATCAAATTCCAGAGGCAGACTGTTTTTTGTTAAGAAAGTGTTGAACTTAACATCAATGGGAGCTTTGTCAATAACCTTTATACCGAGAATTGAGTCATCAACGGTATAGTAAATTCTGATATTAAGAAGGTCAACGAGATCCCAGAGCTTATCAAAGGGAATTGCATAAGCAAGGTTAGGAAGAATTGAAGCAATTGTTTCAGCGGGAGCTTTTGCAAGTTTATTTTCAAAAAAGTCGATAATGGGATTGAAAATAGCATTTACAAACTGCCTTGTTGTTGTGTAATTTTTAACAGTTGCATAACTCTGAATACCTGAACATCCGAAGGCTTCAAGAATAGGTACCACAACATTTGAATAACCTGCACAGCCGTCTGCGTTAAGCACAAGGTCACCCTCAAGTGAGAAGGTAATACCGATGATTTCTTTATATGCAGAGCCTACCTTTGTTGAAGTAAGCTGCATATCGTCTCTGTCAGCAAGAAGAACTCTTAAAATGGGAAGAATTGCATCAAAGGCTTCAGCCATCGCACCGAGGAACTTATTCTTTTTTGCTGTGAGGTAAGCAGATGTTGAAGAATAATTTTCGGGCTTGATTGCATTGATTCCCCAATCAAGAGTGAGGTTTCCGTCTTTATCGCACAAAGCCTTCCATGTGGAAGCCTTGGACATCTGTGTTTTGGCCGTTCCGTAGCCCGAAGCAATAAAGTCATCAACCTGATTAGGATAAACGCCGATACCTGCTTTGTTGATAATTGTTGTAAGAGGATTGTAGCTGATGCCTACTTCACCGATTCCCCATATTCCCGTGTCGTAGGTTTTGGGAAGTCCGTTGAACACACTTTCAAGAGTTGAGGCAAGAGCGGGATAAATTATATTAACCAGCATATTTACAAACTCATCCGTATAGAAGGTCTGTGCCATTGACTCTTTGATGAAATCACTCAACAGAATATCTCTGTTGGGATCCTGATCAATATCAACAAGTTCAGTGAAATCATTACTTACAAGAAAAGCATCGAGCTTCTTCATCGTATCAAGAAGAATCTTTTCCGTTACATCGTAATTTTCACCCTCGGCACGCGCCTTGTCTGCTTCAACAGGTTCACGGGTAATAAATACTCCGTTTGAGTCGTGAAGATGCTTCTGTGTAAAGCCCGCAAGTCCGTCTCCGGCAACAAAGCTGTTGTATTGATTAAGCAGAGTGCTTAATCTGTTATAGTTTGTGCGGAGCGTAGAAGAAATAATTGAGGAATTGTTTTTATTGATGAAGTCCCATATATTTCTTTCCACTCTGTCAACAGCCTCTTTAACTGCCACAAAATTGTCAAGAGTAATCTTACCGAAAGCATCATAATAACCGATGGCGGTGTCAACCTCTGAGGTAAGTCTTGCCAGAATAACAGCATAAAGTCTTTCAATATAATCATCGATGATGAAACCGAGAGCATTTTCCCCGTCACCGAAAATTGCCTTCATGGTATCGGCACCGATTAGTCCCTCATATTGATTATACATACTGTTGTAGGCGGATTTTTTCGTTGTTGCATTGGGAATGTTGGGTACATTTGCCGTAACACCCGTGCCGATAATATGTTCGGTAGTATAAGCGGTAAGATCCTTATAAACAAGAGGAAGGAACCAGGCATAATAGGATTCGTACTGCTTCTCTGCACCTCTGTAATCCCATTCGTATTTAAGCTCTGATTTGAAGATATAGACATAGTCCGTGCCTTCGGTAAATACAGCGGCAACATTTTCAGTTTCGAAGCCTTCCAATGCGGCAACATAACCGAACATTATGTCATAGGTACTCCACAGGGTAAGATTATCGTTTATGTAGTTACCCTGTTCATCCGTATCTATTTTTGAAACTGCGTCAACATCCGGATACTCTTCGCGCAGTCTATCAATTGCATTTTTTATTTCTCTGATTTTATAAAGCTCGATATCGTCAAAGAGCTTATTCATGAAATCCGCAGCACTTTCAAGCGAGAATGAAGAATAGCCATCATAATTTGTTGCCACATAAGTAATAATATCCTGTTTGTCGGAAAGGAAATCAAGGTTAGGCTTCTGGGCAGTATAGATCTCCTCCATTTCGGCAAGATTACTATTATCATAGCCTGTATCCATGGCTGAATTGAGAGCTGTTATTGCAGGCTTTGCATTTATAACCTTCTGCGCATAGACGCAATTTGCCCTGAAATCAGCAAGCTTATCTTCGTCAAAGAAGTGATTTGTGATACCGCTGCCGTATGCTTTGTCTATTGCGGCAGGCTTGCTGTCTACTGCATCAATAAACGCCTGAAGCTCGGCGACGGTGTAATCGTCACAAAGAGTTTTCAGTGCAGTATCAACAAGTCCGTTTGTAAAGAAATAGTCATTAAAGGCATGAAGATCCTTGTATGCCTGGGTGTTAGTGCTGTTTACTGTTCTTGTTATTGAAGACTTTGATGAAAAATAGTGACAGGAGTATGTACGCCAATACCAGGTTCTGGCATAATTTACGCCCCACTGCTTCTGATTGGAATATTTGGTGACGTAGCCTGTTTTGTAGGTGTGATTATACTTATAGGTTGCCTTAAGGAGAATTGAGGCAGGCACATCATCTAAAGATGCATAAGTTTTGAGCACCTTTGTAAGGTTCGCGGCTACAGTTACACTTTTTGATGGTGAAGTTGTAACATTATAAGAAAGCTTACTTGTATCAAATCCGGGAGTACCAAGCACCCAATAGTCACCCGATTTATGAGTGTTACGGTAACCTGAATCGTCATAAACTCCCGATGTGGGTAAAAGTGAATCAATAAGAGCGTTGTAGGTGCTTCCCACGGCACTTTTTGCGTTGGAATTGAAATTAACTATAGAGTTGTTGTTCTTTGCGCTGAGGGTGGGGTTGTCATAGGAACCTCCGATGTTGTTTGCACCTGTCTGCACATTACCGTACGCCCAATTGTAAAGCACCTCGGCGGCATTGAGAAGTGAGCCGTCACCGTTTGTCAGGTCTGTGGTGTTGGTTATAGCCTGAAAAGCTGCTTTTAACTGTGCGTTTGTGGGCGCAGCAGCATAAGCCTGAAGTGGAGCAAAAGACACGCTCACACAGCTTACAAGCATAATAACCGTTAAAATTACACTTAATGGTTTTTTTAATCCTTTCATAAAAATTCCTCCTTTATAAATTAATCTTAATTAATACGCCTTAATTTCATATTAACATATAGTTCATATTTTTTAATTCTATTTTATAAATAAAAAATAAATTAAACAATAGATCCAAAAATGTTGCATATTAAATGTTCAGATACAGGCTTTAATTAACTTATCCAACCGTATTTTGAATAACTTTTTTGGTAATTTTAATTTAGTTTAATATTACAAACTATTAATAATCGCACCTCAAAAAACAACAAATCCGAGCCCGTCTTCCAAAGAAAAAAGGTTCGGATTATATTGGCTTGGTGCAAATATTCATACAGTGTTAATCTGCGAATTGAATATTAGCATTAGCAGCACACATATTTAGTGTTTGTTTTATTCAAAATTAAATCGCTGAATAAAATAATATCTGTCGAGCAAAAAACAAATAGCTGAATCAGTAAAAAACACAAGTTAATTTTGTTATCTGTTCTGGTTGTTCTGATTATTCTGATTGTTTTTGTTGTTCTGGTTATTCTGGTTGTTTTTGTTGTTTTGGTTGTTCTGATTGTTTTTGTAGTTCTGATTATTGCTGTTGTTGATCATGTTCTCACCTCCTAAACAGTTTACAAGGATAGTTTACCTCGTTTGCGGCAAACTATTCATACAAGAAAAAAGACTGAAAGGAGAAAAATATGCTTTTAATTACAAACGGTCTTTTACACACAATGGAGAGTGATAAACCGTTACGTGCTGATATGCTGGTAAATGAAGGAAAAATTATAAAAATCAAGAAAAAGATTGTACCGACGGAGGGGACAGAAATTTTTGATGCCGAAAATCTGAATGTCTATCCCGGTTTTATCGATGCGCACAGTCATATCGGAATTGCCGAAGATAAAATTTCATCACAAAATGATACAAGTAACGAAAACACAAACCCGATAACACCTTTCATCAGAGGATTAGACAGTATAAATCCAATGGACAACGCCTTTCATAATGCTATTGCCGCCGGTATTACCGGTGTTATGGCAGGGCCGGGAAGTGCTAATGCTGTCGGCGGACAATTTGCATTTATAAAAACCCACGGCAGATGCATTGATGATATGGTTGTTCTTGCTCCTGCCGCAATTAAAATTGCTTTCGGTGAAAATCCGATGAACTGTTACGGTCTTAACGGAAATATGCCGTCAAGCCGTATGGGAATTGCTTCACTTATAAGAGAAGAGCTGTTCCGTGCAAGACAGTATTTTTCACAAGACCAATCAGGGAACGAGGATTTCACGCTGGAATGTTACAAAGAGCTCTTTGAAAAGAAAATTCCGCTTAAAGCTCACGTTCACCGCACTGATGATATTTTCACCGCAATAAGAATAGCCAAAGAATTTGACCTTGACCTGACACTCGACCACTGCACCGAAGGACATCTGATTGCACAGGAAATTGCAAAAAGCGGTTTTCCTGCCATTGTAGGGCCTTCTCTTGCCTCACGCAGCAAAGACGAAGTCAGCCTGTCAGATTTTAAAACTGCAGGTATTCTTCATGATGCGGGGGTTAAGGTTGCAATAACCACCGACCATCCTGTTTCAAGAATACAGTATTTACCCTTATGTGCAGGTATTGCAGCAAAAGAAGGTCTTGGTGAAACGGCTGCCCTGCGTGCAATTACCGTTGATGCGGCACGAATATGCAGAGTTGATAACAGATTAGGCAGTCTCAAGGAAGGCAAGGATGCAGATATTGTTATTTTTGAGGGTAATCCTTTGGAAATAAACTCTCATGTCAAAGCTACTATTATAAACGGTGAATTTGTGTGGCGAAATTAACCGATAAAGCGAGTGATAAAAAAAGTATCACTCGCTTTATTATTTATTTCAGTTCTCTCAAATCGTTTACAGGCGGCATACAACTGTGTTTTTTGCAAACATAATAAGTGGTTTTTTCGTTTTTGAGAGGATATTCTTTAGTTGGCTCCGACAAATGGATTATAATGGCTTCTTTAGGCAATTCGTGTAATAAAGATGTTAAATCTGTATCCCTGGCACTCACAACGGTGATTTTCATTGGCGGTTCATAGTATTCTAACAGAGCGGTTAAATACATCGCATGTCCGACAGGATAGTCAAATGCATCCAAAGCGATGAAATTTAATTGTCTTTCTGCAAGCTCCGTGAATTTATCTTCAGACGTAAGAAGTGACAAACGCACAAGGTTATATGCCATCATTGAATTTCCGCTGGGTATTGCGCCGTCATAGGTTTCCTTTGGGCGAAGTATAAGTTTCTCACCTTCGTCTCCGTATAAATAAAAGCCACCGGACATGTCTGCGAAATCGGTAACAGCTTTATCGCATAAGAGCTTTGCTGTTTCAATATATTTGCAATCTAATGTTGCTTTATAAAGATAAATTTGAGCGAAAATATAAGCTGCGTAGTCATCAATAAATCCCGACACACCGCGTTTTCCGTCTCTGAAGCTTACGAATAGAGTATCTTTATCACGTAGATTTTTGTTTATGAAATCATCTGCCCTTTTAGCCGTCTCAAGGTACTTTTTGTTACAGCTGTGTAAATAGAGTTCACTCAAAGCGGCAATCATCAGGCTATTCCATACCGTTAAAATTTTATCGTCAAGATGAAGAGGATATCTGTTCTTTCTGTATTCCCGAAGCTTTGGTAAGCTATCTTCAAATGAATTTTCCACATACTTGCTGTGTAGCAGATTAGGAATGCTTTTTCCTTCAAAATTACCACTGTCACTTACATCAAAATGACGGTTAAATAATTCACCTTGATCCTTGCCGAGCAGAGCAATAATCTCGTCGGGAGAAAATAAATAGTATTTACCTTCTTCACCTTCACTGTCAGCATCCTGGGCACTGTAGAATCCGCCTTCGTGAGAAGTCATTTCACGAACAATATATTCAGCAATTTTTTCCGCAATTTCAAGATATATCTGTTTTTTAGTTACAACATAAGCTTTGCAGTATGCCATAATTAAAAGAGCATTATCATACAGCATTTTTTCAAAATGCGGCACAAGGAATTTTTTGTCCGTTGAGTATCGACAAAAGCCATAACCGATATGATCGAAAATGCCTCCGCGGAACATTTGCATAAGTGTATGCTCTGCCATTGAAAGACAGTGAGGCTTTTTATGCCTTTCGTAATAATAAAGCAAAAATATAATGTTATGAGGCGTAGGGAATTTTGGTGCCTTTCCGAATCCGCCGTCTTTTTCATCATACAGTACAGAAAACTGTTTTATTGCATCCTCAATCAGACCTTCGTCGGCATTTTCAGCGGAAAACGTGTCTTCTGTCAGATGCTCAATAATGTCATCTGCTTGTCTTAAAAGAAAGTTGCGGTCATTTTCCCATTTATAATGTATTGACAAAAGCAGGTCCTTAAAGCCTATCATTCTGCCCCGTGAAGTTTTAGGAAAATAGGTACCTGCAAAAAACGGCTTTTTATCCGGTGTCATAAAAACAGAAGTAGGCCAACCTCCGCTCCCCGTAAATGCCTGACAAACCGACATATACACACTGTCGATATCGGGTCTTTCCTCTCTGTCAACCTTTACGGATATGAAATATTCATTGAGGATATCCGCTATTTCATTGTCTTCAAAGCTTTCATGGGCAAACACATGACACCAATGACACGAGCTGTATCCGATACTCAGAAAAACAGGCTTTTCTTCTTCTGCGGCTTTCTCAAAGGCTTCATCACACCATGGATACCAATCAACCGGATTATCCTTATGCTGCAGCAGATAAGGACTTTTTTCATTTTTTAATCTATTACTCAAAATGCACCTCCGAAAATAGTTATACTTCATTTTTAGCATTTACTTTTAAAGTTTTTTTATGCAAAAGCAGGCATGTATTTTTGATTGCCGTACACATAAAATATAAATAAAATATATTTGGAGGCTGAATTATGAAAAGAAGTGAAATGCCCATCGGATTCAGTATGGCACTTACGGAAAATCCCGCAGCGATGAAAAAATTTGCATTACTCAACGAAGAGGAAAAGCGCACCGTCGTAGAAGGTTCGCACTCTGTCAGGTCAAGAAGTGAAATGTACAGATATGTTAATGAAATTTTGCGGGATATGTAGAAGCTATAAGGTATAAGCTGAAGATTGAGTTTAATATTGACTTTGAGCAGTTCATGGTTGGGTTGGATAAGGTTGCATAAAAGAAAACCGGGTAGAGTTTTTATACTCTACTCGGTTTAACTTAATCAAGGAGCTTTGCAAGCATAAGCACCGCCAATACAAACCTGTGCAGACACGGAAAGTTAAAAGAAAGTTACTGCACCGCTTTTTGATTTCCGGAACCGTTGTGCTTTTTTAATTGTTACAATTAAAAAAGCATCTTACAAGACAAGCAGTAGATGTGACTACAAGGAAAAAGAAGAACAAAAGTACCCCTGTAAGAACTGCACCGATTATACTTGTTGCCGCAAACTCAATGGCAAGCAGAACAATAGAAAGCAGTATCGTACCGAGAATACCCACAAGCAACGCTGTAATTATACTGCATAAGCCATCGCAGCACTCGTTACGGAAAAGAGCCGCTGAAACAAGACTTGCAGCAAGGTATACCACAGAAATACCGAGAAGCACCCATAAAAACGCAGGTGTAAGAGTAACGGTAGCGGTTAGTGTGAGAAACGCCGTAATTATACCTATAATAAGACTTGCCACTACGGCAATAACTGTACAGTCAGGTCTGCAACTTCTGCATGATGTTGACATAATATTTCACCTCCCACAACATTCTATGTGGAAATAGCGGCAGGGGTGAAAAGGATGGCGAGCAGTTCATGGTGGGAATTGATAAGGTGGGGTAAATAGATTAAACCTCTCCGCGGCAATCTGCACGGAGAGGTTTAATCGTTATTTTTTCATCAGTTGTTCTATGTTTTTTCTTGAATAGTCAATTATCTGCTGATGCAGGTTTTCGTCTTCATAAAACTTATCATCAAAGCTATCGAAGTCATATCTTTTAGTTTGAGCTTCATATTCATCAATACTTGAGATTTTGAAAGACGACAAATCATTAACATCAATATTATTATCAGAAATAAATTTATCAAACAAATCTTTGATAGCAAAAGCACCTACTGCTTCAAACGCTTTACTTATATACGGGGCACATTCACTGCTTGAATTTACAAAAAACTGACATAAGCCTCCGTTATTAATCTCAGCCTCAAAATTATTCAGTGAATATACCAATTTTTGTTTTTCATCAATATGTGAATCCTTAATGTCATAAACGGCATCTTCACAAACACACAAAATCACATCAAAGAATTCATCATCACTTAAAGCAAGCAATTCGTCTTTGCTCATAGCTCTGAATTTATTTGCTTTTTTTATATTTCTCAAATTATAAAGTAATGTGCCAAAAATTCCCATAGAAACACTTCCTTTTATAATGTTTTCTTTATTATAACACGAATAACATATTATTTCAATAAATCTGAAAACAAACCCTAACAAACAAAAATACCCACTTAAAAGCGGACAAAAAAATTGTTCGATGTACTATGGTGGAGATGGAGAGGCTCGAACTCTTAAAAATAAATCAAAGCCACAAAAAATAAAAGCACAGGGAATGTATTCAATCCCTGTGTATATACAAAACTGTATATATTTTATGTCTTTGGTAATTAAATTAAACTAAATTACACAAATTGAAACAATCTTTTTGCATCCACTAATTTTTCTTTAGCTTCGTATATTTCTTTTATATCGGCATTCTCTTTTACTAGTTTAATAAGATCATTAATAATGATAGATACTCTATTAAACTCTTCTTCATATGTCAAATTGGCAGACTTTCTGCAAATTGATGAATAATAAAGCCACAATGTGGAACAATACTCATAATTAGCACAGCCTCGGGTTACCATTCTTTCTAAATACAACACCATTTCTTCGATGGCATTAGCTATGTCTGTACATGCTGATATACTTTTTTCATACTTATCTGATATCTTAAAAACAAGTGTTGCAATAACGCTAGCAATAATACCAACAGCAAAACTAACGACTTCATTTTGGTCGTAAGATATGATCATAACATATGATATAACAATCAAAAGCACAGAAAAAGACAAGATCAATAACGATTTTCTTACAGCAAACAATAAATGCAAAAATTTTCTTTTATACTTCATTTTTTAAGAGCCTTCAGATACTTTTTTGGAACAGGCCCTGCATTTCCGTATTCATTTTTAACTTCATTCGTATATTCAGAACCTTTTTTTTCGTTATCTAAAACTACTACAACCTGACCCTTAAGAAATCTTCCGTAATCATTGGTAACAATAACTTTCTGACCAACTTTGAACGAGGATCTCTTGATTTTCTTTTTTCTGCTCATTATGCTTCCTCCATTCTTTACTCAAATATTTAGCACCGACACAGGCACTTTACCCATTCATTATATCATAAATATAACTTTAGTCAATTAGTATTTGTTAAAAATATATTTTTTGTAATATATAACAAAAAACAGCATCAATTTTCATTTTTTTCTTTATTTTAGTATAAAAAATACATAAAAAAGCAAAACTTTCACATATTAGTAAAAGTTTTGCTTTTGGTGGAGACGGAGAGGATCGAACTCTTGACCTCTTGAATGCCATTCAAGCGCTCTCCCAGCTGAGCTACGCCCCCATATTTGAAGTAAAAAGTAACAGTGAATAGTGAAGAAGTTTAATTTCTTCTTTGCTGTTGCTACGATATATTACCACAAAGTTTTGCGTTTGTCAATAGAAAAATTTTAAAGGCAGACATTTTTTCAGTCTGCCTTTTTCTTTATTTATACAGTGAGATTTTCTGCCTTTTTCAAAGCCTCATCAATATGGGCGCAGAAGTTTTCTTCTCCCACTCTTTCGTAAAATCCTGCCTTTTTCATAGCCTCAAGCGGCTGTTCGTTGGCGTGGGATATGAGCAGTTTTACATCCCTTGCCTCACACTTTTTGTAAAGAGTTTCAAGGGAGTTGAGTGCCGTGGCATCAATGGCGTTTACCGCCCTCATTCTTAAAACAAGGCACTTGGTGTAATCTTTGAAGGTTATATCCAAAATCTTGTCTGCCGCACCGAAGAAAAGAGGTCCGCTGATTTCATAAACTCTCACATTTTCTGGCACTTTTTTCAGGTCAAGACTTTCAGGGTCGTCGGTGTATTTCCAGGAGGTTACAGTGGTCTCCTCACTCATTCTTTTGATAAAGAGAAGAACCGCAAGGAGCATACCGATTTCGATAGCTATTACAAGGTCAAAAACCACCGTCAGCACAAAGGTAAGTACCATAACCGCCGTGTCACTTTTCGGTGCTGTTTTTACGGTATGAACGAACTTTTTCCACTCACTCATATTATAGGCTACCATAAAGAGAATGGCGGCAATGGTAGGCATAGGAATAAGCCCCGCATAGGGCATAAGAAATAAAAGAACTACCAGCAGTACCACAGCGTGTACCATACCTGCGATAGGTGTTCTGCCACCGTTTTTGGCGTTAGCGGCTGTTCGGGCAATAGCACCTGTAGCGGGAATACCACCGAAAAGAACAGAAGCTATGTTGCCTGCACCCTGCGCCACAAGCTCTGCATTTGAATTGTGCTTTGAATTAACCATACTGTCTGCCACCACGCAGGAAAGAAGAGATTCTATGGCAGCAAGAACAGCTATAGTGAAAGCGTCCGGAAGCAGAGCTGAAATCTTGCTGAAAGAAAAATCAATGGTGCCGAGTGTAAATTTCGGAAAACCTGACGGGATGGTGTAAAGCTCACCGATGGTGTAAACGCCCTCGTCAAGAGCCGGAATAAACTTAACCATAAGTGCGCCGACTACGACCGCAATAAGTGACGGCGGTACTCTCTTTTCAAATTTCGGGTAGATTATGAGTATGGCGAGACAAACTGCACCGACTAAAAGTGCCTGAGGTGAAAAAGTAGAAATAGCCTCTATATTTGCCTCGATTTTCTCAAAGGTTTCGATAGGTCTTACACCGCTGGCATAGGTCAGTCCGAGAAAATCCTTTATCTGTCCCACTAAAATCGTCACGGCAATACCCGAAGTAAATCCGGTCGTAATCGTGTAAGGAATAAACTTGATGAGTGAGCCAAGCTTGAAAACACCCATAAGAATAAGAAATATACCTGCAAGAACAGTTGCAATAATAAGTCCATCCATGCCCTGTGTGGCTACAATACCTGCAACAACTGTGGCAAAGGCCGCCGTAGGACCTGCAATCTGAATACGGCTGCCGCCGAGAAAAGAAACGGTAAAGCCTGCAAAAATAGCTGTGTAGACACCGTTAGCAGGCTCGACTCCCGATGCAAGTGCAAGAGCAATAGACAGCGGAAGTGCAATTACTGCCACAATTACGCCTGCAATAATATCCTTTATTAGCTGCTCCTTGGAATAGTTTTTCATTACCGAAAAAAGTTTCGGCTTGAGATAAAAGTTTTTCATTTGTGTCCCCTCTTTTATACAAAAGAAATTTTAACATTATGAATATTATCACAGTAAAAATCATTTTTCAATATAATTTTCAAACTTCGGAACTTCGTATCAAACAGAGCTTTTTATGCACTTATTTTTTGTTAAAAATAAAAAGGGAACCGCAGTCCCCTTTTCAGTTTATTATCGCCGTCGCCAAATTAAGATATGTCGCAAATGCCACCCAGATAATATATGGGATATTCAGATATCCTGCTTTGGGAAGAATGCGACCGAACATAACTGTCATAGCGCAAACTGCAATCAACAGCAGTACAATGTCAATGAAACCAACCCATAAAAGCTCAAAACGGAAGAAAATTATGCTCCACATAAAATTCAGCAAAAGCTGAATCCAATAAATGTTCAATGCTCTTTCCTTTTGGTCTTTCGGTGCTTCCGTTTTGCTGACAAGATATGCAGAACAGCCCATAAGAGCATAAAGAACTGTCCACACCACCGGGAAAAGCCACCCGGGAGGAAGCAAAGGCGGTTCTTCGTATTTCAGAAAGAAATCGGAAAAATTGCCCGTGATAAGTGCCGACAAAGCTCCTGCACCTTCAGCGGTGAAAATATAAAAAAGTATCGGATAAAGTTTCTCTTTTTTCAAAAAAGACTCCCCTTTTGTTTTTTTATATTATCTTATGCGAAAATTTTCTCCCGTATACAATAAGAACCGCAGTTTTATCTGCGATTCTTTGGATTTTTATTTTAAAATCATACCTATAATCTCTACCTGCATTTTCGGTGGAAGGACATCAAGCAGTCTTAAAAGCGGATTGCGGTTGATGTTATAAATATACTTCGGTGTTTTAGACTCAAGAGCTGAAAGCACCTTTTCTGCGATTTTTTCGGGTGCCACATTCCTTGATTCCACACTGTCAACGATTCTTTTAAATCTTACTGCCATAGATTTGTAAAGCTCTGTTCTGTCCACAAATTTATCAATGGCGGTAGTGGAAATGTTCAGAAGACCTGTTTTGACCGCACCAGGGCGGATAACGCTTACAGGAATGTCAAGCAAATTGGTTTCCATTCTCAAAGAGAAGGCGTATTTTTCTAGAGTTGTTTTAGTTATGCCGTAAATGCCCGTAAAGGGAAGCGGATCGAGAGGTGCAAGCTCGCTGGAGGTTATGACGATTCGGCTACCCTTATGCATTAAGGGAAAGAAAAGCTTATTTATACGATAAACGCCGAAAACATTTATATCAAAAATCCTTTTGAAGCGCTCCTCGTCTATTTCAATGAGAGAATCCATATCATAAATTCCCGCAGTATGTACGATAGCATCGAGAGAATCTGTCTCTGCCTTTACCCTTTCGAAAGCTTTCTCAACAGAAGAGGTATCCGTAACATCACACTGAAAAAATTTATCCGCCTTAACCGTATCGTCCTCACGGTAATCAATGCCGTAAACCTTATAGCCTTTGTCAGTCAGAAGGGAGCATATAGCCTTACCCATACCACCGGAAGCACCTGTAACCAAAACTTTTTTCATATTATTTTCTCCTTTAAGGCAAAATATTTTTTGGCGGGATGAAGTCATCCCGCCCTGCTTTTTATTTTCAGATGTTTGCAAGTGCCTTGATTTCAGCAACCTTATCGGTCTTTTCCCACTGCACGTCAAGGTCTTCTCTGCCCACATGACCGTAAGCGGCAAGCTGACGGTAGATGGGAGCACGAAGCTTAAGAGTGTCGATGATTGCGGCGGGACGAAGGTCGAACACCTTGTCTACAATGGCACTGATTTCTTCGTCGCTGATTTTACCTGTACCGAAGGTGTCAACCATTACGGAAACGGGCTTTGCTACACCGATAGCATAGGCGAGCTGTACCTCACACTTTGAGGCAAGGCCTGCGGCTACGATATTCTTTGCAACATATCTTGCGGCATAAGCGGCACTTCTGTCAACCTTTGTGGGGTCTTTACCGGAAAATGCACCGCCG
This sequence comes from Acutalibacteraceae bacterium, assembly GCA_045604385.1. GTDB lineage: Bacteria > Bacillota > Clostridia > Oscillospirales > Acutalibacteraceae > UBA6857. Next base: position 22,694 of record JAZUNX010000088.1, read on the forward strand.
CCGTGACGGGAATAACCGCCGTAGGTGTCAACGATGATTTTTCTGCCTGTAAGACCGCTGTCGCCCTGGGGACCGCCTGTTACAAAACGACCTGTGGGGTTAACGTAAATCTTTGTATCCTCACGCATAAGAGAAACGGGAATGATGGGTTTGATTACGAGATTTGTGATGTCTTCTCTTATCTGTGCAAGTTCAACATCTGCGCTGTGGTGAGAGGAAACAACCACTGCAGTCACTGCAACAGGCTTACCGTCTTCGTATTCAACAGTTACCTGACTTTTACCGTCGGCGCGGAGATAAGGGAGTGTGCCGTTTTCTCTTACCTCGGTAAGTCTCTTTGCGAGCTTGTGGGCTAAAGAGATGGGAAGGGGCATAAGCTCTTCCGTTTCGTCACAGGCAAAGCCGAACATCATACCCTGGTCACCTGCACCGTGGATATTATATTCGTCCTCTTCGCCGCCCTTTCTTTCGAGAGATTTGTCTACACCTAAAGCAATGTCGGGTGACTGCTCGTCAAGAGCAACTAAAACTGCACAGGCGTTACCGTCGAAGCCCTTGTCACCGCTGTCATAGCCGATGTCACAGATAACCTTTCTGGCAATCTTGGCAACGTCGGGCTTATAGGTGGAGCTGATTTCACCCATAACAAGCACCTGACCTGTGGTCACGGTGGTTTCACAGGCTACTCTTGCCATAGGGTCGTGGGCGTAAATATCGTCTAAAACTGCATCGGAAATGTGATCGCAGATTTTATCGGGATGTCCCTGTGTTACGGATTCGGATGTAAAAAGATGTTTTGCCATTATAAATTCCTTCTTTCTTTAAATTCTCTATAAATTACTATAATTTCCTTGATTATGTTTTCACGGAAATATGCCGTGAAAAACAAAGCGGCCGGCATTAACCGACCGCAGATTAAACCTTATCTTCCGGTCATACCGCAGGATTTAGCACCTTGCTTAATGCAGGTTGCCGAGCTTCAACGGGCCTGTTCCCTCTGCTACTCTTAATAAGGAAATATTCAATTTACTGCGATATTATATCAGCAGTATCTTTCGTTGTCAATAGATTGACGGAAAAGTTTTTCATTTTACAAATTTTTTCAGTCTTTCAATAACCACACGGATAAGCGGATAGCTTATTACGGAAAGCATTATACCCTTTATGCCGTTGACTGCGGTAGCGCCCCAGACAGCCGCCCATATACCTGCATTATCAAGAGTGATGCCTAAAAAGTGCTTAAAGAAAAGCGGAGCAATAAGATAGTTCGCGAAAAAGCCTACCACTAAAATAGTCACCGTTCCTGCCACACAGGAAAGAAGAATACCCTTTAAGCCGTCAGTATTTTTCATTTTACGATAAACAATACTGAAGGGTACCACATAGGCACAGCCTACAAGAAAGTTCATCAAATTACCGTAGCCCATCTGCGTACCCATACCCTTGACGATAAGCTCGATAAGGTTTTTCACAAGCTCCACAACTATGGCTGACACGGGTCCGAAAAGAACACCCGAAACCATAGCAGGAACATCGCTGAAATCCAGCTTCAGATGCCCGAGAGAAGGTATCACGGGGAACTCAAAGAGAAACAGCACAAAGCTCACCGCAGAAAGCATACCCACTATGCAGAGCATATAAACGGATTTCATAGATTTTTTGTTTTCTTTCATAATTCTCACCCTTTAAAGAGATATTCTAAAACTCTTCAAGAAAAAACGCCTGCAGTAAAAATACCGCAGGCGAAAAACACATTAAAAGTATTTTTTCTTCTTTCGTCCGGACTGTACCGTCGGCTTCGGAATCACACCGAATCTGCGCGAAGTATTCTTCGGCTCGTGGGCTAAAGTCAGTGACCTATTACCACCGGTGAGGAATTGCACCTCGCCCTGAAGATATTTTATGTAAATATTGTAGCACCTGTATATAAATTTGTCAATAGAAAACCAAAGGTCAATAATCATAACCATCCAACTAATCAACTTTGATTACATATATATTATGCTTTCCAAATCCGTTGATTTTTTGAGTATGACTTTTTATCCACTTCTTGATAGCGTCATATCTGCCGAGCATACTGTTCTTCTTATCGATAAATTTATATGTTGTAAAAAGTCTGACCGTTATTTTATCTTTATCAACGTCATCCATTATTTCATAAGAAATATAAGAAAAGCCGCAAGGAATTTCTATATCGCCTGATTTATAATTCACCTGTATGTTTTCATCTACTATTATATATACAGGAGAATCTATTGATGCATATTCTTTAAAAACGGCATTGTCGGAATTGCTGATTTGAGGAACTAATATTTTACAATGACATGTTTGTGTTATATGTTTTAATAGCTCCTTTTCATCCTTTTCAGAAATTTGAATATAATTTTCTTTGTATGCCATAATTGATAATCACACTCTCGTCTCAATCACCGTAACAGCGCCTAAAATCTCTACCTCACCTAAATTTGCAGGAATAAACACACTTTCACCCTTATAGAGAGTTACACAGCTGTCACCCTGAATAATTACACCGTTACCCTCAAGGGCAACGAGAGAAATGAAGGAATTTTCATCGGCTGTAAGAACTGCTTTTTCCTCTACATCAAGTCTCTTTACGGTGAAAAGGTCACAGGAGCAGAGAAGTGTTTCACTGTAGCCGTCCTTCTTTTCTGTCTCACCCATAGGCTTGCCGTCGGCAGGAATTGCCTTGGTGCTTGTGACATCGATAGCCTTTTCGATGTGAAGCTCGCGGGGCTTGCCGTTCTGTAATCTGCCGTAATCGTAAACACGGTAGGTTGTGTTTGAATTCTGCTGTACCTCGGCTAAAAGGATACCCTTACAGATAGCGTGAAGAGTGCCTGCCTCAATGAAGAAAATGTCTCCCTTTTTAACCTTTACTCTGTTTACATAGTCAAGAAGTGTATTTTCTTCAATGCTCTTTCTGAATTCTTCGCTTGTAACATCCTTTTTAAAGCCGTAGATAATTTCCGCATCATCGTCACAGTCAACTATGTACCAGGCTTCGGTTTTGCCGTATTCACCCTCCACACGCATAGCATATTCATCATCGGGATGTACCTGAACAGAAAGGTTATCCTTGGCGTCGATAAGCTTTATTAAAATGGGGAAATCGGAAAATTTCTCACAGTTTTTGCCGAGCCAGCCTTTGCCCTCATTTTTTAAAACATCGGAAAGAGTTCTGCCCTTGAAATCACCGTTTTCGATAATGCTCTCCCCTGCTTCGTGACAGGAAAGCACCCAAGCCTCTGCCTGTCTGTCTGTAAAGGAAACAATGTCATATTCTTTTGAAAGTCTTGTTCCGCCCCAGATGTAGTCCTTTACGGCGGGTGTAAGCTTTAAAATTTTCATATTATCACTCTCCAAAATCATATTATATATTATTAGATTTAAAAACGCAAGGAGGTTTTTTTATGGGTGGTCAGACGACCCTTATAAGCATCTGCCTGATTGTTTCTGCGGTAGTTATTTTAGGTGTTTTCGTAAAATCACGCCACTTTTTCCGCTGTCTTTTTCTTTCATCTCTGTCGGGAATAGGCTCTCTTTTTGCCGTCAATGTTTTAAGCGGAATGACAGGCATTACCCTGGGCATAAACGGGATAACTATAGCAGTAAGTGCCTTGGGCGGTATCCCCTCGGTTATCGCCATGCTTGTGGCAAGATTTCTAATGTTAAGATAAGGTCTTCTCTATGCCATTTGCAATAGCCTGTCCGAAAAGCTGATGGGTGGAGGACTGTATAAGCTTATAGCATTCGGTATCGTTGGTTACATAGCCCGTTTCGATAAGCACAGAAGGACAGTCCTCTAACCTTGTCACAGCGAAGGGATAATATCTTGCCCCGTCGGAAAGGTCGTCATAAAGTTCCTGCTGTCCGTAGTAAAGATTATTTTTGAAAACCTTTATCATTTCACCGTAAATGTTGTTGGCAAGAGGCTGTGAAAAGCCCTTGTAGTAATAAACGGCAGTTCCTATGGCGTTTTTGTTTTCCGAGCCGTTTGAATGGATGCTGACAAAAAGGTCAGGCTCCGCACTCTGTGCAATATTCTTTCTTTCATCAAGAGAGAGACTTTCGTTGCCCTGTCTTGTCATATATACCGTAGCACCCTTTGCCCGAAGCGCATCCCTCGTGGCATAGGCGACGGCAAGGTTAATATCACTTTCGTGTACCTGTTCGCCTATACCGAGTGCACCGGGGTCGTCTCCACCGTGTCCCGGGTCGAGAAGGATTACCGCACCCTGCAGGGTCTGTGGCTTATTGTGTATTCTTATAACCATATAACCTTCGGCATCATATTCAACAGAGGTGCCGTAATATTTGCCCGTTGAAGTGAGAGGCATATAAAGAGACGCCTTGTTTTCGTTATGCGAAACATTCCACGAGGCAGATGATACCATATCACTTCCCTTGACGTTCACATTACCCGATACGGAAGCCGTATGATAAAAGTCAATCTGAACGTAGTTTGCATTAAAGGTATTGATATTATATTTACTGCCGTATGCCGAATAGTAATTCTGCGGAGCATGAGTAATTGCATAGGGCACCTTCCAGTCGGTTTTAAGACGAAGAGTGAGAGTGCCGTTTTCAGCCGATGAGGATACAACAGAAAGAGTGTTATTTCCCACATTGGCAGATGTAAGCTGAACGTGTTCGCATTTTACCTTTCTGCCCGAGGCAAGCTCGTAAAAGTAAACCGTTTCGTTTTCGTCGCTGTTGAAAGCACTGCTTTTCGCCGTCACATAGTCCATAGTTCCCTGAACAAGAGTGGAATATGAGGGCGCATAGGTGTCATCGTTATAAACAAGAGGTCTTGTGTCCGCATAAGGCTCCGTAACAATACACATCACATTACCTGTCACCGTTTCATAGATGGAATTATAGGGTACTGTTGTGGGCGGTGTGTAGGGCTTGGTTGTGTAAGGCACCGTATATTCATAGCGGTCGTTAATCAGTTCCTGTACAAAATTGCCCAGCTGTATTGCAGTGGTGGTTTCATTTTCCTGCGTGGGCTGTGTGATTGTGGTGGTCATTTCTTCACCGCAGTAAATCATGGCACCCTTTTGCTGTACTGTCTTTTCACCTACGGAGCCGATAACGGAAATCATTCCGAGTGATTCAACCTGTTCACGGGTTTTGGGCATTTGTATCTTCGCCGTGAAAGCCGCATAACCTGCAGGTACGCCCTGTTCACATTTTGCCTTGTATTCCTTTGTTCCGAGCTTTACGGTGATTTCCGCACCGGTGTAAGCAATAACCGTTACGGTGATTTTTTCTCCCGGCTGAACAGTTACACTCTCACCCGGCATAACCGCACGGATAATCTCACCGTCAAAGTTCATATTAACCCTGTATTTGACTGTTTCACCGCCCTGTCTGACAGCAAACTCATTTTCACCCTCCGAAAGATTGAAGGTGATTTTTTTACTGCCCTTTTCACCGAGGTCCGTTTCTTCACCGTTAATGTAACAGGGATAAAGATTAGAGCCGCATATTTCAATTTCCGTGCTGAAAAGATTTGTCTGAATGAGAGAGCCGTCATAGCCCGTCACACCGAGACTTCTGAATGCAATATCGGGAACGATCCCCCCCGTAAGATATTCTTTGACAGCAGAAAAAGCACCTTCCTTATCCTTGGTAGCACTCTGCAAAGAGGAAAACATAACCGAGGACAGGCTTTCGCAGTTTCTCAATTCATAAGTGGCGGCAAGAGGGAATTTTGCCGACTTTTTGCCAACATTCACGTCAACGGTGCAGTAAAAACTGCTGTCGGAAAGCTTAAGAGTTTTATCCCACAGAGAAAGTGCCGTCAAATCAGTGTTTTCATCAATGAAAGTGCATACGCCGTCAACTGTTTTTTTATTGAGTTTTGAAATATCATAATCGAAGGAAAGATAAACGAGAATTTTAACATCCTTGTTGTATTTTCTTATATGTCTTGCAGCTTTTGAAAGAAGGAAGTTGAACTTTTCGGGGCTCATTTTTTTATCGTTTCTTAAAACAATTCCGTCACAAAGAGAAGATACTCCGCCGAAAACATCTTCTTCAAAATCCGTGTGCATTTCAAGGTAAACCTTTTTGCCCTGCTCCTTTAAAAGAGAGGCAAGGTTACTTATTTCAGAAATATTGTCCCTATAGGAAAGCTCTTCATTCACCGCCGAAAAATACTCACTTCGGATAAAGACCGTGTCAAAGAGAGATTTTTCGATCGTTTTGAGGGCTTTATTTAACTTTTCACTGTCAATTCCGAAGTCCGTATCCGTATTTTCCACGAGCCATATTCCCGTTTCCTTTTCGGGGAATTTTACGTAGCCCTGACTTATGAGATATTCGTCCACTCCGTCCTCAATATCCGTACCGATAAAGACATCCTCGACAAAGTTTTTATTTGAAAGATGCACCATTACTGCGCAGATGATTATTGCAAGGCTGACGCAGATAGCGGAAATAATAAGTTTAATCTTTTTCATTTCTTACCGTCCGTAAAGTAATTTTAACCTGCTTATTGTAACACATTAACCTTTAATATACCATAGTTTTAAGATTATTTAACTCTTCGGCAAAGTTTTTTTCAGAAAAATTAATATATGTTCCGCTGTAAAGAGCATATCCGTAGCAGTTTTTTTCTTTTATGAGGCTTACCTGTCGGGCAATAATGTCACTGTTATTTATCCATTCATCCTTCCCCGAAAGAGCATAGGTATCCTCCTGTCCTGCCTTATAAAGGGCAAGACCTACGGTAAGTTTAACCTTACTGCCGCGACAAAGAGACATCCAATCTTCAAGACAACGCGCGAAGGGAAGCTTTTCATTTTCGAAGCCGAAATATATCTGCGGAATTATCATATCACAGTAGCCTTCTTCACGGCACCAGAGATAAACATCGGCATAGTTTTCGTTATAGCATCGGGCAATATCTCCTCCGGGACTTACGGAAAAAACTTTATCCTCACCGAAGCTTTTCACTGCAGAATACAGGGAAGAAAGAAGACAGCTTACATTTTCCCTTCTCCATGAGGCAAGGTCAAGAGTACCGCCGAGAGAGGTGTATATGCTGTACTGACGGGCATCAAAATCTTTGCAATTTTCGAAATAGAAATAATCGTCAATATGTATTCCCTTTATGTCGTAATTTTTCAAAAGCTCTCTTGCACCGTCACAAATAAGCTTTCTGACCTTTTCAGAGGATGGGTTGAAGTAAATCCCCTTTTCCGTTACGGCAACATCCTCATTAACGCCTTCCTTATACATAAGACGGGCGGGATTTTTCGGCGAAAGCGCTTCAATGTTACTTTCACTGCTTACACGGTAAGGATTAATCCAAGCGTGGATATTGAGACCTTTCATTTTTGCTCTTTCGGTTATGACACCGAAAACATCAAAGGGCATCTCTCCCCCTTGTTCTGAAGCCACATAAGCACTCACGGGAAAATATTCAGAAGGATAAAAGGCATCGGCAAAGGGTCTTACCTGAACAAAAACATCGGTAATACCCATATTTTTCATATTGTCAAAAATTCCGTCAATATAGGATGAATAGGCTTCCTTTTTGTTCCTTCCGCTGACTAATGAAAGCTCTATATAACTGAGCCATGAAGCGGCAAAAAGGGAATTTTCCGTCTGTGTAACGGGTGTCTGCACCGCCGTGGTATCCTGCACGGGAGAAGATACAAAGTTTTCTGCTTTAAGCTTTTCCGTGGTGGATGTTTCCGTTGTTGACGCCTCTGTCTGTAAAGCCGATTCGCTGACATATGGGCTCAGGTTATCTTGCTTTCCGCAGGAGCAGAAAAGAAAAAGTATAAGAGTAATAACCAATATAAATCTTTTCATAAAATACACTTCCTCTTGACATAAGACTTAAAACACATTAAAATGTAGTTGTATCCCGTATTTAAGGAGGAACAACCGATGTCAATAAAAACATACGATAAAATTTCAACCAAAGACGAGGGCAACACAAACAATGTTATCTGCCCCGCTTGTAACGAGCTTGTTTCAATGAGACTTTTCACTACCAAGGATACCACACTTGTGGCAAAAATCAAGGGCGAAGATAAAAATATTTACATTTCCGTATGCCCCAACTGTGCATCGGTTTTTTCCGTTAATACAAATTATCTTAAAGAAAGAGACAGAGGCACCACGGTTTTTCTTACGGAAAGTGACCTCAAGCTTATAAGAAACAACAATGGATAAGCTTTATCTGGCGGCTCTTATTTATTTTGCCGCAATCTCTTTTATCACCTTCATCATAACCGCTCTCGATAAAATCTTCGCCAAAAAGAATATGCGCCGTGTTCCTGAGGCCACTCTTTTTTCTCTTGCTCTTTTCGGCGGTGCTTTAAGTGAATACGTGACCATGAGGCTTATAAGGCATAAAACCCTTCACAAAAAATTTATGGTGGGGCTTCCCGTTATTATGGTTTTACAGGCTGTCGCTCTCGGTGCAGTAATGTATTTTATACTGTTCAATTAAAAAAGGCTGTTCACACAGAATGTGGACAGCCCATTTTTTATACACACGGTACCATTACCATTGTTTCCTTTTCGGTTTTATCGCCCTCGATGCCGTTTTCGGCTTTTATAAGAACTTCGGTGGTGTTATAGTGCTTTGCAATATCCCATATTTTTTCGCCTTTTTCCGCATAGTAAATACAAAGGGCAGGATATTTTTGCTCTTTTTCCTTCTCATCGGACTGTACTTCATATAAAAAACGGCCTTCGTTACACAGGGAAGCATAACAGTTAAGCAAAATGGTTGCCTTTATCCTTATCTTGCCTTCCCCTGCCTTTGACCAATCCAGGGAGGTTACGGTAACATCGCAGTCACAGCTTACCTTTTCCCCTTTTTCTTTAAGCGGAATGCTGACCTTTACGGAAAGATTCTTTTCCCCGTAACGGAAGTTGTTTTTTTCGTCGGTATATATGCCGTGAAGCAGTAAATTACATTCTCCCTCAACCTGCGAATCCTTTACCGAATGATTGCATTCACCGCCGCTGCACCACATATCCTTTAAATCACTTATATCTGAATCGGAAAAATCAACGGTTTCTTCAAAAACAATCTCTTTTTCTTCATTGAAAGCACAGGTATAAAGCTCCGTATTTTTGTACTCTGCTTCTGTCTCGTATTTTGTTGAATAGCAGTCCTTAATGAGGGTAATCTCCTTATCCTGTCTGCACCGTACAACCGCACTTATTCTTGCGGCAAATTCCAAAAGACGGCACCTGCCCGTAGAATCGTTCTTTGCCGAAACAATAAACTGTGAAGGATAAAGTGAAAGCTGAATATCGCTTTTATCCGTAATGCCCGCAACAGATAAAATCTGATTAATGGGCATCGAATGACAAATTTTCAGCAGAGAATTATTTTCGCTGTCCGTATACAGTATCTCACAGCAAAGCTCACCCTTTATGAGAAGCTTATCTGCCACAGCTTTTTTTGACTGAAGCTTTACCCTGCAGTCACTTCTTACGATTTTACCTATATCCTCCTTATCCTTTTCCAAAGCCACCGTTTCACTTAAATCAAAGGTCTTTTCCCCCTGACATATAAGGTCGGAAACAGTTTTCTTTTCCTTTTTACATTCCATATCAGCCGATTCAATGTGACAGGGTATCTCCTTTTTATTTTCACGGTAAACATAAACGGAAGCACCTATGTTTCCGCTGACGCTTATTCTGCGCTGACTTAAGGCACGGCAATTGATATAATCAGTCTTTGTTACCGCTTTTATCATCGGGTTTTCGGGCATACCGTTTATCCGTGTGCTGCAGGACAGTGCCCCCGTATGCTCAAAGCAGTCGATTTTTTCCTTTTCTCCCACATAGATAAGTCTTGTTACCACCGTACCGGTAAGATTTACCGTCTCTCCCGAAACGGACACGTTGGAAATTCCCGCCGTGACGGTGCATTTCAGTATCCGCTTTATATCAGAGCAGTAGTCGGGCAGATTGATTTCAAGATTTACCGCCTGCTCGCATTTGCTTCGGGTGAAAAGCTCACAGAAGGAAAAGGGTTCTTTTTTTATTTCCATAGGCATAATCTACATCTCCTAACATTTGTTTCTATAACAAATCTATTCGGTGGAGAGTGGATTTATGATAGATAAATCTTTGTTGACAAGATATACGGTAAATGCTATTATTGAACTGTAAGAAGGTGAAAGTATGATTAAAAAGAATAATGGCGAAATAACAATTTCAAAGAAGCTTACTTTTTTACTAACGGGAGCTATATCCGTTTTCCTTTTCATTTCAGGAGCTGTTCTCATTTTACCTAACCTGTCCTACGAAGAAGCGAAAGAACCTGCCGATGTTTTCGGAAACATTTTTATGCTGGTGTGGTTAAGTGTAATTGGTTATTTTATCCTGTTTTCCTTCAACGAATTTTTCAAAAAGACCACAATAAGCAAAGAAGGTGTCCTCTGCAAAAGCTTTTTCGGCACGAAAAAATATATGTGGTCTGAAATCAAAGATTTCGGTATAAGCTACAGCGGACAGACAAAAGGCGAAGGAAACACCTATTACCTGTATTTCTCGGCTGATATTTTGAATCAGAACAGAAAAGGAAAGAAAAAAATGAACAGGTCTGTCATTAAGGTTATTTTTACCTCTGATGATTCCGATGCTTTCATTAACGAAGTAATCCCCTTCTGCCGTGAAAGCACAAATGTAATCCCCTTTTTGCCATCCGGTAATTTTTCACTGTAAAGAAAGGAGCCGACAGATATGAAAAAAGCACTTCGCATATTATCGGCAATTACCTGTGCCTGCTGTTTATTATACCTCGTGTTACTTGCCGCACCGGTTTTAGTGCTTGATGATTCCATAGGCTTTGCGATACTGTTCTTTGTAATAGTACTGCCGTGTGCATCATCCTTGCTGTGGTCTTTTTTCGTTTTAAGAAGCAAAGAGCTATATGGCAGTCTTAAGATGTTTTCAATAGCTTCTCTGATAATAAATACGGTGCTGTTACTGAATACATTTTTCGCTTTCTTACCCTTCGTTGAAGCGGGAATATGGATACAGATAGCAGTCGGAATAATAACCAATATAATCTTCCTTTCTAAAACAAAAAACTGAACATACAAAAAACAAGCAGTTCACTAAAAAAACTGCTTGTTTTATCTTTTATTCTGCCGAAACTGTTTCTCTCTGACCTATCCACATATTTTCAAATTTCTGACCTGAAATTCTTTCAAGTGCCGCCTTTTCCTCGGCGGTAATCTCTACGAAGCCATTTTCTTTCTTTTCCTTTATTTTTGCCTTGATGAAATCAAGCTTGTCCTTTGTAAGGTTGTAGCGCATAATGGAAAGGAAGGAAAGGAAGAAGAATACCATTGGAATAAGAGTGAAGCAGATTGCCACACCGTCAACTGCTCTTTCGGTCTGCATAGCCGCGTCAAGCTGTGTGTCGTAGCCGAACCAACGGAGAATATTACCTACACCGAAGCCTGCGAAACCGCTTACGAACTTTTTGGTAAAGGTAGAGAAGGTGGAAATAACGCCCTCACGTCTCTGTCCCGTGATAAGCTCGTCAACATCCGTAACGTCGGGGAAAATATTGTTCTGCACACTCGCCATACCTGCAAGGCCGAGACCGTACATAAACTCAACGATAAACATTATAAACATATTACCGCTGTTTCTGCCGAGCCAGGCAAGACCGAGAGCTGAAACGGCAACAGGCATAAAGACCTTGGCGGGAAGCTGTTTGTTTTTCTTGATTGAGAGCATATATGCAGGGAAAAAGCCGAGTGCCTCGCCGATACCCTGAAGCATAATTATCATATTATAGTCCTTTTCCTGATGGTAAACGGTTTCGAGGAAATAGTACATACATTGGGAAACGAAGGACGAGCCTAAAAGCATTATAAAGCCGAAAAGGAAATACTGACGGAAAACTCTGTTGCGGACAACATCCTTATACTGACCGAAAAATTCGTGAAGGTCAAGCTTTTCGTTAACCTGCTCTGCGGAGCTTTCTTCACGAGTGCCTTTATAGGTAAAGATAAGAGGAAGGCTTGTCCACAAACAAAGGATAAGGGACATAAGAGTAAATCTTCCCCTGTGTTCGGGTCCGAAGGAGGGAGTGACGAAAAGTCCGTTGACACCGCCCAAAACGAAAGCGGCAACAAAGAATGAGGAATAAGAGGCAACGGCATCCATAATAGTCTTGACGCCGTTAAACTGTGTTCGCAGATGATATGTCGGTGCGATACCCGGAAGCATAGCCGTGTGCGGCACCATAATCATAGTACTTACGGTTTTATAGAACATATAGGCGAATATGTAGTAAAGCATTACAATATTGCTCTGACTTCCCTGTGAAGCGGAAAGACCGAAGGAGTTCCACATAAGAAGGAAGGCGAGCATAGCGGGAAGGACACCGAATTTGAGATAGGGACGGTGTCTGCCATCTTTATGCTTTGTTCTGTCGGTGATGATACCCATAATAGGGTCAGTTATGGCATCACATATACACGAGCAAAGAAGCACTGTCGCATACTGGTCAGCCTGAAGACCTTCAACCTTTGTAAGGAAAGGAAGAAGGAAATTACCCATAACATAAGGGCCTCCGCCTGAAAAGAAAATAGCAGAGTTATAGGCAATCATCGGCTTGAGCTTCGTTCCCGGCTCAACTCCGATAAGCTTTTTTACCTTGCCGACAAAGGTGTTCTGTTCGGTAAGGGTTGATTTTTCATTATCCATTTTTAACGCTCCTCTTCTATTAAGTAACCGCATATGAAATCTGATTTATGCGGTAAAAGCTCCGCTCTTGACGGATAAATGTAGGGGTAGTCACGATTATTGTAGCGGTTATAGACCTTGATTTTATATCCTTCCTTCTGCACTGCCACTGTATGCAGTCCCTTAAAAGGCTTATGAGGACACCAGAAGGAAAGAACGGCAACAGTAACATAGTCAAGACTGTCAAAGAAATCGTCATACCTTAAGGTCATTCGGTAGGGAATATTACGTCTTTTATAAAAAGAGCCCAAAAGATACGGATTGGAGCCTAAAAGTCCCGAAAGAGCCTGACAGTGAGGATACATTTCAAGGCAGACCTCTTTAAGCGAAGACTTTTCCCATCTTAAAACCATACTGTTATGAAGGGCAATCATCTCACAGCCGTTATAGGACATATTGAAAAAGCCGTATTTCATTTTTGCTACTTCACCGCAACCCTGACCGTTGATAACCTCATCATCGGGCAAGGGTACAAGAAGGTTGTGCCTGTAATTATGTTTCTGTAACATGCTTCCCCACCTTTCTTTCAGTATATTTTAACACACTTTTTTCAATTTTACAATATAAAAAATCACCGGGTGTTTCCACCCGGCAAATTCTTTTTAGTCATTTATCAGAAACCGCAGTAGTTTACGATATACTCTGCCGCATCAATTCTTTCTATGGTACTTCCGATAGTAGTTATATTGTTAATGATAACCTTGAAGAAAAGACTGATACCCTTGATAAGTCCTTTAAGGTTGAAGCCGTCTGCCTGTGAGAATCTGAACATAATCTGTGCAAATTCGAAGGAGGTTACTTCCTTGTCAGGTGAGAAATTACCGTTTTCATCTGCTTTGATAATGCCCTTTTCTGCAGTCCATACAGCACCTGCGGAAGCAGTGTCACTTAAAGTACCGTTTACTTCGGGAGTATCTGCTATATTATAAAGCACATCAGCAAGCTGGACCTTTGTAAGACCGGCTTCGGGAGCAAATTCAGTGGCTGTAACGCCGCTCATAATACCCTTTGCGTAAAGTTTCTGTGCCACATTATATTCCTTTGTTCCGACTTCAATGTCAGTATAGGGAAAGCTTGCATCGGGAAGTGCTTCAAGGATTAAATCAGCAATATGTCTGTGACCTGCATAGCTGGGATGCTGTTGTTCGCAGAGAGTACCAATGGGGTCGATGAAGATATAGCCGTATTTTTCAGCGCCCTGTCGCATAGGCGTATTTGCAAGGTCGACGATGGTCTGGCCGATGTTTATACCGCCGATTTCACCTGAAGGAAGAGTAATAGCGCCCTCAACATCTTTCATAGTTTCATCCTGTAAGCCTGTGTCAAACATACCGATAACAACAAGAGTTACATCGGGATTGAGAGCATAGATGTCTTCAATCATAATGTTCCAGTTTTCCATATATCTTCTGAAGCCTTCATCCAGAGCCTTGGGAAGAATTTTGATAAGTTCGGGAAGTAAGCCTGCGATATCAGCAAGACCTACAATTGTTTCAATTGTATCTACACCGAAATTAACTACACCCTCAAGATAAGGAAGAGCCTTTTCAACAAAATTTTCTGATCCTTCTACCTTATCAAGTTCTTCCATAAGATGCCAGCCTACATATGAACCCCAGTCATTACCGCCTACATTGAGAGTGATAACGCCTGCTTCGGATACTGCCTTACGGATTTCAGGAATTTTTTCATCAATGAATTCCTGCTCTACGGAATAGAACATAAATCTGTCGCCCTCGAAATCATCCTCAAACATATAACGCATTTCGAGTGTTCTGAAGCCGATACAAGCCATGGGGTGATAAGTAACACCGAGGTCATCGGCAAGAAGAGCACCGTAAGAGCCTTCTACACGCTGAAAACAGGTGTCTCTGTCCTCGATATCGCTCCAGCCGCTTGCTACACTGTCGCCTAAAAGAACATAGGAGCCGTAGTCAAGATGCTTCTTTCCCTGCACTTCAACAGCACCGGCAGAAAAACTTCCGCATACAAAAAGCAGAGTAAGCATAAGTGCTATGGACTTTTTGAATAACTTTTTCATAAAATTTACCTCCGTACTTAATTAACATAACATAACAATTATAAAATACCATAAATTATATCTTTTTTAAAGGAGCAAATATTAATTTTTTGTTAACACACCCTCTTTTATGTTAACTTCCTAATGTTTATGTTAAAATAAAAGAAAAGATTTGCGGGAGGAATTTAAATGGAAAACATAACACAGGTTGTGGCGGCACTTATATGGAAAGAAAACAGATTTATGATTTGTCAACGTCCCAAAGGCAAGACAAGAGCCTTCCAATGGGAATTCGTAGGTGGAAAAGCAGAAAAGAGCGAAACAAGACAGGAAGCTCTCGTCCGAGAATGCAAGGAAGAGCTTGATATCACGGTTAAGGTGAGAGATATTTTTATGGAGGTCGACCATCAGTATCCCGATATTAATGTTCACCTGACACTCTTTCACGCCGAAATAGCTGAAGGTGAGCCGAAAATGCTTGAACACAACGATATACGCTGGATTACTCCCGATGAAATAAATAACTTTACATTCTGCCCTGCCGACAAAGATATTTTGGAAAAGATTATAAGGGAGTATAAATAATGATACTTGAAAAAATGGCTGATTTTTTCGCCGAAAGAGCCGAAATGTATGACGAGCATATGCTCACAGAGGTGGAAGGCTGTAAGGAAGGCTACAAAAAAATGGCTTCTCTTATTCCACCCGAAACAGAAAAGCTCCTCGACCTTGGCTGCGGCACAGGCCTTGAGCTTGATGAAATTTTCTCTCTTTATCCTCACATTAAGGTTACGGGAATTGACCTTTCAGCGGTGATGCTTGAAAAGCTTAAAGAAAAGCATCCCGAAAAAAATCTCCATCTTATCTGCGGAGATTACTTTAAAATTGAACTTGGTGAAAAGGAGTTTGACTGTGCCGTTTCATTTCAGACAATGCACCACTTTTCACACGAAAAGAAATTATCTCTATATAAAAAGATAAATGCCGCTCTAAAAGAAAACGGCATTTACATTGAATGTGACTATATGGTTGAAAAGCAGGAGGAAGAGGATTTCTGGTTTTCGGAAAACGAAAAACTTCACAAGGAAAACGGAATAACTGACGAAGGCTATTACCATTACGATACCCCCTGCACAATTGATAATCAGATTATGCTTCTCAAAAAAGTAGGCTTCAGCAAGGTTACAAAGGTCTTTCGAGTGGAAAACACAACAATGCTTATTGCAGAAAAATAAACAACAACAGTGTCTGCCAAAGGTTTTATACCAATGACAGACACTGTTTTCATATACAAATCAAAAAATTCTTATTTAATTCTGTAAATATTCACCTCATAAGGACGAAGCTTATCTGTAGGCTCTCTGTAGTTTGAGAGAATACACATACCCTCAGCGTGACGGGGTCTTCTTATCCATTTTTCAGTAAGGTTCATTTCGATGTAGAACTTGTTATCCTTGCTTACTCTGTAAAGGCAGAAGGTCTTGTCCCCTGTTTTAAGAGGCTTGAAATCACCGTAAACGAGAGTGGATTTAAACTCTTTTCTTAAAGCAATAAGAGCCTTGTAGTAGTTGAAGGGGCTTGTTCTGTCGGCGATTTCGCTTTCTGCGTTACATTCGAGGTAATCACCGTTTAATCTTATCCAGGGAGTTCCTGTGGTAAAGCCTGCATTTTCACCCTTATTCCAGCACATAGGTGTTCTTGAATTGTCACGGCTGCCTGCAAGAATAGTCTTCCATGCTTCTTCCCTTGAGATGCCCTTTTCGAGCATTTCAGCATACTTATTGATGGATTCAACATCGCGCATTTCGGACATATCATTGAAATCACAGTTCATCATACCAAGCTCTTCACCCTGATAGATGTAGGGTGTGCCTCTGCCTGTGAGAAGCATGGCACCGATAAGCTTTGAAAGAGGCTTTCTGTAAGCGGGGTCGGGATTTACCTTTGAAACCATACGGGGATTATCGTGATTTTCGATAACGAGTGCAGGCCAGGAGGAGCCCTTGAGCTCAAGCTGATATTTTGTGAAGAGGTTTCTCAAGTATTTAAGATTGTACTTGTAGTCGTCCCATCTCTGCTTACCCGGTGTTTCAAGTTGGTCAAAAAGGAAGGTTTCACGGATTTCTTCACGGGAATCGTCCACAAGATATTTCGCCATCTCAACACCGATACCGCCTGTTTCACCTACACAGAAGGAGTTCGGGAACTTTTTGAAGGCATTTTCGTTAAGCTCGTGTAAATATTCGTGAAGACGGGGGCCCCAAAAATAATGCTCACCGCCGTAGCCGATAAATTCACCTACAAGAGGATTGCCTTCGGGAAGGCCTTCAACCTTTGAAATGAGATTGATAACGTCCATACGGAAGCCGTCAACACCCTTTGCCAGCCACCAGCGTACCATTTCGGCAACATCAGCGCGCATTTCGGGATTTTCCCAGTTAAGATCCATCTGTTTTTTGGAGAAGATATGAAGTGCCCATTCATCAAGCTCGGGATAATAGTTCCAGGCTGAGCCGGAGAATACGGAAGTCCAGTTATTGGGAGGTACACCGGGAGCCTTGCCCTTACGGAAGATATAATAGTTTTTGTATTTTTCGTCACCTGCAAGAGCCTTTTTGAACCATTCGTGTTCGTCAGAGGTATGGTTAACAACCAAGTCCATAACAAGCTTCATACCGCGTGAATGGATTTCTTCAAGCATTTTGTCAAAGTCTTCCATTGTACCGAATTCGGTCATTATCTTTTTATAGTCGCGGATGTCATAGCCCATGTCATCGTTGGGTGAATCGTAAATAGGACTGAGCCAGAGTACATCAACACCGAGATCTTTAAGGTAATCGAGTTTCGAAATAATACCCTGCAAATCACCGATACCGTCACCGTCGGAATCCATAAAAGAACGGGGATAAATCTGATAAATCACAGATTCCTTCCACCATTTGGGGTCAACCTCATCCTTTGTTACAACTCTTTCGGGAGTGTAGCTGAGGAGCTTACAGAGATGCTCGATGGTTTCTATGGACATCTTGTCACCCAAAAGTTTGGGAATCATATTTAATTTGATCATACCCACAGCAGGATTATGGATAACTGCATCAGGTATGCCTGTATGGTAGGCAACCATAGCCACAAGATCGTTACCGACGGGAGTGGCAAGAACTTCTTTAAGAGTGCTTTCGGGAGTAATTTTCATTTCTGTCATCCTTTCAAAAAATTATTTTTCATTCAGAAATATTAAAGAAGAAATCATAAAGCGAAGATGTATCGGTTACGGTATTGTCTACATACCAGGATTTACCGATTTTACAGACGGTGACAAAACAATCAGTGACTGTTTCACCGTTCTGATTTTTAACTGCTATCTCAAAGGTTCTTACTTCGGAAATATCATCTGTATTTACGCCGTAGGTTTCAAACAGTTCCTTATCTGCAGAAGCAAGATAAGTTTCCGGCTCAACAGTCACAGGTTCTGAAACACACGATGCTGTAAGTCTGTAATCTTCACCGTAATATTCTTCGTAAAAACCTTCGGAAGCGCTGCTTAACTGAACACCTGTGTTTTCGTCAAAAACATCATCAGTACCCGTAAGCTTTTCGCCGTAGGTTTTTACATTTGCTTCAAAAGCAGTGAAGAAAAGCTCATCGGAAAGATATTTGTCACCGAAAATTTCATCACGGACAGCAATAAGATACTGCATATATTCAGAGTAAATTGAATCGTAATCGTCCCAGCCGTAGGTCTGGACAAGATCAACATAATGAACATACATTCCGTTGATGAGATAGCCCATAAGCTTTCCGTTATCGTTAAGAGCCTTTTCACCCTTAAATGAATCATCGTTATATCCCTTGAGGCCGTCTGTACTGCCGCCGATAATATAATCTGTATCTCTGTAAACTACGGGGTTTATGTAATATTTACGGATAAAGTCACCGTACTTCATGCTTTTACTCGCAAGGGTATTTTTATAGGCATTATAGCCATCGGCAGTCTGAACAATAGTATCAACATAAGTAACGGCAACCTTGTCGGGATGAAAAGCTGTATATCTTGCACTGAAGGTAAGCACACAGATTACAACCAGCGTAGCGGCAATTCCGAAGAAGGTGAGAATACCGTAGAGTTTAAAATTAAATTCTTTTTCTTTCTTTGCCATATCATTCATCTCCTTTTTCTGCACCGCCTGCTTCACGGCGTTCAATAAGAGCCTTTGTAATCATATCCTTTTTATCACCTACCATATCGTAGAAAAGAACGGGAACAGCCTGAAGAACAACAAAAACAGCCGGAATGATGGTATAAATCATAAGAAGCTTATTGAGTGTCCCATCAGTCTGATTTGCATAGGCAACATTTGTGTCGGCAGAAACCATATAACCTGACCAGGTGTAAAGAAGCCAGGGACCGAGAGCCTTGGTAAAGGCGGAAGCAATCTTTGAAAAAAGACCGTATCCCGCATAGGCAAGACCTTCCTGACGTTTACCTGTTTTATATTCAATTTCGTCAACGCAGTCGGCAATCATTATGTTGGGAGTAACATTTGTGTTGCCGTGCTGAAGACCGCAGAAGAAATTGAGAACGAGAAAGGGAATGATAAGACCGTCATTAAAGCCTATACCTCTTGAAACGAGGAAGAGAATTGAAAGTGAGGAAGCACCGTAAATACTGAAAAGAATGAAGGTCTGTTTGGTTGAGAACTTTTTGAGAACGAGGTTCACCAAAAGTGTACCCACAGCAGTACCGATACCCATAGGAAGAAGAAGTCCGAGTTTCAGGTCCTTTGAGCCCAAAAGATAAATTGCTATGTAAAGAGAAACAGTGCCGTAAACACCTCTGCCGAAGCCACAAAGCTTGGTGAGAGAAACCATAAGAAGGTTTTTGTTTGTAAAAACAACCTTAACAGCATCCTTAAGACTTACCTTTTCCTGAGTGAAGGGAACTCTTTCTTTATTGTTTACGAAGAAAATCATCGTAAAGAGAATAAGACCGAGAGCACATACGGCAGTCGAGATAATAAGGTCAAGACCCTGTCCTTCGGCATTTTTGTACTGCTGCTGTCCCATAACAGCCTTCATAACAAGACCTACCACAAGGATAACAACCATACCGCCTGACTGACCTACGGAGCGCAGGAAGGAGGCGATGGAAATTGCGCTTGAACGCTCGGCAGGATTAGGTGAGCAAAGGGCGCCGAAGCAGTTAGCAGGGCTTTCAACTGCACAGCAGAACATAGTGTAAAGAGAATAGATGACGAACATCCATATAATTGCCAAGGTCTGATTATCCGTATTCGGAGCAACGAAAACAAGCATTGAGATGAGAGCAAGAGGTATAACACCAAAGCCTACCCAGGGCTTTACCTTGCCGAATTTGGTACGGGTATTGTCTACAAGATAGCCTATAACAAGTTCACATACGGCACCCACAATGCCTGCAGCAAAGAAAACCATTGAAATAACACTTGACATGGTATCGGCATCAAAACCTTTGCCCTTAAAGGCGAAATCAGCAAAAAAAGTGGCGGTGTAGTCGGGCATCCATCCTGTAAGCAGAGCCACACCGAAAAGACCGATACCGAAAGTGATTATCTCCGATTTTTTCATATATTTTTTACTTGTTTTTTCGGACACAACTGTTTCGGGCATAAAAAAATAACCTCCTCAATATAATAATCTATATTATACCATTATTCACCCCGCTGCCTCAATTGATTCTTTAGACAAATATACTCTGAAATTTTTAGTGACTTTTACTGCAAAAAACAGCAGTTGACATAGGCGAGAAAAAACAGTAAAATTAAACGGTAAAGAAACAAAAGGTGGTAATAATATGATTAATCTTTCATTAAACGATATTTTAAAGGCTGATTTTTCTCTTTATGAAAATAACCCTATTATTAAAAATCCACTACCGAGCCTTGTAATCGCTGACCCGTCCCTTCTAACACCCGACACATCTCACGACGGGAAATGGCATCTTTTCTGCCATACCTTTTTCGGCGTTTACAGATATGTAAGTGATGACGGCATCAGCTTCGTCAAGGCGGAAAAAATCGTTTCCCGTGCCATGAGACCGAACATTAACAGAATTGACGGAAGGTATTATCTTTTTTATGAACGGACAAGACCTGTTGTTCTCAACGCCCTTTCTCTTTTAGGCGTGAAATGGAAATCGGAAATTTACTGCACCGAATCTGATGATTTCAGCAGTTGGTCAGAGCCTTATCCCGTTATAACTAAAAGTCGCGACTTCGAGGAAGACGAAAAAGGGCAGGCTATCTCCAACCCCTTTCTTATAAAAACAGAAGAAGGCTACCGCCTTTACTATTCCTGCGGACAAACCTTCATTAAAGACTGCGGCTTCTGCGAGCCTACACACATAACCTTTGCCGAAAGCAAGGATATTTCAAAAGACTATATCGCCCGCACCGCGCCCATTATAAGCCCCGATAAAAATATAGAGTATTTAAATCTGTGTTCCGGCTGTCTTAAGGTATATAAGCTCAAGGACTGCTACATAGGTTTGCAGAACGGACTTTTCGAAAAGGAAGGCAAAAGTCACTCGGCTATTATGCTTTTGAAATCCGATGACGGTATAAGCTTTGACTTTGTAAAACCCTTCCTTGTTCCTCAGAAATGCGGAAGCAACAATTGGATGGCACAGTATGTCTATGCCTGCTGTCTGACTTATTACGAGGGTAAGCTCCGTCTTTATTTCAACGCGAGAAATGTTTCCGATAATTTAAGAGGCAGAGAGTCCATAGGTATTTTTGAGGCAGAGGTCTGAATCTTTTTACTTTAATTGACAAAAAACATCTTGACTTGTATAAGCAGTTGTGATATATTCTGTTAAAAATATATTAATCAAATATTAAGAGGTATTAAAATGACTAAACTGCTTTCAATTGTTATGGCACTAATAGCATATATTTCCGGCTTTTTCTCCGTATTATTTCCCGTGACGGAAAATTACACTCTTTTCAGCGATTTACGCTACGGCAACGAACCCAGAGAGGTAATGGACATCTATGTTCCCGATGTGGCTTATAATCGCCCTGAAAACGGCTGTATACTCTTTATCCACGGCGGTTCCTGGTCCAACGGTGACAAAAAAGAAATGGCTTCAAGATGTATTGAAATGGCAGAAAAAGGTTACATTACCGCCACAATGAACTACACTCTTTATTCAGAAAGCAACGCTTCCGATTTCACCGTCAACATAATGCTCGACGAAATAGGTCTGGCACTTGACAAGATAACCAAATTCTCCGCAAAGAAAAACCTCAATATCACCAGAGCAGCAACCTCCGGATTTTCGTCGGGCGGTCACATTTCTCTGCTCTATTCTTACACACGAGTAAATGAGTCTCCCATAAAGCTCGCATTCACGGCAAATATGGTAAGTCCCTCTGATTTAAGCTATGAAGCATGGGGTGAGCTTTGTCCCGTAATCGTAAGCGGTCTGTCAGGCAAGACGGTAACTCTGAATATGGTTAAAACGGGTAAAGCCGATAAAATCATAGCATCTGTTTCACCTGTAACTTATGTAAATTCAAGCTGTATCCCCTCTCTTTTTGCCTACGGCGGAAAGGATATGGTTGTGTCTACCAAAAACTATCAGTCAATGAAATCAGCCTTTGAAAAGACAAGTGCAAGATATGACTTCTTCCTTTATCCAAACTCCATCCATACTCTGCTGAATGATCCCGATGTTCACGAACAGTATCAGGCAAAGCTCCTTGAATACTGCAAGACCTACTTCGGTCACTGATAACATCACACAAAAAACCTCACTTCACGTTTCAATGAAGTGAGGTTTTTCTTATTCGTCTGTTCCGTAAAACTCTGTAAGCCTGTCGGCAGTTTCGTCACTGATTTTCATTACGCTTCCGTGACGCTTTATTCTTTTGCCCATATTGTAAGTGCCTTCGTCAAGCTTTTTAAAATCAGCCTTTGAAAGGTCGGCGCATACCATAGGAAGATAGCCGCCCTTCGAGTGATATTGGTCAGCAATAAGACACCATCTGCCGTCATCGAGCTTATATGCTTCGGGGCCTTCAAGACCGAAAAAGCCGTCAAAAAAAGCACAGGGAACCTTTTCAAACTCTTCACCCTTTTGGGGAACAAGATTTTTACAGCGCTCCACAGTTATAATCTTGTTTGTTTCATCCTTTGAAAATCGGTAATAATATCCGTCTTCCCATACGATATTTGTGTCAATGATGTCTGTGGTCGCATCGATATATTTGAAAGCAGGGGTAAAGACTGTGAAATCCTTTGTGAAAGAGCCGTATATTCTTTGCTTTGATCCCTTTTCCCCTTCTTCCTTTACTCTTGACGCCCAGAAAACAAACCAGCTTTCCTTTTCTCTGCAGTAAACAGCCTCGGGCGCCCATACACAGCCTGCCTCGGGTATGCCTACCTCAACAAGTCTTTCCTTACTCCAGTTAAGAAGGTCGTCGGACTCCCACACAACAATACAGCGGCTTCCCCGTGAAGAATAATCATCCCAGGTGCCTCCCTTAGTGGTGCAGAGGTCAGTGGCTATAATAACATACTTTTCTCTTTTTTCATCGTAAAGAATGAAGGGATCTCTTATACCTGTGGTACCCACAGATGAAGCGAGAAGAGGCTCATCGCTGCCGAGGTCGATCCAGTTAAGTCCGTCCCGGCTGAGAGCAAACCATACACACTCTCTGTCGCCGTTTTTACCGTCTGTAAAATGTGGAAATAAATATGATGACATAATGTTTTCTCCTGTAAAGGTATTTGTTGTCATTATAAATTATCAAAAGAAAAAAGTAAAGTATATACCGTTACTTTTATGAATTTGTCAAATACAAAATACAATCAATTACTCATTGAAAAGCTTTAATCTTTATGATAAAATAAAAAGGCAAAAGTTTTTCAAGGAGGAAATACTTATGAGAAAAAATTTTGGTGCAAAAGCCATACTTTACCCTATGCCCGTGCTTATTATCGGCACCTATGACGAAAACGGCAAGCCCAACGCAATGAATGCCGCCTGGGGCGGAATAAGTGAAGAAACAGAAATATCAATTTGTGTAAGCGATACCCATAAAACAGCGAAAAATGTTATAAAAAAAGGTGCTTTTACGGTAAGCTTTGCCGACAGAGAAAATCTGATAGCCGCCGACTATGTGGGCATCGTTTCCGGAAACAAGGAGCCGGATAAAATTGCAAAATGCGGCTGGACTGCAGAAAAGAGTGAATTTGTTGATGCTCCCCTTTTCAAGGAGCTTCCCGTAACTTTGGAATGTAAGCTAATAAGCTACGACAAAGACACCTGCCGTCTTGTGGGTGAGATTGTGAATGTCTGTGCCGATGAAAGCGTTCTGGGCAACGACGGCAAAATCAGTCTTGAAAAGTTTTCACCCATAACCTATGACCCTGTTCACCATACCTACCGTGTTTTGGGTGAAGTTGCGGGAAACGCCTTCTGTGACGGAAAAAAGATTAAATAAAAACCGCCCGAGGAGAAAGAAAAATGAATGAATTAAAAAGAACTTATGTACCCTTTAAGGATTGGAAGGAAAAATCAAAGCAGACCGAATACAAAGAGCCTACTCCCCTTTTAAACAAAGACGGCACCCTCAATGCACGGGGCTGGGCAAGACACAATGTTTTCGAGTATGACAGAAGTCTCGTCAAACGCAAAAGGCTCATAAGTCAGAAGGAATGGGACTACTACACCGTTACCGACGGACAGAAGCAGCTTTTGGTTTCCTTTGCAAATGTGGGCATCGGCGGCTTTATGGGGCTTCGTCTCATTGACCTTCACACAGGTGAGGTACACGCTGACGGAAGCAAGATTTTCGTAGGCGGGAAAAAATGCCTGCCTCTCAATAAGGCCGATGTGTCGGGAAGGTTTACCTACAAATCAGGCAAAACCGAATTCGACTTCAACACTATGGAAACAGAAAGAACCGTTTTCTTTAAAACGGAAAGCAAGGGTAAGGAATTATCCTGCAATCTTTCAATGGATATTCCCGAAGGTCTTGAAAACATCACCACTGTTATCCCCTTCGAGGGTGACAATACAAAGTTTTTTATGACCACCAAGCAAAACTGTATGCCTACCTCGGGTATTTTCCGCTTCGGTGATTATACATACGAATTTTGCAAGGACAAATCCTTCTGCTCTCTCGACTGGGGCAAGGTAAACACTCCGAGAAATCTTGTGTGGTATTGGGGAAGCGGCGCAACCTATCTTACCGACGAAAAGGGAGAAAAGCACATCTTCGGCTTTGAAATCACCTGGGCAATCGGTGACGAAAGTCACGCCACGGAAACCTGCCTCTTTTATGACAGAAAGGTACATAAAATCGGTGCCGTTGACGTTGAAAAATTCCCGAAGGACAGATTTATGGAGGAATGGAAAATCATTTCCGAGGACGGACGCTTCAATCTTACAATGAAGCCCACCTTCAATAACCGCAGTGACCTTAATTTAGGAGTTATTGCCCGAATGAACTGCAACCAGATTTACGGTCTGTGGAACGGTGACGTAACTTTGGATGACGGTACCAAATTAGAAATAAAGGATATGTTTGCTTTCTGCGAGTATGTAGAAAACAGATGGTAAGATAAAAAAATAAAGGACAGGTGCAATCAGGTGCCTGTCCTTACTTTTTATGATTATTTTCCTATATATCTTCTGTAATCTTCATAAAGTTTTACGGAGCTTTCGTGACCTGCAAAAGCAGTGCTGTCAGCAGGATTCATAAGTCCTAAATACTGATAGGATAAAATCTTATCAACATAGGGTGCCACATTTTCTATCTGCTTTTGTATCCTTTCAAAGGGTGCGGGAAGAAGTGCACTTTTATATATCATACCCTCAAAGGTGAAAAGTTCAATATCTGCCCAAAGCTCTGCTCTGCCTGCTTTATCGTGGGCTTTGCGGAGCTTTTCAAATATCTTCTCTGTGCGGTCAACCTTTGTCTTCTTTACTCCCACCTCGTCCTGATAAGCGATAAAATCCACATCCGTTTCCGCAAGAGAACGGGCAAAATAGTCCTTTGCCAGAACAAGATTTGTGCCGTAGGGTGCGATAAGGGTTTTCTTTTCGGGAGTAAGCTCACGGCAACGTGCCGAGCAAAGGTTGACATACCTTATGAAATCCTTTGAAAAGCGTAAAATTATGCAGGTTTCATCGGGAAAATACCAACCGTAAAAGCTTTTGTGGTGTCCGTAAAGACAGGCAAGCTCATCCATAGCCCTGAAGGAGCGGTCGATAACAGCCTGACTTTTTATGTTTTCACCCGCTTTTCTCCAGTCTCCGTAAAATCCGTTACCGAGGAAAACCTTCACGCCGCATTCGTCTGCTTCAGAAAGGATTACTTCTATGGGGTCTTCGCAGGGCATATCCGCAAAGGGAAAGACCGAGGATTTGAAATAACATTTTTCGTAAAGAGCCGTCGCCATAACCACGATATATTCCATACCGAGAGCGGAAATCTCTCTTATTTTATCACGCCACTGCTGTGCCGTGAATTTTTCCAGAGCGGGGTTCCAGTATTTACCCTCGGCTGTATTGTGATGTGTGAACTCAAAAAAAGTTCCGTCAATTTTTCTGTTCATATTATCCTATCTCCATTTTAAAGCATAGTGGCAAATCGTTTTTCAGTTCACCCTTAAGATTTATTTCCAGATATTTTTCCGTTCTTTTAAACTCAATCTCTTCATCACTGCCCAAAAGTTCAATCTTTTCGATAAGGTAATCGTGAGGATTGTGCTTTCTTAAGGTTTTGATTTTAATGTCCTTTGACGGACGCATCTGGAAAACATAAAGGTAGCCGTCTTTATAGGTAAAGCGGAAATCCTTTTTTGTAAACGCTTTTTCGTCGCCGTCCTTAAAGAAGCCTTCCTCGGCATTGACCTTACCCTCACCGAACTGCTTCCAGAAAGTGGTGCCGTAAATGCCCTCACCGTTAATTTTCAGCCACTCGCCCATAGTAAGAAGAACTTCCGTTTCCTCATCGGTGATGGTGCCGTCGGATCTGGGACCTACGTTTATAAGCAGGTTGCCGTTTTTTGATATAATGTCCACAAGGTCGCAGATAACCTGTCTTGCGCTTTTATATTCGTTGTCCTTTCTGTAGCCCCAGGAGTGTTTGCCGATGGCTGTATCTGTCTGCCAATAAAGAGGAGAAATACCTGACAAAGCGCCGCGCTCCACGTCAAAGGTGGCAACAGTAGGCGGAAAAGCCTCGTGTTTATAATTTATTGTTACTTCTTTGCCCCATTCTTCGCCACGGTTATAGTAATAGGCGGCAAGCTTTTTAAGATATGGCTTGAAGGAGTGATTGTGAATCCACCAATCGAAATAGAGAACGGATGGCTGATATTTATCGATAAGCTCGCATGTTCTCACCAGCCAATCCTCAAGCCACTCTTTACTTGCTCCCACAGAATAGGTATCCTCTGTGGTATGGCCGAGATTTTTCGAATTGAATTCCTCGCAGTAAACGGCAGGACCGTAAAAATCTCTGTATTCTTCATCGTTTACGTCGCTGTCAAAGGTTCTTCCGAGGTTCATAAAAAAGTAATGCTCTGCTCTGTGAGTTGAAGCGCAAAGAGTAAGTCCCTGTTTTTCACATTCGACCTTAAGCTCACCCACAACGTCACGCTTCGGGCCCATTTCCTTTGAATTCCAACGGTTAAACTCCGTATCATACATAGCAAAGCCGTCGTGATGCTCTGCTACGGGCATCACATATTTTATACCTGCCTTTTTAAAAAGGGCCACCCATTCGGCGGCAGAAAACTTTTCAGCTCTGAACATAGGTATAAAGTCTTTATAGCCGAAATCCTTATGCTCACCGTAGGTCTTTCGGTGATGCTCGAACTCTCTTACGTTTTTATCGTACATACCTCTGGAATACCACTCGTTACCGAAGGCGGGTACAGAATAAATACCCCAATGAATGAAAACACCGAGCTTGTCGTGCATATACCAATCGGGCACCTTGTGATGAGCAAGCGAAGACCAATCAGGCTTATATTTTCCTTTTTCGTTAACTTTATCAATATGCTCAAGATATTCCTTTACTGTCATTTCTTCACACCCTCCTTGTTTTTACTGATAAATTATACCACTTTCACACATAACTTTCAACCTGTCAGAGAAACATAACTGCGCCCCGGAAGTATTTTTCAGGGGCGAGTTACACTATCTATAGAAGGGAGAGTAGATATACTCGGAATTTATCTGCCGAGGATTGCAAGGACGAGAACTTCAAAGAAAAGTTCTATTTTATCAAAGAGCCCTCTTACGGCTTCCTTTTCAGCATCTTTTACGAGGCCGTTTGAAGAAGCTACCTCACAGTAATATTTGAGCGTATAGGGTTTACAGAACTCGATTTCATAAACTACACGTCCGTCATCGTAGTCTTTTTTAACTTCAAGGAACTTTGCTTCTTCCGCTTTCACGCCGAAATATTCGAGGGCTATTCTCTTTGCCTGCTCGGCACCGATGTCATTACCGCTGTTTATGGGTACCTGATTACTTTTTCCTCTTTCTCTGTCAATATCTCTTTCGAGAATTTTTCCGTCAGCGGCTTTGATTTCGTAGTCGTATTCGTAAAAGCTGCCGTCAGAGTTAAAAGCGATAAAACTTACGTCGTAAAGTTTAATACCGTCATCATATTCGGTTTTCACATTAAGGTAAGAAACCTCTGTCTGACTGAAGCCCGCATCACCAAGGGCAATCTCCTTGGCTCTGTCCGATGTAATATCAGCGGCAAAAGCAACTACTGAAAGAGCAAAAACGAGAATAAATGCAAGTGCAAGCGATGATAATTTTTTAAGATTCTTTTTCATGGTTAAATCCACCTTTCTTTTTTTGTTTGAAGAGCTGTTGCTCTTTTGTTTACACCTATATAATATACGTGAAAAATTAAAGAACGATTAGAGTTTTATTTTTTTCAAAAAAAATAAACCGTACCGAAAAACGATACGGTCTGTAATTATATACTGAACTCCACAATGAAGGTGCTTCCCTTCCCGACTTCGCTTTGAAGAGAAACCTCACCGCCGTGAAGCTGTGCTATCTGCTTTACCATCGGAAGTCCCAATCCCGAACACCCCTCTTCTCTCGAGCGGGATTTATCCACTCGGTAAAAACGGTTCCATATTTTATCTATATGCTCTTTGGAAATACCCTCGCCGTCATCGGAAACGGAAAGACGGATTTTGCCCTCGGATTTTTTGAGGCTGACGGTTATATTGCCTTTTTCTTTGCCGTAACGGTAAGCATTGGAGAGAAGGTTAGATACCAATCTTGTCATAAGCATAACATCCATATTCATACTTATGTCCTCTTCAATATCCCTTTTAAGGGTGATGTTTTTACTGTCGAGACCTTCCCCGTCGTCACAAACGGCATTTACGAGCATAGACATATCCTCTTTTTCAAAGGTAAGCTGTCCGCTACCCTGTTCTATTTTGGTCATTTCGAGAAGCCGGGAAATCAGTTTTTTCATACTATCTGCCTGCTTCTGTATATCTTCGAAGCCTTCTCTGTCTTCTTCGTCCAACTCTTTCCTTGAAAGCTGATATTCACATTCAGCTAAAATAACCGCCGTAGGTGTGCGAAGCTCATGGGAAACATCGCCCGAAAACTGCCTTTCGCTTTCAAATGAAAGCTGAAGTCGGCTGAACATATCGTTGAAATTATCAGCAAGAGAGTAAATAAGCGGGTCTCCGTCGGTTACCTTTACCCTCTTTGTAAGATCTTTTCCGCTATGGATTTCCTCGACAGCATCACTTAAAAATCTGACAGGCTCGAGAGCTCTTTTGGTAATAAGACGTCCCACCAGAGAGCAGACGATCATAATAAGGGGAAGAAGTACGGTAGCCACACGGGCAAGAACCGTCCATACCCCACCTGTACCGTTTGCCTTTACA
The DNA here is from genome assembly GCA_045604385.1 of Acutalibacteraceae bacterium. Classification (GTDB taxonomy): domain Bacteria; phylum Bacillota; class Clostridia; order Oscillospirales; family Acutalibacteraceae; genus UBA6857. The sequence goes on from JAZUNX010000088.1 coordinate 52,416, forward strand.
ACACCGCGAACCCATATATCGTCATAGGCCTTCTCTGTACTGTAAAATTCCACCTCGTAAATAGGCTCATCATTATACTCATAATCCTTTACATTTATAATATCTATGGAACTTCTGTCAAGACCGCTTTTTTTTACGGCAATATCAAAGGCTTCACCGCAGGAAATGCGGCAGTCCTCACCGTAAAAATCAAGATTTCCGTCAAAGGGTGTATAATAATCGGCTTCTTCAACCTCGCTGCTGATTGTTTCACCTGTCTCACCGTTTATCTTATAATCGTATTTGGTAAACATCACCTTGGTGTCATAAACATAAAAGCCCTCAAACTTGCCAAATCGTTCCGCCTCAAGAGGAATATCGCTTTGCGCTCCGTCGGGATAATCACCGCCTAAAATTCTTCCGTCTGAAGAATAAACTATGGCATAAATATCTCCGTTACGGTAGGCAAAATCGGATTCGATATCTAAAAGTCCGTTTTCGACCTCGATTTCGTCGATATTTCTTTCCACACTTCTGATAAGATTCTGCTGTGCTTCACTCGTTTCCGACATTCTTGCCGCAGTTACTACGGAAAAAATAAGGCATACGGAAATGACACCTACAAGAACAGTATACCAAAGATTAAGTTTTGAGCTTATTGACATTCCTATTTTCTTTTTCACTGTGTCGCTCCCCTTCCTTAAGTATATAACCTGCACCTCTTACAGTTTGAATAAGCTTCGTTTCAAATCCGTCATCAATCTTTTTGCGAAGATAGCGGATGTATACGTCGATAACATTTGTTCCGCCCTCATAGTCATAATTCCACACACTGCTTTCAATTTTATCACGTGTCATAACCGTACCCGCATTTCTGATAAGAGCCTCTAAAATAGAATACTCTCTAGCTGAAAGGTCAATTATTTTACCTGCCCTTTTCACCTCACGGGTTTTCACATCCACACTGAGGTCTCCTACGGAAAAGACATTTGTGCTGTTTCCCTTTGCATCTCTTGTTATCATTCTTACTCTGGCGGCAAGTTCCTCAAAGGAAAAGGGCTTGATAAGATAATCGTTCGCCCCGAGGTCAAGGCCGAAAACCCTGTCGCTGATTTCCGTTTTAGCCGTAAGGAAAATAACGGGTGTCTGATTTTTACCCGCACGCATTTCACGAAGAACCTCAAAGCCGTCCTTACGGGGCATCATAACATCCATAACTATTGCGTCATATTCGGCACCTGCAAGAAAGTCAAAAACACTCTCACCATCAAAGCAGCTGTCAACACTGTAGCCGAGCTTTGTGAACTGTTTGACTAATATTCTGTTAAGGGCTTTTTCATCTTCAGCGACAAGAATTCTCATAATTATATCTCCTGCAATTTTTATACAGCAAAATTATATCACACTTTAAATTAAAAATCCATTAAAAGAATTCAGTTTCTTTCAGTTTTTTTGTACAGCATTGACAAGAGAGATTAAACAATGATAAAATAAATTGAAAATATGTGACAGGCGGTGGTATTACGGTTATAAAACATAACATATCAAAAGAGAAAGAAGGACAGTATTATACCCTGCCCTTTGATGTACCCGAAAAGGTAGTGAAAATCACCATCTGCTACGATTACTATAAGCCCACAAAGGGCGTGATGGGTGACCTTAAGCCGTCAAACACCATAGACATCGGTCTTATGGACGAAAAAGGTAACTTTCTCGGCTGGTCGGGAAGCTCACACAAGACAATATATGTGGGTGAATATGATTCCTCGGCAGGTTATCTCTGTCAGAAAATCAAAAGCGGTAAGTGGCAGATAATAATCGGCGCTTATCATGTTATGAATGAAGGTGTTGAGGTTACATACAACATCGATTTCGAGTATGAGGAGGAAGTTCTTCTTTTCGGAGATTTGCACATGCACTCCACTGCCTCTGACGGGGTATTCAGTGCCTTTGAACTCGGTAAGCTCGCAAAGGAAAAAGGTCTTGATTTCATCGGTATCGCCAATCATAACAACTTTTCGGAAAATCTCAATCTGCCCCACATCGACGGACTTACCTTTATACCTGCAGTTGAGTGGACACATTATAAAGGTCATATGAATTTTTTCGGCGTACCCGCACCCTTTGAAAACAGCTTTATCGCAAACACAAAAGAGGAAATGCAGTCTATCATCAGCCACGCCAAAAATGTCGGTGCAGTTATATCCGTCAACCATCCTCTTTGTCCCATCTGCCCTTATAAGTGGGAGGATGAAGAAGCCTTCGATATGATGGAGGTATGGAACGGACCTATGCGCCCGTCAAATGTAAAGGCTATAGAGTGGTGGACATCACTTCTTAAAAAAGGCAGACAGATCCCCATTGTAGGCGGAAGCGACTTCCATAAGCCCAAACAGCTTGCAAAGCTCGGAAATCCCGTCACGGCAGTGTACTCAAAGTCACGGAGTGCGGAGGATATTCTCTATGCGATCAGAAACGGTAACTGCTATATTAAAGACAGCGTTGACGGTATAATACTGAAACTTTCTTACGGCGAATGTGTTATGGGACAAACGGCAGATTACAGTGAACACACGCCCCTTATAATACATTCAGATGCAGAAAAAGCTACTCTTGTTACCGATATATATGAAAAAGAGATAAAGCTTATTGGCGGAAAAGCAAGCGTAAATACAGGAAAAGTTAAATTTGCTTACATCAAGGTCTATAAGGGCTTCGGTAAGCTTAAGAGGATTTGCGCAATATCAAATCCCATATATTTCAAATAAAGGAGAAAAAACAATGGCACCTAAAAATGCACTCACGAAGAAAACATCCCCTGCCCGTTATGGCTTTGCCATGTTCGGCACATCAATCCCCATCAATATGTTCAAGTCCTTTGCAGCAATCTTTTATGTGGATATGCTCGGACTTGATATGAAAAAGTATTCACTTGTACTGTTCATCTACACCTTTGTGGATGCAATCGATAACCCTGTTTACGGCTTTCTTTCAGACCGCACCCGTACAAAATGGGGCAGAAGAAGACCCTGGCTTTTAATCGGCACTCCCCTTCTTGTTCTGTTCTTCATTCTTTTCTATAATGTTCCCTCATTCATTGAAAGCGAAAAAGGTATGCTCTTTATCTATATGCTTTTAATGTACATACTCACGGGTACTTTAGACTCACTGGTCAATGCAAACTACGGCTCACTCTTTGTGGAGCTTTTCAAAAAGGATGCAGACCGTGCAAAAACAAACGGCATCCGTCAGATTTGTCAGCTTTTCGCTATGGCAATCAGCATCGCACTTACTCCCATGATTACCGAAGCAATCGGCTACAGACTTACATCTCTTATCTACGGTGTTGTTGCCCTTGTAGTTATGATGTACTGCTTCTGGGGCTGCCGTGAAAATACAGACTACGAAGAACTCGAAAAGCCTCATCTTTTCGATAGTATCAAGGCGCTCTTTACAAATCCGCGCTTCTGGATTTTCGGTCTTGCAGGCGCATTCTATTCTGCCGCATTCTCTCTGATTTCTCAAGCTATACCCTTCTTTGTAAAATACACCCTCGGTCTCGGCGGAAGTATGACAACAGTTATGCTCGGTATCGTTCTTGGCGTTGCCGTTATCGGTATTGTTATATGGTCAAAGGTTATTCAGAAGGTTGACATAATGAAAATATGGAGAACAGGCTTCATCATTATGGCCACAGCTTTTATTCCCCTTTTCTTTGTCAACAGCCTTGTTCCCACCATCGCCATTGCGGCAGTTGTGGGTGTGGGTGTTGCCGCCTGTCTTACTACAATGGACTGCATCGGTGCAAAAATCGTTGACGACGACTACCGTAAGCACGGCATAAAGAGAGAGGGTATCATCAACAGCCTTATGGGTGTTATGAACAGACTTAACGGCCTTTATACCTCACTTGCTTTCTATGCGGCTTCTGAATATTTCGGCTTTATCAGCGGCGACGAGCCCGGCGAAAATCCTGCTATGGCGGCAAGAATTCTTCTCTGCCTTTTCCCTGCGGCGGCTATGATAGTGGCTTCCGTTATCACATTCTTCCTTAAATTCCCCGAGGATGAAAAAGAAAATGGCTAAATATCTGATTATAAATGCCGATGATTTCGGCTTAAACAAGGAGCAGAATGAAGCCATAAAAGACCTGCTGACAAAAAAGCTCATAACCTCAACCTCACTTATGTCCGTAGCACCCGAAGCGGAGGATGCGACCGCTTTTGCAAAGAATATTTCTTTTCCTGTCGGTGTGCATATCACTCTCAATTCCGACGATAAAAAAGACCTTTATCCAAGCCTTACGGGTGCTGCTTCACTCGGCAAAGAAGGTCTTTGGCATGAAGGTAAAAATCTCACCTTCAAAGCAAAACGAAAAGATGTAAGAGCAGAGCTTGAGGCACAGTACAATTATATCACCGAAAAAGGTGCAACAGTTGACCACGCTGACAGCCATTGCGGAACGGTTTACGGCATAAACGGCAGACGGTTTTATCTTGATGCCTTCGATTTTTGCAAAGAACACAATCTGCCCTTCCGCTTCCCTAAAACCGTGGGCTTTCTCGAAAGACAGATTGGTATGAAAATACCCGCACCCGTAATAAAGCTTCAGCAAATGATAGTTTCTTCGGCTGAAAAAAGAGGTGTAAAGCTTCTCACGGACCTTGTTTCAAACCCTTGGTCAACGGATAAAATCAAAAATTATGAAACCCTTCGAAAATACTATCTTGATGCCGTTGACAACTGCCTTGACGGTGTAACGGAAATTTTTCTGCACCCTGCCCTACCCAATGAAAAACACGGTAAGCAGTGGCAGAAGAGAGTTTTTGAATACGGGCTTTTAAAAAGCGGAGACCTGCTTCAAAGAGCCGAGGACAATGGTGTTGAGGTTGTCGGTTGGAGCATATTTGAGCAGTTGTGATACTGTTCAACAGGGAGAAAAACAATGAATAATCTTATTATAAAAAATAATGAAATACTCTTCACAAGATACACCGAGCTTGTGCGCATAAGCACCTGCGGAAATAACGCCATTCGTTTTCAGGCTTTTCCCGATTGTCAGGTGAGTGATGAAAATTACACCCTTGTGCCGCAGAATACCGAAGCTGAAATCAAGGAGTACGACAACTGTGTCACTCTCACCTGCGGTAAACTTCAGGCAAAGCTTGAAAATAGCGGTAAGGTTTCCTTTTTCATCGGTGACAAAAATATTCTCACAGAAAAGCCCGAGCTTACATTCCACAGCGGTTTCCGCCATTTTGAAAATAAAGGCAGCGGTCTATGGTCGGCAAGAGTGACCTTCGAGCCGAATAAAAACGAGCATTTTTTCGGTCTCGGACACAGCTGGGATAATGAATTTGACCTTAAAGGCTCATCGGTAGACATAAGAAATGTGAATGCAAAATGCACCATCCCCTATGTGTATTCTTCACTCGGCTACGGCTTTATATGGAACAATCCTTCAACGGGACTTTGTGAGCTTTCAAACAACAGAACACGCTGGAGCTGTGACTGCTGCAGATTTATGGATTATGTTGTTATTGCAGGCACACCGAAGGAGGCTTGTACCACTCTTGCAGACCTGACAGGTTATGCGCCCGAAATGCCCGAATGGGCAACGGGCTTCTGGCAGAGCAGACTACGCTACGAAACCCGGGAAGAGCTTCTTTCTGTTGCACGGAAATATAAAGAGCTGGGCATTCCCCTGTCGGCAATTATTGCTGATTATTTTCATTGGACCGAGCAGGGTGATTACAAATTCGACCCGAAATACTGGCCCGATGTAAAGGAAATGACAGATGAACTTCACAGCATGAACACCAAGCTCATCGTTTCCATGTGGCCTACCATAAACGGCAGCAGTGAAAACTACCATTATATGAGAAACAACAATATGCTTATGCGTACCGCCCGTGGTCCTGACAGAGTTTTTGATTTTTACGGCTGGCAATGTGAAATTGACGTTACCAACCCTGCCACAAGGGACTATGTATGGAGCAAGCTGAAGGAAAACTATATTGACAAGGGTGTTGATGCTCTTTGGTTTGACGAGGCAGAGCCTGAAATTCATCCCGAGCATTTTGATAATCTTATCTGGTACAAGGGCAGAGCCGACATGGTGGCACTGCTCTATCCCTATTACTATTCAAAAATGGCTTACGACGGCTTTAAATCAATTGGCAGAGATGACATTATCACCCTCACCCGTTGCGCATATTTAGGCAGTCAGAAATTCGCCTCACTTGTATGGTCGGGTGATATTGAATCCACCTTTGAAAGCCTCTCCCATCAGGTAAAAGCGGGAATCAATATGTCAATGTGCGGCATACCCTGGTGGAACACGGACATCGGCGGTTTTTACGGTGCAGACATCACAAGCGATTATTTCAAAGAGCTTATAGTCCGTTGGTTCCAGTTCGGTCTTTTCAGCCCTGTTATGCGGCTTCACGGCTCACGGAACAGACACTATGAACCGACGGCGGGACTTAAGGAGCCGAGCGGTGACCCGAATGAGCTTTGGAGCTTCGGGGAAAAGAATTTTGAAATACTTAAAAATCTTGTTATGATCCGTGAAAAATTAAGACCCTACATCAAAAAGCAGATGGATGTTGCCTGCGAAAAAGGCTACCCTGTAATGCGACCTATGTTCTTCGAATACCCCGACGATGAAATCTGCTATACTCTCGACAGTCAGTATATGTTCGGAGATGACATCATCTTCGCTCCCATCGTAAATCAGGGACAGACCGTCAAGACCGTGTATATTCCTGACGGGAAATGGATTTTGACAAAGGACAAGAAAATCTACGCAAAAGGAACTTATGAAATCACGGCAAATATCGACGAGTTTATCGCTTTTGTAAAAGACGGCTCGGATGTAATCGAGTGCTTCTGATAAACCTGAATTTTAAAGGAGAAAGACTATGACAAGCAAAGAAAAACGGGAAAAAGGTATGCTTTTCATCGCGGACGACAATGACTGGATCGAAATGAAAAAAGCAAGAAAGCTCACGCAGGCGCTTAATACCATTGACCGCTGTGATTTTGAAGGGATAAACGCTCTTGTCAAAAAGCTTTTCGGAAGAGCTGACGAAAGCACCTTCCTTAATCCGCCATTTTATTGTGACTACGGCTCGAATATATTTGTAGGCAAAAACTGCTTCATCAACTACAACTGCACCATTCTCGATAACGGAAAGGTAACTTTGGGAGATAACTGTCTGCTGGCTCCGGGTGTGTCAATTTACACGGCAGGTCACACTCTGCACCCCGACTCACGTGCTCTCGGCTACGAATACGGCATTGAAGTCACCGTCGGAGACAATGTGTGGATTGGCGGTAACACCGTCATTCTCCCGGGAGTGCATATCGGTGATAATGTTGTTATCGGTGCAGGAAGTGTTGTTACAAAGAATATTCCCGATTGGTCCTTTGCCGCAGGAAATCCCTGCAGGGTTATCCGAACCATCACCGAAGAAGATAAAAAGTATTATTTCAAAAACCGTGAAATTGACGAAGAAACAATGAAACAGATATACGACTAAAAGAAAACCTCCTTTAGTTTGTACAATGAAAGCACAAATTTAAAGGAGGTCTTTTAATGTTGTTTTCTTCTGTAATTCAGAACAAGATTTCAACCTCACACAGGATAAAAACGTTAGAAGAAAAAACAGGAAAAGAATTAAAAATATTATAAATTCTGAAAGTCGCTAAAATGGCTTTGAGGGTTTGAATTCCTTGCTATGACGCCATAAAATGTTAACGGTACCATCAGGTACCGTTATTTTCTAACTGATTTTATATTTTTTACTCCAGTATAATCTCTACTTTGTGAAACTTATCATCCCACTCTATAAAAGGTTCACACTCTTTTCCGTCAAGAATGAACTTTTTAACTTTGTTGCCGTAACCCTTTATTTTTACCGAGAAAACCCAACCGCGAATTTTAAGATTTATCAGTTCGACATTTTTGAGTTCCTCGGGTACACAAGGAGTAAAGCGAAGACCTTTTTCCTCACACTTTATTCCGAAAACGCCGTGAATTACGGCACCTATATAACAGCTTGCAGACCAGGTCTGGTCACGGCAGGAGTCCCATATACGACCAACCTGCCAACCACCGAAAGCTTTTTTGGTGTAAGGCGAGTAAATTTCGAAAAATTTGAATTTACTGCCTTTAAAAAGGGCTGTTATTTTTTGGAGTTCTGCGCCTGCGAAAGAGACAAGACCGCATTTTGCCGCAGCTGCAATTATCATCCCGTTAAGGAAAGGCCACACCACATTGTTATGGCGTCCCGGCTTGTCATCACTGTAAAGACCTTCAAAAGGTGGCCAGATTGAAACTATTCCTCCTTCGGTATTACGGAGATTTTCAAAAAGTAATGCTTGTTTTTCTTTGGGGCAGATATCAAAAAGTACTGCAAAAGAGTGACCGCTTAACTCCTGCGATTTATCGGTGCTTCCGTCAGGAAAAACAATATATCTGTAACGCCCCAATTCATCACTCCAGAACAGACTGTTAATCGCAGTTTTGAGCTCATCATGATGTATGCGGGCTGTTCCCGCCTCTGTGGACAAGCTTAAGCGGGCAGAAATCTCTGCGTAAATCCGATAAGCTTCACAATAGAGGCAGTTTGTGCTGAGACACATTATTGTTTCTACAACAGGGTGTGCCGGTGCAAAAGATTCACAAAGACCCTCCTGATGGCAAGAAACAGGATAACCTGAAATGCCGTCATTAAAAAATGAACCTCCGACAAAAAGTCCGTATTTTGTATTAAATCGGTTTTTACGGTGAGTTTCAAGAGCCCGACGGATTACACCGTGAGCTATCATCAGAAACTCTTCGTCACCCGTTGTAAGATAATAATTATAAGCACCGATCGCCCATACAATCTGATCCCAGGTCTGCACATCCGGCTGGATTACAGGCTCTCCCTCTTTGTTTAAATCACAGACGGCAAAAAGAGTGGTACGAGACACCTCGGGATTAATAAAGTTTATTGCCTGCCAGGTGTTGATTGAAGCATCACGGGTCCAAGGAGTTTTGTAGTTTCTTCCTGCTCGGATCATATAACGATGTTTTAACAAGCCTGTCTTGTTGTACTGTTTGTATCTGCACCTTACGGTGTTGATTTTTACGATGTTATGCAAAGCTGCATCAAAGCAACGGACAATATCAGAATCAGACGACACAAGTTTCAGTGCAGATTTATTTCTCATAAATATTCTCCTTACAGATAAAAATCAAAAATACTTGCACCTTGATACTATAATATACCTTCGTTTTGATATAGAATATCATAAAAAAGAAAACAAGTAAATAGGAAGTCAAGTCTTTTTGCAAGCTGAAGCTTCATCAAAACATTCGTCCCATTATATCAAATAACAGCGTTCTTTTTAACAAAAATATAACTTCCCATACATTCGATAAAACCTCCTTAACTTTGTACAATGAAAGCACATAAATTAAGGAGTTTTTTTATATTCTATATGTAAAAACACCCCTGCCTTTTTGCGGTCAGGGGTTGTGTTTATCATCTGTCAAATCAAATCCTCATCGGCTTTTTGTCCGTCGTGTTTGAGCCATTTGCACTCGGTAATTTCCATATTTGTAAAGGCTGCCTTGAAGGACGATTCTTCAGGGCTGCAGGCATAAATTCCGAATTGTACGGTTCCTTTGCCCTTCGCCATATGACAGACACGCATCTGTTTAAAGATAATTCCGTCATCGGAGCATTCAATGCAATAATCATCTTCTCTGCGGCTGAATCTGTACCACATAGACTTTATTGAAGCGTCAATTTCGGTGGTTGCCCAATCAGAATATCCGTTATTTGTAACCACGCTTCCCAAATGCTGAAACACTTCGTTTTCGTACTCAATTGAGCCTTTTAACCAGTTTTCGCTGTCCAGATACATGACGATACCGCACTGGTCAAATCTGTGCTTACTTTCAAACTCTGTTTTTACAACAAAGGAGAAAAACTTTTCGTCAGTTTTCATCTGCAAAACAGGAGCATTGTCATTTCTGAAATGATAATAAGTTCTCTGCCACAAATCAGTGTGCGGATTTGTAACGATTTCTATTTTTTCTTCAGATATTAAGCAGTCAGCAGGCTCTCTTGTCCACTCTAATTTATTTACATCAAATTTCATTTTAGCACCTCACAGATTAGAATTTATTTATTTATTTTTCAGCAAGAAATTTTTTCTTATCCGAACAAACTGTACACAACATAAAGATTATACATAAGGCAATTTGAACTACTGTTGAAGCAGGTGTTGCCAAACCAATATGGAATAAGGTTGAATTTTGCAAACTACTCATTATAAATACAACAGGAACTCTGACACAGAACGCTCCTACAATTCCCTGAACCATAACAAACAATGTTTTTCCGCATCCGTTATAGTACCCTATATAACAAAACAGAATTGCCGTAAATAATGTGTCGATTGCATAGGCTTTCAAATAATTGAATGCTTGTCCGATTACTTCTGCATCATTAGTAAAAATATTTGCTAAAATATTTCCTTTGAAAAATGTAAAAGAACCTATAAAAACAGCAATACAAAGCGATGTTAAAATTCCGTACTTCAATGCTTTTAATGCTCTGTCTTTATATCCCGCACCAATATTCTGAGCAACAAAGGCTGAAATTGACTGTGAAAAAGCCGACGGTACCAGCATAATAAATGCACATACCTTTTCAGCGACACCTACACCTGCCGATGCAGTTACATTGATAGAATTAACGACCGTTTGAATCACCATAAAAGATACGCCAACCAAAAATTCCTGTAACGCAATAGGCGTTCCCAGTCTTAACTCATGCAAAACAAGCTGTCTGTTAAAACAAACATATTCCTTTCTTAATTTAAACGGAAGAGGTTTCTTAATAATTATAAGCACAGAAACAATTACACTAACCGCCTGTGCAATTATAGTTGCCAATGCGGCACCCATAGCGCCCAAACCGAAAACCGCCACAAACAGCAAGTCAGCGACAATGTTGATTATACATGCAACGAATACCGTAAACAGGGGCGTTTTTGAATCTCCTATGCCTCTGAAAATGGCACCCAACAAATTATATAATACGATAAATATTGTACCGCTTCCGCACACGAATATATACTCACAGGTTTGTACATATGCTTCGCTTGGTGCATGAAGCAGGTTTGCCAACTGTTTGGTGAACACAACCAGTAAAACTGATAAAAGAGCGCCTATTAAAAGAAAAAGCACTATACCTGAACCGATAGCTTTGCCTGCTTCTTCCTCTTTTTTCTCACCGATTCTCTGACCTACATATACTGTTACTCCCATAGATAATCCCGTAATTATCATGGTAACGGTTTGCATCAAAAGACTTCCTGTAGCAACACCTGACACATCTATGGTTTCCGCGAACTGTCCTACAACAAACAAATCAACAGCACCGTAAAGCGATTGTAAAAACATAGCCGCTAATACGGGTACTGCAAATTTTATAAGAGAACCGAGGACTCCTCCGCTTGTAAAATTTTTATTATTATTCATAATTATTGCCTCCTAAAAACAAAAAACGCCGGACAAGATGACAGGTATTTCAACCTGTAGCCTTATCCGGCATAACATTTCCAACGAATGCTTTGCCCTCCGAGCCAGCGAGTAAATATTATCATATCTTTCTTAAAATTTCAATAAAACAATCACTTTTTTCTTGTGCAAATTCTTTTCTATCAAACCGATTATAACATATTAAAAGGAAAAATGCCACCCTTTCGGATGGCACCCTATTTTCAAAATCTTAATCGGGATATGTTACCTGTCTGCCGGTAACAGCTTCTATAAATTTACCGTAAACATCTGTTGCGAATTTCTGAAACTTGCCTTTGAAGGCAAATTCACGAGCCATTTTGTAAGTGAATTTATCTCCGTTGAGCTTCTCTTCTTTTACAGTTTCAAAATCGTATATATCAAATATACGTGCTACTCGTGTTTCGTAAGCGGAGGTGTCATTTTCGTCGACTTCAATTACTCGGTAGCCGCATTGTGTGGAATGAAAAAGTCCTATATAACGTGTACTGAGAGAATTGACAATATCAATTCCCTTATGCTCAACCGCAAAGGCATTGGTGTGGTCGTGTCCTGTAAACATTGCAAGGACATCGCCTTTCTGAACCATTGCATCAAACTGACCAAAGTTTTCATAACCGGGACAAGGATATTCTCTTATTGTACCGTAATTAACACGGTCAGGGTCAAACATATAATATTCTTCTTTGTTGTATACATGCTTGTATGCATAAGACTTCCATGAATCCGACTTCTGAAGCACATCATAGATTTCACCAACGATTATATGTTGAAAAACAAGAGAATTCACCGGTTCTCCGTTATTCTCTGCCTTAAGTTTGTCAGATGTCTCTTTATACCATTCAATCTGGTCAGGTTTAACGCAGCTGTATCTTCCTTCTTCGTCATAATCGCCTGAATCAAACACCCAAAGATTAAATTTTACCTTTTCACCATCGGATGCCAATACGGGAATATTGTATGTACCGCAACCGGTCAGAGCATCACCGTCATCGGTGGAAGCAGAGCAAGAAAATGTGTTGTAATATGCCATCAGATCTTCTCGTGACATTGAGCCCTGCTCTGAATCATGATTACCGAAGGTTACTGCCACAGGAATATTCCTTGAATCAAAAATATTCATGAGTGCATTAATCAATTTCTTCGTATCTTCTGCATTGTCGTAATTTAAAACAATATCGCCTGTTAACATAACAATATCAGGTTTTTCTGCATCACAAGCTCTCTCAACCAACCAGATTGTCGGGTCGAAGTTATGGTTAAGCTTAAGATGAGTATCGGTAATATGTAAAATTTTGAGTTTTCCGTTCGAGCCGAACTTAATTGTTTTGTCCGTTTTGTTCTGACTGTCTGCGGGATTATAATTTACTGAACTATATTCAGGTCTTATTGAAAGCGATAAGATTCCTGATATTACAACAACCAATGTAAGTAAAATTCCTATCACAATTCTCTTCTTCATTGTCACAACCTCCAAATGTCACTACTTTTCGAAGTTATTATACTGCAAAAAGTTTCTTAATGCAATACAAAGTCATTTTAATCTCCCCATATACATACGAAAAAGCTCTGAACAGTTACTTTTCCTTGAAAAAGCTGTCACATTATGTTATTATTATTTCAGTTTATTGAGAGGAGATATATTTATGTCAAAACCATTACCGAAAAGAAAAATGTACCGTTACTGCCTTGCCGATATAGCAAAAGGCCTGTTCACGGGTATGATAAGTAACTACCTTCTGTATTTCTTTCAGCCTACAGTAAAAAGCGGTCTGCCGAGTCTCTTGCCTGAAAATAAATTTTTAGGCTTTATCACCATAATGGCTTTTATTACTGCCCTGGGCAAAATAGTAGATGCTGTTACAGACCCTATTGTTGCATCCTTGTCCGATAAATGCACCCACAAAAGTGGCAGACGTATGCCCTTCCTGCGTTATTCGGCTCTCCCCTATGCGTTGTCCGTTGTTCTCATTTTCTATGCACCCTTCAATCAAGGTTCTGCTCTGAACGCTGTATGGGTAGGGTTCTTTCTTGTGACCTATTATACGGCCTACACCTTGTTCTTTATCCCGAGAAATGCACTTGTTCCCGAAATCATTCCCGATGCAAAGGTCAGAGTAGGTTACTACGGAATAAGCACCGTTTTCTTTATGGGCTCAAGCTCATTTATGTATGCGGCAACTCTTTTTGTGGATTTACTAAAAAATGCAGGTCTTTCTCCCTTATGGGCATGGCGTGCCGTCTTTACCGTCTTTGGTGTCATCGGTATAGTCTGTCTTATGCTCAGTGCCTACGCCTTTGAAGAAAAGGAATATGTTGATGAAAATGTCAAGCCGCAGGAATCTATGCTTAAATCCTTCGGTATGGTGTTCAGAAACAAGCAATTTGTCATTTTCAGCCTCGGCGATCTTTTCGTCGGTGTTTCCATGGCATTTTTCCAGACAGCTATGCTCTATTACATAACTATGCTTCTTAACGTACCCGAATCGCAGTCCTTCCTTGTAATGCTCTGTGCTATTGCCGTGGCAATATGCCTGTTCCCGCTGATAATCAAAATCAGTCGTAAATACAACAAGAAGATTCCTCTTGTCATTGCCGCTGTGGTATTCACTCTTGTATTCGGTATGATTTATTTCGGAGATAAAATCGCGGCCCTTGCACCGGGCAAGGAGCTTTTCATCGGCCTGGGTATGGGCGTTATTGTTTCATTCCCCTTCGCTGCGATAAACATTCTTCCTCAGTCTGTTATTTCCGATATTATTCAGCAGGACTGCCTTGTAAACGGTGTTAACCGTGAGGGTATATTCTCTGCGGTCAAGACCTTTATCGAAAAAATCTGTTCAGCCATTGCTATGATGGGCGTTTCAAGTATTCTGGCAATAGGTGCAGGAGCAGGAGAGAGTGTAAGCCTTCAGGGCGTTAAGCTTACAGGTGTCTTTGCAGGTATTTTCAGTCTGCTTTCCGTTGTATTCTTCGTGCTTTATAACGATAAAAAGGTCACCACAACAATAGAAGAACACAAAAAGGAAGTAACGAACAAATGAAAAACGCTGTAACAGAAAGATTTTTAAAATATGTTTCCTTCGGAACAAACTCCGACGAGAACTCCGAATCATGCCCATCCACCGCAAGTCAGCTTGTTCTCGGCGAATGTCTTGCCGAGGAGCTGAAAAGTATCGGCCTCGTTGAGGTTGAGCTTGATAAGGACGGCTATGTTTACGGTGTAATACCTGCCACACCCGGCAGAGAAAATGACCCGTCAATCGGATTCATCGCTCATATGGATACAAGCCCTGCTGTAAAAGGCGATGAAATAAAGCCACAGATTTTGTCTTACCGTGGCGGAGATATAGCCTTAAATGACAGTGTGAGCATTAAGGCCAAAGATTTTCCCTATCTCGAAAAATACATCGGCTGTGATATTATTACAACAGACGGAACCACCCTTCTCGGTGCAGACGATAAAGCAGGTATAGCGGAAATTTTCACCGCCTGCGAATATCTTATATCTCACCCCGAAATAAGTCACGGAAGAATAGCAGTTGGTATTACCCCCGACGAAGAAATAGGCAGAGGCGCAGACAGATTCAATATAAAAAGATTTGCCTGCGATTGGGCATACACCGTTGACGGCGGTGAGCTTGGCGAAATAGAATATGAAAACTTCAATGCCGCTTCAGCAAAGATAAAGGTTCACGGAATCAATATTCATCCCGGCAGTGCCAAGAATAAAATGAAAAACGCTTCCCTTCTTGCCGCAGAATTTATAAATATGATGCCCAAGGCCGAAACCCCCGCACACACCGAGGGCTATGAAGGCTTCTATCACCTTTGCGATATGAAGGGTGACGAAACCCTTGCAGAGCTTCACTATATTATCCGCGACCATAATATGGAAAGCTTCCTCCGTCGCAAAGATTTCATAGTAAATCTTGTCGATTATCTCAACGGAGTTTACGGAGAAGGCACCTTTGAAGCCGAGATAAATGACAGCTATTACAATATGCGAGAAAAAATAATTCCCTTTATGCATATCGTTGATAACGCTGAAAAGGCAATGAAGGCCGCAGGCGTGGAGCCTATGATAGTTCCTATACGCGGGGGAACCGACGGTGCAAGACTTTCCTTTGAGGGTCTTCCCTGCCCCAATCTTTCCACAGGCGGCGCAAACTTCCACGGCATTCACGAATTTATTCCCGTTCAGTCTATGGAAAAAATGGTAGAAATACTGGTAACTCTGATGAAGAACTAAAGTTTTACACCTGACTGACGAAAAAATGTTGTCGGTTTGGTTGTTGCTTAAATTACATAATTTTCTGCTTGATAACTTCTATTCTACAAAAAAATTAAGTGGACGGGTTTTGTAAACCCGTCCACTTAACGTTCGGATGCAGATAAATTAAAAATTACCTTATCTGTTACCGAGTGCTTTTTCCACAATCTCCACATTACCGATTTTACCACCGTTTACATACTCACCATTTTGGTAAAAAGGCTCTGAATTGATATTTACTGCAGCTCCGGCAGGCACATATAAAACAGTCTTTATATTTTGTGGGAGAGTAAGGTCAATAATATAATCACCGCCAAGCTTTTCAAACGACAGAGTAATTAACCCTTTTACGCTCGGAACGGTACAGCTTATGCTGTCCTGCAGAGTGTACTGAGGGTCGATTTTAATCTTTTCATAGCCTGATTCAAGGGGAGTGATGCCCGCAAAATGCTTACTCATTATAACAAGAGGTCCACCACTCCATGCGTGATTCTTAGTGCCTCGCCAGGAGTCCCAGAATTCCCAGAGAGTAGAGTAATCCTCACTCATCATACCCTCATATCTATCCTTGATTCTGTCTCTTGCAGCTTCATATTTTCCCATTTTGCAAAGGGCTTCAAGAACATAGTATTCCATATACGGGCTTGAATTTTTAGTGGTTGTAAGTACTTTTGTAATAGTATCATACTGCTCTTTTTCTGCAAGTGACGACAAAACTGCAAGGGCATTGGCTCTGTCATCGGGTTCTTTCGCATCTTCACTTTTGAAGCCTTCTTCCGTCCAAAGAGCCTTGTAGCCCTTCCCGATATTATCTTTTCTTTCGGTAATAAATGAGATGTCCTCGTCTTTTCCTAAAAGCTCCGCCATTTTCTCTGTGGCGGAAAGAGCATAGTAAACCCAGGCATTTTCTATGGCTGTCATATCTGCCTTTTTGCCCCAATCAGCCCAATCCCATGAGCCGCCGCGATGAACAACAAGATTATTTTCACCGATTTCCCATTTTTTCAGGTAGTCAAGGGAAGCATCATATACCTTTTCGATAAAAGCCTTGTCGCCGGTATATTCATAGTAAGTGAAAAAGCCTACTATTCCTGCAAGCTGCTGAACGGGAAGCTCAAAATAGTCACCGCTTATAGGTACAACAGTCTGAAGCACCTTTGTGTCGTCGGTATGAGAGAGCATAGCTTCCACACCCTTCTGATACAGCAGGTAGGAATTACTGTCCATAGAGTACATTGTCATAATCATTTCACTTGTAACATCGCCCCACCATTGAGCTCTTTCTCTGTCGGGACAATCCATAAAATTGTCACGCATGGTAACATAGAGAGTACGCAGAGATTTTTGCCACAGAGAATTCAGGAATTCATCATCGCACCTGAAGTCACCGCAGAATGAGCTGTCATATCCCGTTTCACGGTACATCAAAGAAACAACTGTAACGCCTTTCGGTATTTTATAAGTAATATGCTCTCCGTTAAACCATCCTAAAGCCTCAAACTCCTGCTCTCCCTCTTTAGTTATATAGGTAGTTGAAACTGCGCCGATTAAAGTGTTTTCCGTTGTTATGCGAATCTTTTTCCCGGCAGGTGCTATGATTTTAAGATAGGGAGTAAGCTGTGCGTTATAGGGAATATCTACGGTGATTTTTTCACCGAAAAGCTCATTTACGGTATAGTTTTCATAATCCTTTGAATTCTCATAATCTTTAAGACCGTAATCCTTCAAAAAAGGTATTCCTCTCGGATAAAGCTTGCCGTAAGCACCCTCGCCGCCGACGGCATACTCGGTTGCATTTTCCCAGGCGGTAGTATCATAAGCTTCATTTATCCAATCGCCCATATCTTCCCTTGCATCGAAATAAATACTGTATTCGGGAAGTCTGTAATTAGGCGGATAAAGAGGGCTGTCAACGTAAGCACTGTTTCTTTTTACCTTCCAGCTTTCGTCGGAAATTATGCTGATACCTTCGCCTATGGCTTCAAAAAGGAACCCGCCCTGACCGCTGCTGCTATAGGAATAGCTTGTTTCATTATCCCAGAACCACACCAAAGCACAAACCCAGTTTTCACCCTCTCTGAGATAAGGTGCAATATCTATACTGTCATAATAGCCGCTGTTTTCATCGGGTCCTCGTTTCACACTTCCCTCAAAAATAACGGTTTCTCCGTTTATGTAGAGCCAATATTTCGAGTCGGCTGAAATGTCAGCAATAAGCTCTTCGGGTTTTCTTTCAAGACTTACCTTTTTATTAAAGCACATCCAGACATTTTTCTCTGTCAGGTTTTCCTTATCCCAGATCCATTTGGCCTTCCAATCGGTTTTCTCGACCGTAGAAATCACCTTGTATTCGGGAATATTGTCGGGAATCTTGTAATCATTTGTATACGGTATCATTGCTGAATCGCCCCCCGAAAAAATTGAAGAAATAAAAGCTGCCGCTATTGCAAGATAAGATATAATTGTCTGTATAACGTTCATATGCTCCTCCTTGGTATCAGTAAGGTTTTCAATAAAGCTGATTATAACACAATGAAGCAAATATTTTCAACTGTAGGTGAGAAAAAGCTCCTTACATTATGGTCAGGGTTTGTTGATTATAAAAATCTTCTCTGATGATATTTACACCGCCTCAGACATCGTTATGCTTATTACCAAGCTGATAAAAAGCTACTGCAGAAGCGGCGGCAACATTCAGCGAATCAACTCCGTGATACATCGGTATTTTAACGGTAAAATCGCAGTCGGATATGGTCCCGTCAGAAAGCCCGTCGCCCTCTGTTCCCAAAACGATGGCGAGCTTATCTTCGGCTGTCAGCCGAGGGTCATCGATAGAAAGAGAATTATCCTTAAGTGTCATAGCTACGGTTTTAAAGCCGAGAGCCTTTATTTCATCAAGACTGCCGTCCTGTAAAAACGTCCATTCAATCTGAAACACAGTGCCCATACTGACTCTTGCGGCACGTCTGTACAGTGGGTCAGAAGAGCCGGGAGTGAGAATTACCGCATCCATTCCCAGCGCTGCCGCTGAACGAATTATGGCACCCACATTGGTCGGATTCATAACCTTATCCAGTATAACTATTCTGCTTTTATTTTTACAGATTTCTCTTACGTCAGGTAGGGGCTTTCGTTTCATAGCACACAGCATACCTCTGGTAAGCTTAAAGCCTGTCAGCTGCGTCAGAATATCAAATTCCGCACAAAAAACAGGAACATCTTTTATTCTCCCGAGAATTTGCTTGCCTTCACCCTCAATATGCCTTTTTTCCATAAGACATGAGACCGGTTCGTATCCTGCATCAAGAGCCCTTTCAATCACCTTTGGACTTTCTGCTATAAACAAGCCTTTTTCGGGGAACGCTCTGTTTAAGAGCTGATTTTCGGTCAGTCTTGCATACACATCCAGCTCGGGAGCAAGAAAATCTGTAATTTCTATAATTTTATTCATGTTGTTCTCCATTGTGTTGATATATATCAGCGTTAAAAGCGTTGGATAAATTGGAATTTATCGGCGTATTAAAACACCTTTCATAAACTGTGTTTCGTTGTGGGTTTCATATACTATTGACTTTTCTTCTTCAGTGCATCCAATCAATATTTTGATTTCCGATTCTCTTTTCATTAAATCAACAATGCACATTATCGCATCAACCTTTTTTTCGTCACTTCCTACCCACACATCTATTCCTGCACCATCCATAGACAATGTATTCCTTAAATAACCATAATCAACTCGATAAATAAAATTTGGATATTTAGGATGTGCCGTTCCCTTTGGTCTATCAATTATGAATTCAGAGTTATTCACTAATTCATCTAATGCTTTCCAAAATTCTTCATCATATCGGTTCATAGTTTATCTCCATCAAATTCTTATTTATCAAACCAATTATAACACATCGCAAACAAAAATGCCACCCATATGGATGGCACAAATTTAATCATTTTTAGGCTTTTTTATCAATTATCTTTACAATGAGTTTTCAACTATAAGCAATTCGAACAGTTTTATATCGGGCTTCAGACTTGGTGCAAGGTTTGCGTATGATATGTTTATAAAGGGATAAGCTGAAATATAAAAGCTTTGTATCACTGTGGTGATACTTTTCTCGAAATTATAGCAGTTCTAAAACTCCAAAGTGCAAAACAGACAACGAAATTTGCACTTTGAAAGTTCCAAAGTGCCACGATAATTCAAAAAATGTCACTTTGGATAAATCTTCTAAAACAATTACCGTCAGAAATCAATAAGAACAAATAAACCTCCTTACTTTGTACAGCACAAAGCTAAAGAGGTCCTTTTATATCTCTTTTACATCAAGATTTACTCCAACCCATTGCCTTAACCTCTCACTTGGTATATAATGACACTATCAGTTAAATTTAAGGAGTGCGAAAAATATGGAAAAGAACAAACTCACAGTATGGCAAAGTGCCTGTATAATCACAGGCTACGGTGTCGGCGGCGGTATAATGGCTATGCCTTACCTTGCCGAAAAGAACGGCATTTTAATGGCTATGGTTATTTTGGTGCTTTCTTTCCTTGCTAACTATGTTATTCATCTTATGATTGCCGTCATCTCAATCAAAAGTGGCGGTAAATCACAGATTGTTGAAGTTTTCTCATAA